>NZ_JBFTIL010000021.1:0-144542 GCF_056394745.1 Paenarthrobacter sp. 10N417
CCTCGGCGACCTGTTTCACCTGTTTCACCGACCGGTTCGTGGACAAAACAAGCCGCACAGCATCCTCACGGAAAGCCGCATCGTATTTTCTTCTGGGCGTGGTCATCTGAACTGAAGCTCCCATCAAGCTGTCTCACAAAACCATACGACCGCAATCCGGTGGAGGCCGGTTGGATGTGGAAGAGCATCGTGTGGGAGCCGGTTGGATGTGCGACAAGATCCGGTGGAAGGCGGTGGGATGTGCGAGAGCATCCGGTGGAAGCCGGTTGGATGTGCGAGAGGATCCCGTGGAAGGCCGTTGGATGTGGGAGAAGGATTGGGGGCGGGTGGACGCCAATAGACTGGAATGGTGACTTCCCAGGACTCTCTGACATCCATCGCCGCCGCCAGAATCGCCGTTACGGCATTGCTCGACGGTGGTGTGCGGCACGTGGTGGTGGCGCCGGGTTCGCGTTCTGCACCCATGGCCTACGCCCTCGCCGAGGCAGAAGCGGCGGGCAAAGTTCTCCTCCATGTCAGGATCGACGAACGGGATGCAGGGTTCACGGCATTGGGTCTCGCCCTCGCAACCGAAGCGCCCGCCGCCGTCCTGACAACCTCGGGGACCGCCGTCGGGAATCTGCTGCCCGCCGTGATGGAGGCCAACCACTCAGCTGTGCCGCTGGTGGTCGTCTCCGCGGACAGGCCCGAGGAGCTTCACGGTACCGGCGCGAACCAGACCACAACCCAACTGGACTTGTTTGGCGATCACGTTCGCTTCGCCGTCGACGTCGCCGCGGGGGACAGCCCTCAACGGGCAGTTGCCACTGCGCTGTATGCCGCCACCGGTGCCCTCGAGGACACGCCGCCGGGCCCGGTGCAGGTGAATCTCGCCTTCCGCGACCCGTTGGTTCCAAGCGCGGGCGATGCCCTTCCCACTGCGGCTGGTCACAGCGTGTTCCATTACGACGCCGGTCCCCAGGCACTGGATCTCCCAGCGGCTTCGAACGCGCTCGCCGAGCGACGCACCGTGGTTCTCGCAGGCCATGATGCCGGTCCCGTGGCCGAGGCCTTCGCACGCGCGCACGGCCTTCCTTTGCTTGCCGAACCTTCATCCAACGCGCGTTTCGGCCCCAATGCCGTGGGCCCATACCGGGTTCTGCTGGAGCACTTCGGCCCGGACTCGGCTACACCGATTGAGCGCGTGGTCCTGTTCGGCAGGGCCACCCTTTCCCGACCGGTGGCCGCGCTGTTGGCTCGTCCCACCGTCGAATCCGCCATCTACCAGCCGGTCCCCGTGGCCTGGTACGAGGCGGGCCGTCGCCGCGAGACACCCATCGAAACCCTCCCTGAGTTGGCCAGGTTTGCCGGCCAGGGCTCAGGCGATTGGCTGGATTCCTGGCTCTTGGCCGGGGCTGCCGCCCAACATGCCTTGGACGGAATATTGGCCGGGGAATCGGCTGCCAACGGTCCTTCCGTCGGAGCCACTGTCTGGGAGCACTCGCGCGGCAAATTGGTCCTCGGATCCTCCAACGGCATCCGCGACGTCGACCTCGCCGGCCAACCGCACCCCGACCCCATCGCCACCGTCTACGCCAACCGGGGCCTTGCCGGCATCGACGGCACCATCGCCACGGCCACCGGAATTGCCCTCGGCAGCGGACGCGAAACTACACTTCTCCTGGGCGACGTCACCTTCCTCCACGACGCCGGCGGACTGCTTCTCGGCCACGGGGAACCCGTCCCGGATCTCCGGATCGTGGTCCTCAACGACTCCGGCGGCGCCATCTTCAGCCTCCTCGAACACGGCGCGGTGGAGGACTCGGGAGCCTACGGCACCGCCGTCGAACGCCTCTTCGGAACCCCACACTCAGTGGACATCGCGGCACTCGCGGCGGCCTACGGCGTCGGACATCAGGCGGTAAGTACGACGGCGGAACTCGCGGAGGCGCTTAAGTCGCCGCTGAAGGGACGCACCATTGTGGAGGTGCGCGTGGACCGGGCAGGCCTGCGGGGACTTCATGCCCGCATCAAGGAAGCAGTCTCGGGTGCCGTGGGCAAGGTGCTGACGGCAGGCTAGCCGGGGTTCCACGCCACCCAAATTCGCCCACGCCACATACATGTCTCCCCGCTGCTCAAACGTACAGGTGACACTTGGATATGGGTGTCACTAGCGGGCATATGTGTCAGCAGGCAGTTCGAGTGTCGTGCCGGAGTCCGCACGGGTGGCGGATCCCGTGAGGGTGGCCGCATGCATCCGGAAGGGTGCGATGAGATTTCCACATACGGCCACCAAGCCCTCCTCTTTGACCCGGCGAGTCTAAAGACATGCTCCATGCGGACCCTACCCAAACTCATTCTTGCCAAGGACTTATCCCTCATTGGCGGGGACTCCCGCAAACTGTCGTTGGCAGCGAAGAGTGGGAATCTCGTGAGAGTCCGCCACGGAGTCTATGTCGATGCGAAAAGATGGGCAGCCCTGGAGAAATGGGAGCGTTATGCCCTGAGTGTTGCGGCTGCTGCTGAGACATTTACTTCCGCCACGGTGTTCTCGCACCACTCCGCGGCCACCATTCATGGCATTCCAACGATCGTCGGACGACAACCCGTTCACGCACTCAGCTCCTACGCCGGCGGGGGAAGGTCCAGAGCAGGCGTCCGACGGCACTATGTCAGCGATGGTCTCCAGGAAGCCGAGGAAGCGAACGGTTTCCTTGTGACGGGCCGGGTCAGGACGGCACTGGACATCGCAGCCTCCGTGCCATTTGCCGAGGCTGTTGTTCCCATGGATTTCCTCTTATCCCAAGGACGTCATCGCAAACCCGTAACGAGGGATGAGCTGCTGAATAATATTGATTCCCGGTATTCGAAGGCCGCCGCCAAGCGCGTGGCAGCGGTTGTTCAATTTGCTGCTACAAATTCAGGTTCGCCGGGGGAGTCCTACTGTCGGGGGCTCATGCATCTCGCCGGTTTCGCTGCTCCCGAGTTGCAGTATGAAGTTCGAACGAAAGTAGGGGTCGTCTATACGGACTATTACTGGAAGGACGCCAGGGTGGCGGGGGAATTCGATGGCCGCGAAAAGTATCTGAAACCGGAATTCCTGAAGGGCCGGACACCCTCTCAGGTTGTGATCGAGGAGAAGAGCCGCGAAGATGCGATACGTTCCACAGGGAGAAGTGTGTTCCGGTTGGTGTGGAGTGACCTGACAGTTGGCAAGCTGGAACGTGAGCTTGTGACAGCCGGGGTGCCCCGCCGCCGTCGTGCTTCTGCAGGACACGCAAATTCATAGCTGCAACAAATACGGGAGGGCGACACCTATATATAGGTGTCGCCCTCCCGTTGGCGTGGCGCTGAAGAAGATGCGTGGCGCTGAAGAAGATGCGCGGCGTCAGCGAGCCGGAAGGACCTAGTCCTCCACGACGTCGATGTGCGTCGGGTCCAGCACGCGGCGCAGGAATTCCTTGGTTCGCGCCTGGGTCGGGGCGCTGATGACGTGTTCTGCCGGGCCTTCTTCCACTACGACGCCTGCATCCATGAAGACCACGCGGTCAGCCACTTCGCGGGCGAAGCCCATCTCGTGGGTGACCACCAGCATGGTCATGCCTTCCTGCGCCAGCTTGCGCATGACGGCAAGGACATCGCCCACGGTCTCGGGGTCAAGGGCAGACGTTGGCTCGTCGAAGAGCATCAGCTGCGGATCCATGGACAGTGCCCGGGCAATGGCCACGCGCTGCTGYTGGCCGCCGGAGAGCTGGTCCGGGAAACGGTCAGCCAAGTGTCCAAGGCCAACGCGCTCCAGGTTGCGGCGTGCTACCTCACCGGCCTCGGACTTGGACCGCTTGAGGACCTTCATCTGGGAGATGGTGCAGTTGTCCAGCACGCTCAGGTGGGGGAACAGGTTGAAGTGCTGGAACACCATGCCGACGCTTTGGCGCATGCGGTTGAGGTCCACGTCGGGGTCGGTTGCCTCGAACTTGCCCACGTTGATGGTGCCCGCATTCGGGTGCTCAAGCAGGTTCACGCAGCGCAGGAGGGTGGACTTTCCGGAACCGGAAGGGCCGATCAGGCAGACAACCTGACCTGGTTCCACGTTCAGCGAGATGCCCTTGAGGACCTCATTGCTTCCGTAGGATTTGCGGAGGTCCTGGATATTCACGCCAGCGGCGCGAACAGAGGTGCTCCCATTGGAGTTGTTCATGATTGTCCTGCCTATCGATTCGCCCGCGCGGAGCGGCTTTCGAACTTCCGTGCCAGGAGGCTCAGGGGGATGGTGATGACCAGGTAGAAGGCACCAGCCACGAGCAACGGGGTCAGCCCGGCTCCGAGGCTGGAGATGCCGTCGCGGCCAAACTTGGTCAGCTCATACTGGGACGCGGTGAGGCCCAGGACGTAGATCAGCGAGGAGTCCTTGGTGAGGAGGATGACCTCGTTGGTCAGCGGCGGCAGGACGATTTTGAAAGCCTGCGGAATGACGATGGAGACCATCGCGCGCCAGTGCGGCATTCCAAGGGAGCGGGCGGCTTCCATCTGTCCCCGGGGGACAGCCTGGAGGCCTGCGCGCAGGGTTTCAGCGATGTATGCCGAAGCCACCATACCGAGGGAAACCATGACCACAATGTTCACATCCCACTGCACGCCGAAGGCCAGGGGAACGCCGTAGCCAAAGGCGATGAACACCAGCAGGGCGGGGACGCCACGGAAGAATTCGATGTACCCGGTGGCGAGCCAGCGGTACAGCGGGAAAGAGGAGAGCTTCATCAGTGCGAGCAGCAGACCACCGGAGAGGCCCACAACGAAGGCAAGCGCTGTGTAGATAAGGGTGTTCTTGAGGCCGATCAGGAAGATGTCGGGGAACATCGGGCCGATTTTGGCGAAGTTGAAGACGCTGTTTCCAACGGTCTTCCAATCCACGGCGAGGATCAAAGCGGCCACGGCCACAACGAAGATCCCGGCTTGGACGTTCAGACTGACTTTGGCTCGTTGACGTGTAGTCATTGCCATGGTGTTCTCACATTCGTGTTGCGCAGCTGGGGCACCGAACGGACTGCCTGGACAGATCGTTGCGGGGCCCGCCTGCGTGATTCTTGGGAGCCGGGGC
Organism: Paenarthrobacter sp. 10N417; assembly: GCF_056394745.1. Classification (NCBI taxonomy): domain Bacteria; kingdom Bacillati; phylum Actinomycetota; class Actinomycetes; order Micrococcales; family Micrococcaceae; genus Paenarthrobacter; species Paenarthrobacter sp. 10N417. The sequence goes on from NZ_JBFTIL010000021.1 coordinate 5,078, forward strand.
TCGGACTACTTCTTGGTGGTCTCGCCGAACCAGGTGGTCTGGAACTTCTTCAGGGTGCCGTCATCGGTGATGCGCTTCAGGGTTTTGTTGACGGCATCAGTCATGGCCGTGTTGCCCTTCTTGATGGAGATGCCCAGCTTCTCGCCCGTTGCGTAGTCCTCAACGCGCTTGAGCTTGGAATCGTCCATGATGGCGTAACCCAGAACCGACTGGTTGCCGACGGCGGCGTCGATGGTGCCTGCCTTGAGGGCCTGGACCAGGAGGCCGGAGTCTTCGAACTGCTGGGCGTCGATTCCCTTGTCCTTGGCATACTGGGCGCCGGTGGTGGCCTGCTGGACACCAACCTTCTTGCCCTTGGCGCCATCAAGGTTGCTGATGCCCGAGGACGTAGTAGCCACGAGGGTCAGGTCGTCATCCATGTAGGGGTTGGAGAAGTCCATGACGTTCTTGCGGACGTCTGTGATGGAGATTGAGGAGATGGAAACGTCGCAACCAGTCAGTGCGGTGCCGGTCTCGATTGCTTCGAAGGAGCTGTCCACCACGTTGAGTTCGGCCTTGAGGTCCTTGGCCAGTTCGTTGGCGATGTCCATATCGAAGCCGACGATCTTGCCGTCCTTCTGGAACTCGAAGGGCTCGTAGGGGACATCCGAGCACACGGTGAGCTTGCCGGCGTTGATGAGCTTGGGGCCGCCCGATTCACTTGAGGCTGCCGGGGTGGAGGAGCCACCGCCACAAGCGGTCAGGGCCAGGACGCCTGCTGCGAGCACGGCGGCCATCTTGGTGCCGGACAGAACCGAACGGGAGATCTGCATGTTTTTTACCTTTTGTTGCAGTGGATGCTGAACTAAGTCGGTTTTAGTGTAGCGCCGAACCTGAGATGTGCATCACAGGAAACTAAGTTTCACTATTGGATAACTAGTTTAGCGAATATGCAAGCGCCTCCTGCGAGTCCCAGTCTGAGATCCCAGATTCAGCGCTGGATGCCCAGGGACTCAAGCATCGGCCGGAATTTAGCCCAGGTCTCGGCAAGCTCAGCCTCCGGCTGCGAACCCTCCACAATCCCGCAACCCGCGTAAAGGCGCACCGTGTTGGCGTCCTCGATGACCGCGCCGCGCAAAGCGATGCCCCACTCGCCATTCCCGGCAGCATCAAGCCAACCCACCGGACCGGCGTACGGGCCACGGTCCAGATGCTCCAGTTTTCGGATCAGCGCACCGGCAACCAAGGTAGGTGTTCCGCACACGGCGGCAGTCGGATGAAGGGCGTTGATCAAGGCCAAGCATGTGGGCACATGACCTTCGATATCGGCCAGCTCAGCCTTGACATCCGAGGCCAGATGCCACACGTTCGGCAGTTCCAGAATGAAGGGCTCGCTGTGGGAGTTCATCGCCTCGGAAAACGGCGCCAGCTGGCGGGTCAGCGAATCAATCGCGATCTCGTGCTCGTGGCGCTGCTTCTCAGATCCGGCCAGTACACGCTCGGCGTACGCCATGGGGGATCCGTCTACACCTTCGGCGTCGCGCCGATCCAACGTTCCGGCCAGCACGCGGGCCTGGGCCGTGCGGCCTTCCACCTGGATCAGCATTTCCGGCGTCGCACCCACCAGGCCGTCAACACCGTACGTCCAACATTCCCGGTACCGTGCCGCCAGCTGGCGAAGCACCTCCGCAGCGTTCACGCCGGCAGGAAGGTTGGCTACGACGTCGCGCGCCAACACCAGTTTCTCCAGCTTGCCGGTGCGGATTTCCGCCACTCCATTGGAGACGGCCTCCATCCAATCCGTTTCGCTCAGGGAACCGCGGCTGAGGTAACCAGCCGCGCCGTTGGGCGAAAAAGCGTCAGGTGACAGCCCGACGTCGGACGCTCCTGCCGCTGAGCCGTCGCCGTTTGGCTCGGGCTCAGTGAGCCAGCGGTCCAGGGCGGCGAGGACGCCCGCCTCGGTGAGCTCGACGTCGTCGAACGTTAATTGGGTGGCCCAGGCGCGGCCATCGCGGATGCCAACCACCATCTCCGGGACGATCAGCCGGGAAACATGCGGGGACATCTTGGAAAAAGCGAACGAGCCGAACGCAACCGGGCCAGTGCCTGGAATCTCCACGTGATCGGTGATCTCGGCCTCAAGAATGAGGTGCCGCCACCAGATATCGGCTTCAAGGAAGCGCTCCGGGCCTGAGACGTTGAAGCGGGTCACCTCGCCGTATCCCACCAGGCCGGCCTCGCGGCGTGACCAGCAGAGGACGTCGTCCCGGACCAGAAACGACGGCAGCCCCCCGGAGGATGATTCGACATCGAGGGGGACTGTCAAGGTACGGAGCGTGCTCGTCATGATGGAACAACAGTACTCCCGCGTGCCGCCAGAACCTGAGCCGAGTTCTACAGCGCAGCAAAGTCGGCTGAATGTCTGAGACAATTGCAGGGTGAACCGAGCATCCTTGGAAAAGCGTCCGGACGAAGTTGCGACGATGTTTGACGATGTCGCCCCCAAATACGACGTCGTGAATGACGTCCTCTCCATGGGGCAGACGCGTCGGTGGCGCCGGATCGTGGTGGATGCCATGGATGTGAAGGTGGGCCAGAAGGTCCTGGACCTCGCCGCTGGAACGGGCACCTCAAGTGAGCCCTACGCCGATGCAGGCGTGAATGTTGTGGCCTGCGACTTCTCCCTGGGCATGCTCAAAGTGGGCAAACGCCGCCGCCCGGACATCGACTTCATCGCCGGAGATGCCACCAACCTGCCGTTCGCGGACAACAGCTTTGACGCTTCCACCATTTCCTTCGGCCTGCGGAACGTTGTCGAACCGCGCAAAGCCCTCGAGGAAATGCTGCGCGTCACCAAGCCCGGCGGCCGGCTCGTCATCGCCGAGTTCTCCCACCCCGTGGTGCCGCTGTGGCGCAACCTCTATACCGAATACCTGATGCGCGCCCTCCCGGCCATCGCCACCAAGGTCTCCTCCAACCCGGATGCATACGTGTACCTCGCCGAATCCATCCGCGCCTGGCCGGACCAGGACCACCTGGCCCAGTGGCTCAGCGACGCAGGCTGGACAGACATCACCTACCGCAACCTCAGCGGCGGCATCGTTGCGGTACACCGCGCGCAGAAGCCGGCCGAGCACCGCGAAAGCGTTCCCGTAGCCAAGCTCCGCCGCCAGATCAAGCCGCGCCGGTCCGGCAGCCAGCCCAGCTGACGTGCCACTCATTTAGGACGACGTGAAAGTACTGATTGTTGGCGCGGGACCTGCTGGGTCCACCGCTGCGTATTACCTCGCCCAGGCCGGCATTGATGTCACAGTGCTGGAAAAGACTTCCTTTCCCCGCGAAAAAGTTTGCGGCGACGGTCTGACCCCGCGCGCGGTCCGGGAGATCCAGAAGCTCGGATTGCCGCATGCCGAATCCGAGGGCTGGCGCCGTAACAAGGGGCTTCGACTCATTGCGGGCGGACGCACCATTGAGCTGCCCTGGCCCTTGGTTTCAGACTTTCCCACATACGGACTGATTCGGACGCGGCTGGGCTTCGACGAGTCGTTGGCCCGGCATGCTGAGGCCGCGGGCGCCGTCGTGCTTGAACACCACAGCGTCACTTCAGCTTTGCAGTCCGACGACGGCCGGGTCATCGGCGCACGGGCGTCCATCCTTGACGAGTCCGGACGCAAGACGGGCGAAACGCGCGACTTCCATGCCGACGTCGTACTCGCTGCGGACGGCAACTCCACGCGAACCGCCGTGTCCCTGGGCATGCACAAGCGTGACGACCGCCCCCTTGGCGTCGCCGTGCGCACGTACTTCACGTCTCCCAGGCACGAAGACGACTGGATGGAAGGCTGGCTGGAGCTCCCTGGTAAGTCGGGCAAACCGCTGCCCGGTTACGGCTGGGTGTTCGGCGTCGGTGATGGAACGTCCAACGTGGGCCTCGGAATACTGAACTCTTCCAAGGAATTCGGGAAGCTGGACTACAAGCAAGTCCTGCGTGAATGGACCGCCGGGATGCCCGCCGATTGGGGCTTTACCCCCGAAAACCAGGTGGGGGAGATCCGCGGGGCGGCGCTGCCCATGGGCTTCAACCGCACGCCGCACTACTCGCCGGGGCTGCTCCTGCTGGGTGACGCCGGCGGCATGGTGTCCCCGTTCAACGGCGAGGGTATCTCCTACGCGATGGAGTCGGCCCGGTTCGCGGCTGAGTTCCTGATTGACTCTGCTTCACGCTCGGCCTCCGCCGGTTGGACCGCCGACGACGCCGACGCCCACCTTTCGCGATATGCGGACTATGTGCGGGACCAGTGGGGATCGCACTTCACGTTGGGTCGTATGTTTGCTTCCTTGATCGGCAAGCCCGCCGTGATGAAGCTTGCCCTGCGAACAGGTATGCCGATTCCGGTGCTGATGCGCTTTGTGGTGCGTATGCTGGCCAACCTCACGGATCCGTCCGCGAAGGGCTTCGAAGACCGCGTGATCCGCGTCCTGGAGATGCTCGTCCCGGCGACGTCCAACACTTCCTCTGTCCGCCCTTTTAAGCGCGCAGAGTCCGACACCGCGGTTTCCGCAACAACTAGTTAGGGTTAAGCCGTGACGAACTCTGCCGAACACAGCTGGACGCATGCCGGGCACGGCCTGCCGGACTCTGTTGAGCCTRCCCCCAACACCACCGCGATCGCAACGGGTCTCCAGCTGCCCGCCGGTTTTGCCGCCATCGCCGGCGACGCCGAACTCGGCCCAGCCATCACCACCAACCTCGCCCGCGTGGAAAAGAAGCTTCGCGAAGCCATCTCCAACTCGGATCCCCTTGCTGACGCAACGTCGCGTCACCTGGTGGAAGCCGGCGGCAAGCGCATCCGTCCGCTGCTCACTCTGCTGTGCGCGCACCTTGGAGATGCTTCACGTCCCGAGGTTGTGCAAGCGGCGGTTGTGGTTGAACTGACGCACCTGGCAACCCTGTACCACGACGACGTAATGGACTCCGCACCGTTCCGCCGTGGCGCTCCGACAGCCCACGAAGTGTGGGGCAACTCCGTGGCCATCCTCACCGGCGACCTCATCTTTGCCCGCGCCTCCATCCTCGTCTCCGAGCTCGGCTCCCGTGCACTCGGCATCCAGGCCCGCACCTTCGAACGCCTGTGCCTCGGCCAGCTCCACGAAACGGTCGGCCCCCGCGAGGATGAAGACGCTGTTGAGCACTACTTGTCCGTCATTGCCGACAAGACAGGATCCCTGGTTGCAGCCTCCGGCCAGCTGGGCGCGATCTTCGCCGGTGCCGATCCCACGTACGAGGACCTCCTGGTTGAGTACGGCGAGAAGGTTGGCGTGGCCTTCCAGCTCGCCGACGACGTCATCGATGTCACCGGTGTGAAGGTCAAGTCCGGAAAGTCCCCGGGCACCGACCTCCGCGAAGGTGTTCCCACGCTGCCCGTGCTGCTGCTGCGTCGGGATGCTGCTGCAGGTGATTCGTCAGCGGCTGCGCTCTTGAAATTGGTGGACGGCGACTTGACGTCGGACTCCGCCCTTGCCGATGCTGTGGCTGGTTTGCGCGAACACCCGGTGACTACTGAATCCTGGAAGATCGCCCGCCAGTGGTCCGCCGAGGCCGTTGCTGCCCTGGCCCCGTTGCCTGAGGGCGTCGTCAAGGCCTCGCTGACAAACTTTGCTCATGCCGTGGTGGACCGGAGCAGCTAGCTTCCCTTTTTTGACGGGCGTCCGGACCTTCGTGGGCCGGGCGCCTGCTTTTTGTTCCCCCACATTTTGGGCCCGGGCCTTGGTGTACCCTCACCACCCACTTTGAGGCTGCGGGCGTGGTGACACGCCGGTGGTTGCGGTGTGTTGTGCCATCGGTGGAACCAAAGTGGGTGGTGGCCGTACGCGCCCAAACTTTTAGTCCCCCGGAAAAACGGAATGGCCCCGGCTCGCTGCAACGTTACGAGTCATACGCTGCACCGAACCGGGACCACAATCTCCGTTCGCATCAGACCCACCGGAGGCATTTAGTGGATCCGTAAATAGCTTATGACAATCCTGTCACATATGCAACTCTTCGCGTCAATGGTTTTCGCGGTCCCGCAGAACGGTTTACAGCCAAGCGCCGATCCTCCACCACTGACTTCGGATTTTCGGGAGCGAGGGACTCGCCGAATTTGGGGTGTGTCACAACCTCAGGGTCCTCAAACCAGGTGGGGGAGGTACGCGGCAGTTATCCACATAGGGGACTTCGCGCCCATCGCAGAGGCCACGAAGAACTCAGCATGACTGTATGGACATCGACAATTTCCTCCGAAGCCGGCGTGGAGTAGCAACCACGTCCACCCTGATGACTGCGGGTTTTAGTCGCCGCATGCTCACAAAGGCAGTGAGGGACGGAGTAGTCAATCGCCTTCATCGCGGCGTCTACATGTCCCGGGCATCAGACCCCGACGTCGTTGCCGCCTTCCGAGCCGACGGCTTAATTACCTGCATCTCGGCAGCGCGCTTCTATGGTCTCTGGACACTGGGGGGCGCAGGCGCTCTCCATCTCAGCTGCAGCACGGGACAAGCGAGGCGGGGTGTAGTCCACCACGGAGCCTGCCTGCACCCAGTCCACTCGTATCTGCCTATAGCGGGCGTGGCCGATGTCCTGATCCACGCCCTCCGATGTTTGCCTGAACTCGAAGCGCTGGTCATGGTGCAGAGCGCGGTCAGCGTGGCGCTCCTTTCCAAGGATTTCCTGGAATCAAAGCTTCCTGGCAACAGGAACGGCAAGGTTCGGGAAACCCTGGACTTGGTTCTGCCTCGGGCCGACTCACTCCTGGAAGTACTCGCGCACACCCACTTCACCCGCGCAGGTCTTAGGGTCCAGATGCACGTGGACATCCCGGGCGTAGGGGAGGTGGACTGCTTGGTAAACGAATGCCTGATCGTTGAACTCGACGGCGGCACGCACCTTGAGGGAAAACAGGTCAAGAAGGATCAGTATAGGAACAACGCAGGCATGCGCAGAGGGCTATTGAGCCTCCATTACTACTACGTGGACGTCGTTCATCATCCGGAGAGGATGGTCGCCGAAGTCATGGCAGTCCTGTTCAACAGGGAAGTTGGCCGCTTCGCGCCGGCGAGGTACGCGCCTGCGTGGGTTCCGTCGTCGTGAGTTTGTCCCGCAACCACCTACTTTGACCCCAATTTTCCGGCGAAACACCCCGGAAGCGGCGTGTCAGGGCAGTTCCAAATTCAAAGTGGGTGGTGGCCGCACAGGCCGCCCAAACAAAACAGCCCCCACACCCCCAAACGGGGGCGCAGGGGCTGCCAGCCAAAACTTAGTCTTCGTCGTTGAACGCCCACTCGAACATGTCGAAGACGAACTCGGAGAATGTGCCTTCTTCGCTCTTCCACTGGCCGCGGGCATTGTTGCGGCGCCACACGATGGGGTCCGGGATGCTGACATCGGCAATGCGGAAGCCCCAGGTGAATTGTTCCTCTTCGTCTTCGAGGAACATGAGGAAGCCTTCGTCGTCCACCTCGAGTTCCTCGGGGTCCCAGAAGTAGTGGTACGCCTCCATGAGGTCTTCGCAGCCGCCGAGGGCGAGGTAGAACTCGCGCAGAACCAGCGGGATGGTGAAGGAGTGATCGGCGAGGGCCTCGTCCAGTTCCTCGGAGGTGAGCCCGTCTTCTTCCTGCCATTCATCCTCGAGATACTTTGGGACCAGCGCGCGGAACTTCTCGAGGAACATGTCAGTCATGCTCTTATCCTAGCTAATCGCGGGCACCCGAAATTGCGCCCCCGCCGGTGCCTGCACGCTGCCATCCGCGCACGGCCAGGGGAACGTACCAACTGCGCCTCCAGGCTGTGACACGGAAAGCAAAAACAATGCCGGCCACTAGGCATGCGGTGAGCCCGCTGAACAGGCCAAGGTGCCAGAGCAGGGTGGTCAATCCGGCCCCCACAAATGCGGGTAGCGCGTAGATGTCGCGCGCATCAAAAAGGGTAGGAATCTCGTTTGCGGTGATGTCGCGCAACAGGCCGCCGCCCACTGCTGTTGTCACTCCCAGCAGGATCGCCGCCACGGGATTCATCCCCGCAGTGAGTGCCTTCAACGTCCCGGTGATGCAGAACAGGGCCAGCCCGCCGGCGTCGAACAGTGTTAACAGGGACGTGAAGCGCTGCACGGAAGAAAACAGGAAGTACACCAGCAGGGCAGCGAACAGGGGCGGGATCAGGTAAACCGGGTTTGTGAACGCGACAGGCGGGCCGGCGTTGATGACGACGTCGCGGATCGCACCGCCACCCAGCGACACGATGGACGCAAGGAGCACCGAACCCACGATGTCGAATTGTTTGCGGGCCGCCAGCAGCGAACCCGAGACCGCGAAGAAAAACACGCCGACCAGGTCAAGCCACAGAAGGACAATGTCGATGGAAATCAAGTGGACGGGTTCTTTCTGCCTGCGACTCTCAGTAGGTGCTGGCTCAACGTTACGCTAGCTCCCATGAACAGCCCCGTTTTGATCGCCTGTGCCCACGGAACCCGCAACGCCGAAGGCCAGGCCGCTATCCGCCGTGTCATCGCCGAAATTGAAGCCCAGCGTCCCGGCCTGCAGGTCCTTGAGGCGTACGTGGACGTGCAGGAACCCGAGCTGTCCGGCGTGGTGGAGGGCCTGCCCGAAGGGACTGCCGCCGTCGTCGTGCCGCTTTTGCTGAGTACCGGCTTCCACATCAAGGTGGACGTGCCCAAGGCGATCAAGAGCCGGCCGGAAGTAGTGGCGGCGAGGCCGCTGGGTCCGGATCCGCGCTTGGCGGAGCTGCTTGCCACTCATTTGCGCGCCGCCGGGCTGGAAGAGAACGACGGCGTGCTGCTGGCTGCCGCGGGATCGTCCCTTCCGGACGGCTCGGTGGACTCCGAGGAGCAGGCTCGACTCCTCGCCGAACTGCTGCCCAACAAGCTCCGGGTGGCCTACGGTGCCAGCGCGGAGCCAACAGTGCCCGACGGCGTCGCCTCCTTACGTGCCGAACTCGCCAAAGACGGGACAAACGGCAGGGTTTTCATCGCCTCGTACCTGCTCGCAACGGGTTATTTCCACGACCAGCTGGCCAAGGCTGGAGCGGACATTGTTACGGCTCCGCTGTTGCCGTCGCCGGTTCTCGCGGAGATAGCACTGGAGCGTTTTGACGCCGTACTGGCAAGGGCGTCCTAAGCTTTATTTGCGCGGTGGGAGCCCAAAAAGGACCTGCATATACAGGCTCCTGGGACAAGGCCGCTGGCGTGTTCGTGACGAAATGTTTCCCTAGGTGACTTAGCGTTTCCGGACCTTTGCTGACCAAAACTGGCCACACCTAAAGTCGACGTATGACAGATACAGCTGTAGCCGGTGCGCCCGCGGACTCCGCAGTCCCCTCGCGCCCAGCACGCACCCGCCCTGCCGCCAAGCCTCACGGCCAGTGGAAGGTTGATGGCACTGAGCCGCTCAACGCCAATGAAACCTGGAAGCAGGAAGACAACGGCCTGAACGTCCGTGAGCGGATTGAGTCTGTCTACTCCAAAGAAGGCTTCGACTCGATCGACGGCACCGATCTCCACGGCCGCTTCCGCTGGTGGGGTCTTTACACCCAGCGCAAGCCCGGGATCGACGGCGGCAAGACCGCAACACTTGAGCCGCACGAGCTCGAAGACAAGTACTTCATGCTGCGCGTCCGCATCGACGGCGGTGCCCTGACCACCGAGCAGCTGCGCGTTATCGGCCAGATCTCCGTGGACTTCGCCCGCGGATCGGCCGACCTCACAGACCGCCAGAACATCCAGTTGCACTGGATCCGCGTGGAGGACGTGCCGGAAATCTGGCGTCGGCTGGAGTCCATCGGCCTGTCCACCACTGAGGCCTGCGGCGACGTTCCCCGTGTCATCCTGGGTTCGCCGGTTGCCGGCATCGCCAAGGACGAGATCATCGATCCCACGCCGCTCATCCACGAGCTCGCCGAGCGTTTCATCGGCGACCCCGAGCTGGCCAACCTGCCGCGCAAGTACAAGACTGCGATCACCGGCCACCCGTCCCAGGACGTGGTCCACGAGATCAACGACTTCGCCTTGGTGGGCGTTGTCCACCCCGAACTCGGTGCCGGTTACGACCTCTGGGTTGGCGGCGGCTTGTCCACCAATCCGCGCCTTGCAGAGCGCCTTGGCGTGTTCGTCTCGGCAGACGTCGCCGCCGAAGTGTGGCTCGGCGTCACCAGCATCTTCCGCGACTACGGTTACCGCCGCATGCGTACCAAGGCCCGCCTGAAGTTCCTGATGAACGACTGGGGCCCCGCCAAGTTCCGCCAGATTCTGGAAGACGAATACCTCGGCTTCAAGCTCCCGGACGGCCCCGCAGCTCCCAAGCCCACGGCTCCCGGAGACCACATCGGCGTTCACGAGCAGAAGGACGGCAAGTTCTTCATTGGCGTTACCCCCACGGTTGGACGTACCTCCGGTGAGGCGCTGGTCACCTTGGCGGACACCCTGGAGAAGCACGGCAGCTACCGGCTCCGCACTACTCCTCACCAGAAGCTCGTCATCCTGGATGTCGCCAAGGAGCAGGTAGAGCCGCTCATCGCCGAACTGGACACGCTGGGCCTCTCCGCCCGTCCGTCCGTGTTCCGCCGCGGCACCATCGCCTGCACCGGCATCGAGTTCTGCAAGCTGGCCATCGTGGAAACCAAGGTCACCGCGGCAACCGCCATTGCTGAACTGGAACGCCGCCTGGCCGACCTCGTAGAGAGCAAGCAGCTCCCGCAGGCACTGTCCCTGCACATCAACGGCTGCCCCAACTCCTGCGCCCGCATTCAAACCGCGGACATCGGCCTCAAGGGCATGATGCTGCCAACGCCCGACGGCGACCCCACCCCGGGTTTCCAGGTCCACCTCGGTGGCGGGCTGGCCAACAACGAGCGTGAGGAAGCCGGTTTGGGACGTACTGTCCGCGGCCTCAAGGTCACGGTCGAAAACCTGCCCGACTACGTGGAGCGTGTGGTCCGCAAATTCGTCGCCGCCGGCGCCGAGGGCCAGACCTTCGCAGAGTGGGCACTCTCCGCAGACGAAGGAGACCTCCAGTGACAGATCCCCAAACACTGCCGGCACGCCCCGCACTTCGCTCGCACGAAGAACTCAAGGCACTGGCCGAAGCCGGAGCCGCAGAGCTTGGCTGGAACGCGCCCGCCCGCGACGTCATCGCCTGGGTGGCCCGGAACTTCGAGCTGCCCGCAGTCACCGTGGCTTGCTCCATGGCCGACGCCGTTCTTCCGGCCTTGGTCGCGGACCAGCTTCCCGGCGTCGACGTTTTGTTCCTCGAAACCGGCTACCACTTCAAGGAAACGTACGAGACCCGCGATGAAGTAGCGGCGAACCTGCGCGTCAACGTGGTGGACGTCCTCCCGGAGAACACCGTGGAACAGCAGGATCGCTTGCTGGGCAAGGACCTGTTCGCCCGCGACCCCGCCCAGTGCTGCGCACTGCGCAAGGTCCAGCCGCTTCGTCGCTCGCTTGCAGGCTACGAAGTGTGGTTCACAGGTGTCCGACGCGACGAAGGACCCACCCGCACCAACACGCCAGTGATCACTTGGGACGAGGGCTTCGGCCTGGTCAAGGTGAACCCGATGGTCGACTGGACCTTCGATCAGCTGGTGGAGTACTCCGAGGACAACATCCTTCCCGTCAACCCCCTCCTGAGCCAGGGATACCCGTCCATCGGCTGCCAGCCCTGCACCCGCAAGGTGGCCCCGGGTGAAGATCCCCGTGCCGGCCGCTGGGCAGGATCCGACAAGACAGAATGCGGACTACACACATGAGCACTTACACAACAGAGGAGTCCACGGTGGAAGTTGCAGCGGCAGTCGACGCCCCTTCAGTCGAGCGTCTCTCCAGCCTGGACACTCTTGAATCGGAAGCGATTCACATCATCCGCGAGGTTGTTGCCGAGTTCGAGAAGCCTGCACTGCTGTTCTCCGGCGGCAAGGACTCCGTGGTCATGCTGCACCTGGCCACCAAGGCTTTCTGGCCCGGCAAGGTTCCTTTCCCGGTCCTGCACGTGGACACGGGGCACAACTTCCCGGAGGTCATCGACTTCCGCGACCGCACCGTTGAGCGTCTTGGCCTGAAGCTGGTTGTTGGCTCCGTGCAGGAGTTCATCGACCGCGGCGAACTGGCCGAGCGTGCCGATGGCACCCGCAACCCGTTGCAGACCGTTCCGCTGCTTGATGCCATCCAGCGCAACAAGTTCGACGCCGTGTTCGGCGGCGGCCGTCGCGATGAGGACAAGGCCCGCGCCAAGGAGCGCATCCTGAGCCTCCGCGACGAGTTCGGTCAGTGGGACCCGCGCAACCAACGCCCCGAGCTTTGGAACCTGTACAACGGCCGCCACACTGTGGGCCAGCACGTTCGTGCGTTCCCCATCAGCAACTGGACCGAGCTGGACATCTGGCGCTACATCGAGCGCGAGAACATCGAGCTCCCCGGCCTGTACTACGCCCACGAGCGTGAGGTTTTCGCCCGCGACGGCATGTGGCGTGCGGTGGGCGAGGTCTCCGAACCGTTGCCGCACGAGGAAGTCATCACCAAGCTGGTTCGCTACCGCACGGTGGGCGACATGTCCTGCACGGGTGCTGTCGAGTCCGATGCCCGCACCGTGGCCGACGTCGTAGTTGAAGTCGCTGCCTCCACCCTGACCGAACGTGGCGCCACCCGAGCAGATGACCGCATCTCCGAGGCAGCCATGGAAGACCGCAAGAAGGACGGCTACTTCTAAATGAGCATCGAAACACTGGCTGCCGGCCTGGAAACAGCCCTGCCCACAACCCTGTTCCGCTTCGCTACTGCCGGCTCGGTGGACGACGGCAAGTCCACTTTGGTGGGCCGCCTCCTTCACGATTCGAAGGCCATCCTTGCTGACACTCTCGACGCCGTTGCCCGCACCTCTGCCGACCGCGGCTTTGGTGGGGACAAAGGTGGGATTGACCTCGCCCTCCTGACCGATGGCCTGCGTGCCGAGCGTGAGCAGGGCATCACGATCGACGTCGCGTATCGCTATTTCGCCACCGATCGCCGCAGCTTCATCCTCGCTGACTGCCCTGGCCACGTTCAGTACACCAAGAACACGGTGACCGGCGCGTCTACTGCGGACGCCGTCGTCGTGCTCATTGACGCCCGCAAGGGTGTTCTTGAGCAGACCCGCCGCCACCTGTCTGTGCTGCAGTTGCTGCGCGTTGCCCACGTCATTGTGGCAGTGAACAAGATCGACCTCGTTGACTTCAGCGAGCAGGTGTTCCGCGACATCGAAACTGATGTTCAGAAGGTTGCCCGCGAGCTGGGACTTGGTTCCGATGGCGTTGCTGATCTGCTGGTGGTCCCTGTTTCTGCCCTTGATGGCGATAACGTGGTGGACCGCTCCGAGCGCACTCCTTGGTACACCGGTCCTGCGCTGCTTGAGGTCCTTGAAACCCTCCCGGCAGCCGATGAGCTGGAGGCTGAACTGGAGAGCTTCCGCTTCCCGGTGCAGCTGGTGATCCGTCCGCAGGGTGCCCTGGCACCTGATGCTGTGGCTGGTGGGCTGGACGTCGAGGCATACCGTGACTACCGTGCCTACGCAGGCCAGATCACCGAGGGTTCCGTCAAGGTTGGCGACGAAGTCACTGTGCTGAGCCCTGGCCACGAGCCGCGTATCACCCAGATTATCGGCATCGATTTCGCTGGCAAGGAACTTCAGGAAGCGGCTGCTCCGCAGTCCGTTGCCGTTCGTTTGGCTGACGAGATCGATATTGCCCGTGGCGATACCATCGCTGCCGCAGGCACGGTCCGCGAAAGCACGGCTGACCTGTACGCATCGTTGGCATGGCTCTCGCCCAAGCCCCTGCGCGAAGGCCAGAAGGTTCTGGTGAAGCACGGAACGCGCACGGTCCAGGCTTTGGTCCGCAACGTCACCGGCAAGCTTGACCTGGCCACGTTCAACGTGGAGCCTGCTTCGAGCCTTGAGCTCAACGACATCGGCCATGCCCAGCTTCGCCTGGCCGCTCCGTTGCCGCTGGAGAACTACCTGCACCACCGCCGTACGGGCGCTTTCCTGGTGATCGATCCCATGGACGGCAACACCCTTGCCGCCGGACTGGTCAAGGACCACCCGGGCGACCACGAAGACGAGCGTTACGTCATCTAGGGTCGAAGAGTCAGATAGACCGCAGCTTGTTCGAAATTCCCGGCCTTGTACGGCGGGGATTTGGAACAAGCTGCGGTTTTTTCATTGAGCGATTTAGCGGGAAGATCACTACATGCCACAGAACACAGCACTCAGCACCCTGTTGGACTCCGGCGAGGACCTCGTCCTGGATGGGGCCCTGGCTACGGAATTGGAGGCCCACGGCTGTGATCTTGAGGACGCCTTGTGGTCCGCCAAGGTCCTGCTGGAGCAGCCGCACCTGATCAAGCAGGTCCACCGCGACTATTTCGACGCCGGTGCCTCCGTGGCCATCACGGCCAGCTACCAAGCCACTCCCCAAGGATTCGCGCGTCGCGGCCTGGGGGAGCGCGAGGCCTTGGAACTGGTGGCGTTGAGCGTGCAGCTTGCCGACGAGGCAAGGCGTGAGCACGCCGAGGCGAACCCTTCCAGTGGCCCACTCCTGGTGGCAGGATCCGTGGGCCCGTACGGTGCCTACCTTGCTGACGGCTCGGAATACCGGGGCGATTACAAGCTATCCCGCACGGAATTCATGGATTTCCACCGTCCACGCATCGCCGCTCTTGTGGAAGCCGGGGCAGATTTCCTGGCGTGCGAGACGCTTCCGTCGTTCGCCGAAGCGGAGGCTCTGTTGGCGCTCGTGGCGGAGTTCGACGTCGAATCCTGGTTCACGTTCACCCTGCGGGATGCGGAACACATCAGTGATGGAACGCCTCTGGCTGAAGTGGCTGCGCTGCTCCGTACGGAACCACGGGTGGCCGCCGTCGGGGTTAACTGTGTGCCGCTGGAACTGGTGACGTCGGCTCTCGGGACGCTGAACGAAGTTTCGGACAAACCGTTGGTCACGTACCCGAACTCGGGAGAGACCTACGATGCCGTCACGAAGACGTGGGGCCCTTCCGCAGGTGGTCACGGCACGACTACCCTCGCCGGGAACGCCGCTGACTGGCGTGACCGGGGAGCCCGGCTGATCGGTGGCTGCTGCCGCACGACGCCGCGCGACATCGCGGAGCTGGCAGCAAACATGACGCCAGGTGACCCTTCATGAACGCACGTGCCGCACAACGCGATGCAACTTTGAAGGCCCTGCGCTGAATATGACGTCACGTGACCCTGCGTGAACCTTGGTTTCTATGGGATTGAAGCCGAAATATGACAGTCCCTACTGTGAAGGCATGACCTTTCCGGAATGGTCCTTCCTTGCCCCGAACGGGCGATGTTACGGGGCCTGATCTTCGCCCCTTCGCATCCCACATCTCCTTAGGACCTCCCCAATGGCAAACACCCCCGAGTCACAGAAGCCCGATTCCGGCACCACCCGCATCGTCGCCGGTGAGACCAACAAGCCCAAGCGCCGCCGCACCCTTGAGATCGGATTGGCCGTCGGCCTGGTCCTGCTCATCGGTGCAGGCGCAGCGGTTGCGTCGGCCGTCTCCCGCAGCAACGAGGCCGCTCCGGCTCCTACAACGTCGCCTGCCGCTGAGCTCAAGCTTGGCTACTTCAGCAACGTGACGCACGGCCCGGCCCTGGTGGGCATCAGCAAGGGCATCATCGCCAAGGACCTCGGCGACACCAAGCTCAGCACCCAGATCTTCAACGCAGGCCCTGCCGCGATCGAGGCCTTGAACGCCGGCGCCATCGACGCCACGTACATCGGCCCCAACCCGGCCATCAACTCGTTCGTCAAGAGCAACGGCGAGTCCGTCAGCATCATCGCCGGCGCAGCAGCAGGCGGCGCCCAGCTGGTGGTCAAGCCCGAGATCAACTCCGCGGCCGACCTCAAGGGCAAGGTCCTCGCCTCCCCGCAGCTTGGCGGAACCCAGGACGTAGCCCTCCGCGCATGGCTGGGCCACCAGGGCTACAAGACCAACCCGGACGGCAGCGGCGACGTCAACATCAACCCGACCGAAAACGCCCAGACGCTGAAGCTCTTCCAGGACGGAAAGCTCGACGGCGCGTGGTTGCCTGAGCCGTGGGCCTCCCGTTTGGTCCTCGAAGCAGGCGCGAAAGTCCTCGTGGACGAGAAGGACCTGTGGGACAAGGGCGAATTCACCACCACCATCCTGATCGTGAACAAGAAGTTCGCCGCTGAGCACCCGGAAACTGTGAAGGCACTGCTCAAGGGCCATGTTGAATCCGTGAACTGGCTGAACTCCGCAACGCCGGAAGAGAAGGCCAACACCATCAACGCCGTCCTCAAGGACACAGCCGGCAAGCCGCTCCCCGCCAACGTGATCGACCGCGCACTGAAGAACATCACCTTCACCACTGATCCGCTGGCCGGAACATACAAGAAGCTCCTCCAGGACGGCGTAGACGCAGGCACCACCAAAACGGCCGACATCAACGGCATCTTCGACCTCCGGGCCTTGAACGAGGTAGAGGGCAAGAAGACGTCCGCTGCAGGACTCGGCCAGGATTAAGCACCAACCGGCTGGTCCGCTTCCCCTCCGGAATACGGGTGGGGGAGCGGGCCAGCCTTCAGCCATATCAGCTCCACCAATCAACACGAAGGACGGGACCATGCCAGTCGTACTCGAGAACCTGGGCAAGCGCTTCGGCGACGGCGCCCCGGTGCTGGACGACGTCAACGCCACGATCGCGCAGGGCGAGTTCGTTGCCCTCCTCGGTGCGTCCGGCTGCGGCAAGTCCACGCTACTGAACATCATGGCGGGACTTGAGCATCCGACGTCGGGCGCCCTTGAGGTGCCCAGCGACGGCGCGGCCTTCATGTTCCAGGACTCGGCACTGTTCCCGTGGTTGACGGCGCGAGGCAACATCGAACTCGCACTTCAGCTGGCTGACAAGTCCAGCACCAAAGCCAGCCGCCGCGAACGGGCAACAGAACTGCTGGAGCTGGTGCACCTCGGCGGCGCCGGCGACAAGCGTCCACACGAGCTGTCCGGTGGCATGCGGCAACGCGTTGCCCTTGCACGTTCTTTGGCGCAGGACCGGCAACTGTTGTTGATGGACGAGCCTTTCGCTGCCCTTGACGCGATTACCCGCGATCTCCTTCACGACGAACTCGAGCGGATCTGGAAGGAAACCGGCCGCACCATCGTGTTTGTTACGCACAACGTTCGTGAGGCTGTCCGCTTGGGCCAGCGCGTGCTGCTTTTGTCCTCACGTCCTGGTCGTGTTGTTGCCGAATGGGATGTGACCGAGGAACACCGAACTGACGCTGGTCGTGCTGGGGAGCTGACCGGAATCATTACCCGCCGGCTACGCGAGGAGATCCGCCGCCATGCCAAGTAACCCCACCACTACCCAAGAGCGGACCCTTCCCGTGAGCGAAACCAGCGAGCACATTACGTCGCCGTCCTTGAAGGGCAACCCCTCAGAGCTGCGCGACCTCGAAGCGGGCCTGGACAACCTCCAGTCCGATACCGGACGTAAAGCCGGCATCGATTGGAAGCGCGTGCTGYTGCCGATCGCAGCCTTGGTAGTTCTCGTCCTCGTCTGGCAGTTCTACGTGTCCCTCGGACTCAAGCGCCGTGACCAGGTTCCCGGGCCCCTTGATGTGCTCAACCAGCTGGTGACGCTCTGGGGCGAAGGCAGGGTTCAGAAATCGGTGTGGACCTCGTTGCAGCGCGGCTTGATCGGCTTCCTGATTTCGGTGGTAGTTGCCACGCCTGTGGGCTTGTTGCTGGCACAGGTTGCTCCGCTCCGCCGTGCATTTGGGCCGCTGATTTCCGGGCTTCAGGTGCTGCCGTCCGTGGCCTGGGTTCCGGCGGCGATCATCTGGTTTGGCCTGACGGATGGCACCGTCTACTTCGTGGTCCTCATGGGTGCCATTCCGTCGATCATCAATGGCCTCATCTCCGGTGTGGACCAGATCCCGCCGCAATACCGCAGCGTAGGTACGGTGCTCGGCGCTAACCGGCTGCAGATGGCCCTGCAGATCGTGCTTCCCGCAGCACTTCCCGGGTACATCGGCGGATTGAAGCAGGGTTGGGCTTTCTCCTGGCGTTCTTTGATGGCCGCGGAAATCATCGCCGTTGGTGGCACCATTGGCTTCGGGTTGGGCTCGCTGCTTGACCAAGGACGTGCGCTGTCCGACATGGCCGTGGTCATGTCGGCGATCCTGTTGATCCTGGCAGTGGGCATCCTGATCGAGCTCCTCGTTTTCGCCCCGATCGAGAAGCGCCTGCTGCAGCGTCGCGGTCTGCTGGCGGGTAGCAGCCGCTAGCCCCCCTTCTTGAAGCAACGCGGGGTCAGATATAGCCCATGTTTACGCCAAACATGGGCCATATCTGACCCCGCGTTGCTTTTAGCTGCCCTAGAATCACCGCATGGGCCTTCTAACGTTCAGCATCAACGTCACACTGGATGGTTGCGTCGACCACCGGGAGGGCATCGCCGACGACGAGACGCATGCCCACTTCACCCGGCTCCTGGAGGAGAGCGGCGCGATGCTCTGGGGCCGCACCACGTACGAAATGATGGAGGACTACTGGCCGCTGGTAGCCCGTGGCGACGTCGATGCGCCGCCAGCTATGCGCGATTGGGCCCTCAAACTCGAGACCAAGCCCAAATACGTGGTCTCTGCGACCCGTAGCGACTTCCCGTGGACCAACAGCCATCACCTCGTCGGCGAGTTGCGCACTGCGGTGCAGGATCTCAAAGAGGGGACTCCTGACGGCGTTCTTGTCGGCAGCGGCAAACTTGCTACGGAGCTGGATCGACTGGACCTCGTCGACGAGTACAAGTTCCTGGTCCACCCCATGATCACCGGCCACGGCCCCACTCTGTACCAGGGCGGACTGCTCAGGACCAGGCGCCTCGACCTGATCTCGGCACAGCCGCTCAGCAACGGCGCAGTCGCCATGCACTACCGACGCGCCGAGTGAGGAATTAGCGGGCACCCGCCGCTGTTGTCCCGGACATGCACAACAAACGGATCGGCTTCCTTTCCTTCGGCCACTGGGCACGAGTCCCCGGTTCGCTGGTGCCATCTGCTGGCGAAGCCCTCAAGCAGGGCATCGAACTGGCGGTGGCGGCGGAGGAACTGGGGATCGACGGCGCGTTCTTCCGTGTGCACCACTTCGCCCGCCAACAAGCCTCCCCGTTCCCGCTGCTCGCCGCCATTGCCGCACGCACCAGCACCATCGAGATGGGCACCGGCGTGATCGACATGCGCTACGAGAACCCGCTGTACATGGCGGAGGAGGCTGCTGCCACAGACCTGATCAGCGACGGCCGGCTTCAGCTTGGAGTAAGCCGTGGTTCACCCGAGCCAGCCCTGAACGGAGCCGCCAACTTTGGCTATGTTCCCAACGAGGGCGAGGACACGGGCGACATGGCGCGGCGCCACACCGCGCTCTTCCGCAAGGCCATTGCCGGGCACGGGATAGCCCAAGCTGATCCCCACTACGCAGGCGGAGCCACTGGACTTCTGCCCATCCAACCGCTCTCTCCGGGACTCCCACAGCGAATCTGGTGGGGAGCCGGCACCCGCAAGACCGCAGTCTGGGCCGCCGAGAAGGGCATGAACCTGATGAGTTCCACGCTCCTGACCGAGGATACCGGCGTCCCGTTCGACCAACTGCAAGCCGAGCAGATCCACATGTTCCGTGAAGCCTGGGCAGCTGCCGGGCACGACTTCGAGCCCCGCGTTTCAGTCAGCCGCAGCATCCTGCCGATCGTCGATGAGGTGGACAACCGCTACTTCGGCCTTCGTGCCCAAGCGGACCGGCAGGACCAGGTAGGAATTCTCGACGGCGCGTTGTCACGTTTCGGGAAGAGCTACATCGGGGAGCCGGACGACTTGGCCGAAGAACTAGCAGCCGATGCGGCCGTCCAAGCTGCCGATACTGTCCTGCTGACGGTGCCCAACCAACTGGGGGTGGAGTACAACGCGAAGCTCCTGGGGAACGTCGCGAAGCACATCGCACCTGCTTTTGGTTGGGCTCGCCAAAGCGCGTAGCGCACTCTGCGCAGGTATCCGCCCAGTCCTACGAAGCGGCGGGCAGCCGCCCGATGCTCGCCGATTCCACAGCACTCGCCGAAACACCAGCTTCCGCGGAGCCGGACCCCGAAACCGCAGACCCGGCCACGAAAACCCGGTAACCACGTTCGTGATCGAAACCATGGATCTCGCGGGTGTCCAAAGCCGCCATGAACTCCAACGTCTGCCGGGTAATGACCTGGCCCGGGACGAGGATGGGGAAGCCGGGCGGGTACGGGGTGACGAAGCCGGCGGAAATGACTTCCTGCCCGGCCCGCACTTCAAGGGCAAGCTCGTCGGCGGACAAGTAGGCCGTGGATTCGGGCTTGTAGCTTTCGAAGTAGGCTGCACGGATATCGCCGTCTTCACAGGCGTCGTCCACGCGGAATCGCGCCGCGAACGTGCTGAAGTCCGGAAGCGGCGGCGTCTGTCCAATCACCGCTGATCCTCCGGGCACAGAAGACACGGCCGAAGACACGGCCGAAGACACCGCCGAAAGCACGGGCACTGTCCGGGGTCGCGATGAGGGATGTGGGTTTTCGAATCCCTCGGCGAGTTTGACCAGGACCTCGATCAGGTATGCCACGGAACTTCGCGAGGTGCCGATGTTGGTCATGAACAGCACAGTGTTCCGGGACGTCTTATTCACCTGGATCCCGTGATCGTCCATGAGGTAGCTGTGGCGGAACGTGTCGCCGTCGATCCCTGTCCTGCTGATATCCAGCGTGAGGCGGCTGGGATCAATGACGAATTCGTCGCGCTGCCAGGCATCCTCAAGTTCCGCCAATCCCTCCCGCAGCGGCATGGCAGCGCTGGTTTCGCGGTATTGGGGCTCAATAAGGTCCCGCGAGGTCAGCACCCGGAAGTATTTCTTCAGCAGGGGATGCCGTGCGACTGCTTGTGCCACAGAGACGGCGAGGTCGGATTGCTTCTGGACCAAACCAAAACCTTCCAGCTCCACTTGCCGCCGGCCAATGTCCAGGGAAGCCAGGATTTGGTAGTTGGGCGAGGTGGAGGTGTGCGTCATGTACGCCTCGCGGAAGGACTCCCGGTTGGAGGCCATGAAGTCTTGGTCATACACGTGGATCATCGAACCTTGGCGCAAGGATGTCAGGGTCTTATGCGTTGACTGAGTGGCATAGACCCTGATCCGCGCCTTCGCAGGGTTGGGAATCAGCCGCGTGGCCAGCCATGCTTCGTCATCAACGGGTTCACCCGTTACGGGGTCGTGCAAGGCCGCTGCCTGCTCGGCATACCGGGCCGCGTAGGCAGGGTTGCTGAAGGAAGCTTCCAGGGCAGCTGCTGAAGCCATACCCGTTCGACGCCGGTAGATGGGGTGGGAGCGGGCGAAGGCAAACCATGCCTCGTCCCAGAGGAACACCAAGTCAGGCTTGATGGCCAGGCATTCCTCCATGACCCGCTCGACGTCGTAAACAATTCCGTCAAAAGTGCAGTTGGTCAGCGTGACCATTTTGACTTCGTGCAGCCGTCCGGCCCTCCGGTACTCAAGCAGCCTGCGCTTCAAACTGGCCAAGGGCACAGCGCCATAGAAGGCGTACTTGTCCAAGGGGTAGGCATCCAGATATGAAACGCGGGCACCGGCGAGCACAAAGGCATAGTGGTGGGACTTGTGGCAGTTCCGGTCAACCAGCACAACGTCACCAGGGGCCAGCAGGGATTGATGAACGATCTTGTTGGCCGTGGATGTGCCGTTGGTAACGAAGTACGTTCGTTGCGCTCCGAAGGCCCGGGCGGCGAGGTCCTGCGCCTGCTTGATGGATCCGTGCGGATCCAGCAGGGAATCGAGTCCGCCGGACGTTGCCGAAGTCTCTGCCAAAAGCAGGTTTGTCCCATAAAAATCGGCCATGTCGCGGATCCAGGGGGAGTTCCCAACGGATCCGCCACGCGAAATGGGCAGCGCGTGGAAGACGCTTGCAGGCCGGCGGCTGTAATCCAGCAGGGCTGTGAAGAACGGAGCCTCGTATCGTTCTGCAACCCCGGACAACAGGGACAAGTGCAGGTCCAGGTGATCCTGCCTGCGGAAAATCCTCCGGAACTTCCTGGTCAGTGATCCGGCCAGGGACTCGATGGAGACGCCTGCAACCAGGTAGACGTCCAGCTCAGGCCTCAGCCCGGATATTTCCTCGGCCAGGCCCAGGATCCGTTTGACTGGTCGCAAGGCCTGCAGGCCTTCGGGAGTGTGCCCGGCCAGGAACCGGCGGAGGTCGCTGCCCAGCTGCTGGGAGCTGCGAACCGAGAAACCCGGACGCAGGATCACCGCTTGGATATCGGGGTTGAGCAGGACGGCGACCAACGCGTCTTCGTAGCTTGGGACCACATTGAGTTCGTACGTGAAAGCATCCGATGGGCGGCGCTGGGCTGCCATGTTGTTCTTGAGCGCCTCCGCTTCCTGGGCCGTGATGTTGTCCACCACCAGAACCTCAAAACGAGGGCGGTCGGCCTGCTCGGCTTGTGCAACCTCGTCTTCGGACGACTCCTGGAGACCCCCGGAAACTGAACCTTGTTCCGCTCCGGAAGCCAGAGGAAGGTGCGCCAAACCGCCCAGAAGTTCCAGCGCGGCGTGGGGGTCGCCGTCGTCGACCAATTGGCGCAACTGGGCCACCGCCGCCACGCCGGGTTCTGCCCAGTAGGGCTCCACGGCATCCAGGAGCGCAAAAGTCCTGCTGATCTGGGAATGCAAGCCTGAATCGGAGGAGGAGTGAAGGTCCAAGACCAGCTGCTTGATGGCATATCCCAGGAACTCCCAAGCATCGGCGCGTGACCGCCAGGCGCGGCTGGGCGTGCCAATTTTTGGAAGGGGGGAAAGGGTGCTCATGTGACGTGTTTTCTCTTTCAAACTGAGGGCGGGTTCAAAGCGGACTGCTCATTACGGATTCGGCCACGGTGGGCATACCAGCCACCCACGAGCAGCGGTGCCAGTACCAGCAGGGAAGCGAGCACCCATCGGCCTGTTTCCGAGAAGCCCATGGTGATCAGGACAAAGGCCAGGAATCCGAGGGTGAGGTAGGAAGTAAAGGGGGCGCCGAAGAGTCGGAATGCGGGTCTGACGACTTTGCCGCTCCGCACCCACGCCTGCAACTTGATGTGGCAGAGCATGATGGTGGCCCAACCGCCGATGATGCCCAGCGCAGATACTTCGAGCACGATTTCAAAGACCTGCGACGGAACGATCGCATTCAGGCCTACGCCCATCAAGGTGATGACCGCAGTCAACAGGATGCCGCCGTAAGGGACACCGGAAGCGCTGATGCGGGCGGTGAAGCGGGGAGCTGAGCCCTTGATTGCCATGGAACGCAGGATCCGGCCGGTGGAGTACAAGCCTGCGTTAAGGCTCGAGAGGGCGGCGGTCAGAACCACGAAGTTCATCATGGAGGCCGAGATCGCGCCGGCCTGCGGATCACCCAGGTGGGAGAAGAAGGTCACGAACGGCGATTCGCCGGACTTGTAGGACGTGAAGGGCAGCAGGAGAGAGAGCAACAGGACGGAGCCGACGTAGAAAATGCCGATACGCAGAACCACAGTGTTGACGGCTTTGGGCATGACCTTGTGCGGGTTGGCAGTTTCGCCGGCGGCAGTGCCTACCAGCTCAACGGCTGCGTACGCGAAGACGACGCCGCTGATCGCCAGAAGCGGCGCGACAGCGCCCGTGGGGAAAAGGCCGCCGTTGTCAGCAATGACGTTCAGGCCGGGAACGCCCACATCCGTCCTGCCACCAAAGACAATGAAGCAGATTCCGACGACGAGGAAGGCCACCAGGGCACCGACCTTGATGAGGGCGAACCAGAACTCCATCTCGCCGAAGATCTTCACTGACACGAGGTTCAACGCCAGCACTACCACCAGTGCGATGAGGGCGATGAGCCATTGCGGGACATCATTGATCGGCTGCCAGAACTGGCCCCAAAACTTCACGTACAGGGCCACCGCGGTGACATCCACGATGGAGGTCATGGCCCAGTTCAGGAAGTACAACCAACCAGCCGTGTAGGCCATTTTCTCACCGTAAAACTCACGGGCGTAGGAAACGAACGAGCCCGAGGCCGGGCGGTAGAGAACCAGCTCACCCAATGCGCGCAGGATGAGGAAGGCAAAAAATCCGCACACCGCATACACCAGGACCAACGCGGGGCCCGAACCATTGAGGCGGCCGCCCGCTCCCATGAAAAGCCCCGTGCCGATCGCGCCGCCTATGGCGATCATTTGGATCTGTCGGGGCTTGAGGGTCTTCCGGTAGCCCGATTCTTCGGTTGAGAAATCCTGGCCTGGCTCCTGGCCGACAGGCAGGGTGCCGGCCTCCTCGGACCGGCTGGGCGCAGCAGAATGCGCTGAAACTGACGTGGGTATCACTTGGGGGTCTCCTTTGACTCCGGCGCCGCCGTCGGCAGCTCAACAGTCCCAAACGGCACAGACGTGTTCTCTGACACTGCGCGACACACAGTGTTTGTGGCGTTGGGGACAGTAAATAACTCTAGATCTCAGGCGAATCGCGCAAATTGGCTGGCGAACCAAATTCAGGGCCCGGCTCTTGTGCTGGCTGGACAACACTGGTGTCCTGAAGGCCCGGTAATGTTTCTGGCTGTGCGCGATTGCGCAGGAGCATGGGCAGGACTTCTTCAATGGCGAAGGACGTCCGGTTGACCCGAACTGAATACGAGAGGAAGCGATAGCTTCGTTGAAGGCCCTGGACATTGACGACGACGGCGTCGTCACCTTGCTGAGCGATGTACTTGAAGACCTGGGCGTGGACAACGCACGCTTGTTGCTTGCCCCGGACGCGGACAACCTGACAGTTCGTGAAACGGTCATTGTGGATGCAGAAGACGAGGATGCAACTCGCCCTGGGTCCTTGGTAATGCTCATCGGTGCCCGTGGACGCGTGGCGCTGCCGGCAATCCGGCGGATCATCAGCGACAGGCCCACGGCCGTCGCGGTCAAGGGCAACGAACGTGAACTCGAAGCCGTGGCGGAACTGCTCCAATCCACAGGGATCGGATTGGTGGCCGTGGCTCCCGGCCTTCGCTGGGACAAGTTCGAAAGCGTCGCCGTGGACCGTATCCGGGAACGCGGTGTATCCGGGGAGAACCCCACCACGGTGCATAGGGACTTGTTCGCCATCGCCCAAACAACGGCAACGCTGACCAACGGCCACGTCGTCATCGAGGACCCAGGAAACAGAGTCCTCGCCTACTCGCCCGCGTCCAACGATGTTGATGAGCTTCGGCGCCTGTCCATCCTTGCGCGGCGTGGACCCGAGCGGTACCAGAAACTCCTCAAGGAATCAGGCGTCTACAAGCACCTTCAGGCCACCGAGGAACCCGTCCACGTGGAGGCCAACCCTGAGGCCGGCCTTCGCGAACGCGTGGCCATTGGCATCCATGCGGGAAGCCGGGTGATGGGCTACATCTGGTTGCAGGAAGGTGCCGAGCCATTGGCGCCGAACACAGACAGGCTGATGATCGGCGCTGCCCGGCATGCGGCGATCGAACTGGTGCGCCACCGGAACCAGCAATCCCAATCGATGCGCGAAGACCGTGTGTCCAGCCTGCTCAGCGGTACGGCCCAGGTTCACTCGCAGGCCCAGTCGGCGGGCATAGACCCCTCCAAACCTGCTGCCTTGGTGCTGATTTCCGCGGGCGGGCTGGATCAGAGCGCTCCGGGTCAACAGCTCCGAAGGGGTGAGCTCTCGAACCTCGCCTCCATCCATGCGGCGGCCTACCGTCCGGGAGCAGTAGTAGGAGCCCTGGGCACGGAAACAGCGATCATCCTGCCGGACCTGGACCCGGTGAAGTCCCTGCCGGCGATCAACCGGCTGGTCAACACGATTGTGCGTGACGCCACCACGCACCTGCATTTCCAGGTCCAGGCCGCCGTGGGCCCGATTGTTCCGCGGCTGGACGCGCTCTACGCCACCCTTGACCACGTCCGCAGCGTCCTCAAAGTACTGCAGAGCACCCCGTCGATCCGTGTTGCCTCCTACAGGGATGTGGAAACCACGGTCCTCACCAACGAACTGCTGGATCTGCTGGAAACCCGGAAAGGGCTCCGGCACCAGGGCATAGCCAAGCTCTGCGACCGGTATCCGGAGTTCGCTCTGACGCTGCTTACGTACCTCGAATTCTTTGGCGATGTGAACCGCTGCGCCGAAGAACTGGCCATCCACCGCAACACCGTCCACTACCGGCTGCGGCGCGCGTGCGAAGAGGCGGGCCTGGACCTGCAGTCCGCAGACGAACGATTGCTTGCCCATCTCCAGATACGACTTTGGACCTACGCAGAGGCCAGGAGCTAGAACCCCTTGGATATCCAGAATCTCCTCGACGACATCGTCGGGGCAGTACAGCCGCACGTCGGCCAAGGCAACGTGGCCGATTACATTCCGCAGCTGGGGGCCGTGGACCCCCACCAGTTCGGCATCTCCCTCGCAACCCGGGACGGTGACGTCTACTCATCAGGGGACGCACATGTGCCCTTCTCCATTCAGAGCATTTCAAAAGTGTTCGCGCTCGCCCTGGTGTTGGCCTTCGACGGCGATGGCATCTGGAAGCGCGTCTTCCGTGAACCCTCGGGCAACCCGTTCAACTCGTTGATCCAATTGGAGAGCGAAGAAGGGATTCCCCGGAACCCCTTCATCAACGCCGGCGCGATCGTCGTCAGTGACCGGCTCCTCAGTGTCACGGGAAGCGCAGCCCTGGCCGTCCGTGACTTGATGCGCCGCGAAACCGGTAACCCCACTGTGGCCGCGGACCACTACGTGGCGGCGTCAGAACTCCGCAACAGCCACCGCAACGCCTCCCTGGCCCACTTCCTTGCCAGCTGCGGCAACCTGGAGAACCCCGTGGAAGCCGTCCTCGAGTCCTATGTGGAGCAGTGCGCGCTGGCCATGACCTGCGAAGACCTTGCGCTCGCAACCCGGTTCCTGGCCGCCAACGGCGTCGGCGCGGACGGCACCCGGTTGCTGTCCCCGGCACAGACGAAACGGATCAACGCCGTCATGCTCACGTGCGGGACCTACGACGCCGCCGGGGAGTTCGCCTACCGCGTGGGCCTTCCGGGAAAGAGCGGTGTCGGGGGCGGAATCGTCGCGGTGGTCCCCAACAAATGCGCCATCAGTGTGTGGAGCCCGGGCCTTGGGCGGTCCGGCAACTCGGTGGCAGGGGTGGCTGCCTTGGATGAATTCACGACGCGTACGGGCTGGTCTGTTTTCTAGCGGTTTCCGGACGTTTGCCGGGGGAAACAAGGGATGACGCGTATGTGACGCTGGATTACCCAGCGTTACCGGGTGTTTCCGAGCCTTTGAAGCATGTTACGGACCCGCCCTACAGTTTTTTTATGGCAATACAGGACATTTACCCCACGGCATTGCGGCTGCTCGGCCGCCCGGTGCTGGTTGTGGGCGGCGGGCCCGTCGCGGAGCGCCGTGCCAAGGGACTGCTCGACGCCGGTGCGAAAGTTACCGTGGTCGCTCCCGTTGCCTCCGAAAACCTCCGCGGACTCGCCCACGCCGGACTCCTCACCTGGGAGCCGCGCGAGTACCGCACGTCAGACCTCGACGGCGTCTGGTTCGTTCAGACCGCCACGGGCACCGCCGCTGTGGACACCGAGGTAGCAGCCGACGCCGAAGCGCAGCGCATCTGGTGCGTCAACGCCTCGGACCACGAGTCCTCAGCTGCCTGGACGCCCGCAGTGGCCGTGGTGGATGACGTCAAGATCGCCATCAACGCAGGGGGAGACCCTCGCCGCGCCATGGCGCTCCGCGATGCTGTTGCCACTGCACTGGAAACCGGAGACCTGCCGCTTCGCCGTCACCGCAAGCCGGACGCTGCCGGCAAAGCGCCTGCTGGTTCTGTTGCGCTGGTTGGCGGCGGCCCTGGCGACTCGGGACTCATCACAGTCCGGGGTCGACGCCTGCTGGGCCAGGCCGACGTCGTGGTTGCTGACCGTCTTGGCCCGCGTGAGCTGCTCAAGGAACTGGCTCCCGATGTCCGCGTGATCGAGGTCGGCAAAACGCCGGGCCATCACCCGGTGCCGCAGCTTGAGATCAACCGGATCCTCGTGGACGAGGCCCTTAAGGGCAACCGCGTGGTCCGCCTCAAAGGTGGCGACCCCTATGTCCTGGGCCGCGGTGGCGAGGAAGCAGAGTTCTGCCGGCAGAACGGCGTCGAGGTTGAAGTGGTGTCCGGTGTGACGTCGGCGATTTCGGTTCCTGCCGCTGCCGGTATCCCCGTCACGCATCGCGGTTTGGCCAAGGGTTTCAGCGTCGTGACCGGTCACGAAGAGCTTTCCGAGGTCCCCGCCCGGCCGGATCACACTGTGGTTTTGCTCATGGGTGTGGCTCAATTGCGCGATTCCGCAGCCGCCCTGGCTGGCTCGGGTCTGCCTTTGGACACTCCAGTAGGTATCGTTGAGAACGGGTATTTGCCGGATCAGCGCGTCACGATCGGCACGTTGGGATCCATCGCGGACCAGGCTGAGGCCGTCGGCGTGGCCAATCCCGCCGTCATCGTGATCGGCGATGTTGTCCGTGTCAGCCCCTTCGCCCCACAGCATTTCAAGACCGCTGACTACAGGACGATTACCCCCAACCGTCCCCGCGTCCGCAGTAACTGAGTCCGCACCAACTGAACAAGAAGAAGGAACACAGCCGTGTCAATTAGCACTCCCGTAGGTTCTGCGGACCGTCCGCTTCGCGTCGCCGTCATCGGCTCCGGCCCTGCCGGCGTGTACGCAGCGGACATCCTGACCAAGAGCGAGGCCGTCAAGAGCGGCGAACTCAACGTCAGCATCGACCTCTTTGACCGCTACCCGGCACCGTATGGCCTGATCCGTTATGGCGTCGCTCCGGACCACCCCCGCATCAAGGGCATCGTCAATGCCTTGCACAAGGTCCTGGACCGCGGCGACATCCGCTTCTTTGGCAACGTTGACTACGGCACGGACATCTCCATCGAGGACCTCCGCAAGCACTACGACGCCGTCATCTTCGCCACTGGCGCCATCAAGGACGCGGACCTGAACATCCCGGGCATCGAGCTCGAGGGTTCCTTCGGCGGCGCTGACTTCGTCTCCTGGTACGACGGACACCCGGACGTTTCCCGCGAATGGCCGTTGGACGCCAAGGAAATCGCAGTCCTCGGCAACGGCAACGTGGCCCTCGACGTCGCCCGCGTCCTGTCCAAGCACGCCGACGACCTCCTGGTCACCGAAATCCCTGACAACGTCTACGCCGGCCTGAAGAATTCCCCGGTCACCGATGTTCACGTCTTCGGCCGCCGCGGCCCGGCGCAGGTGAAGTTCACCCCGCTGGAACTCCGCGAACTCTCGCACTCCAAGGACGTAGACATCATCCTCTACGCCGAGGACTTCGAATTCGACGAAGAGTCCGATCGCCAGGTCCAGACGAACAACCAGACCAAGACCATGGTTGGCACGCTCACCAACTGGATCGCCGAGCAGCCCGAGGACCTCTCCGAGCTCACGGCTTCGCGTCGCCTCCACCTGCACTTCCTGCACAGCCCGGTTGAGATCGTTGACTCCCCGGAAACTCCGGGCAAGGTTGCCGGCATCAAGTTCGAGCGCACCGAGCTGGATGGCACGGGCAACGCCCGCGGCACCGGCGAGTTCGTCGACTACCCGGTCCAGGCCGTGTACCGCGCCATCGGCTACTTCGGTTCGGCCCTGCCGGACGTCGAGTTCGACCACAAGAAGGGCGTCGTGACCAACGACGGCGGCCGCGTCCTTGACTCCGACGGCCAGCACGTACCGGGCCTCTACGCGACGGGCTGGATCAAGCGTGGTCCGGTCGGCCTCATCGGTCACACCAAGGGCGATGCCCTTGAGACCGTGACGTACCTTCTGGAGGACCGCGAAAACCTGCCGTTGGCCGAAGTTCCCGCGGCAGACGCCGTCGTGGATTTGCTCGACTCCCGCGGCGTGCAGTTCACCAGCTGGGAAGGCTGGCTGGCCCTGGACGCCCACGAGCTCGCGCTCGGCGCAGCAGCCACCGAGGCTGGCGGCTCCCACGGTGTTGAGGTCACGCGTGAGCGCATCAAGGTTGTGCCGCGCGAGGACATGGTCAACATCTCCCGCGACGGCGTGGCAGCCGAAGTCTAATCTCAACGCGGGGTCACTTATGCACCTTTCCGGGCTTCCGGATGGTGCTTAAGTGACCCCGCGTTGCTTTAACCTGAGGTATGGACGTCGTCGTCATCGAAACACCCCAGTTGGGGGACCGGAGCTACCTGGTGCATGACGGCCGTGTGGCCTTGGTGATCGACCCACAGCGGGACACGGATCGGATAGAAGCAGCCGCTGTTGAGGCTGGCGTCCGGATCACCCATGTGGCCGAAACCCACCTGCACAACGACTACGTCACTGGCGGTTTGCTGCTTGCCCAAGCGCACGGTGCCGCATACCTGGTCAATGCCGACGACCACGTGGAGTTCACCCGCGTTCCCGTCACGGATGGACAGGTGCTTCACGTCGGCCGGCTTTCCGTCTCCGTAGTTGCGACGCCTGGCCATACGCACACACACCTCTCGTACGTCGTCCGGGAGGACGCGCACGACGGCGGCCCTGAGGCTGTGTTTTCCGGTGGCAGCTTGCTCTACGGTTCAGTCGGGAGAACGGACCTAGTCTCGCCCCAGGACACCGCGATGTTGGCTCACGATCAGTATTCATCGGTCCGGCGACTCGTGGATTTGGCACAACCCGAGGCGTTTCTCTATCCAACACACGGCTTCGGTTCCTTTTGCTCCGTGGGGCCCTCCAGCAAGGTGAAGGCATCGACCATTGGCGAGCAAGCCGCCGCCAACCATGCCCTCACGGACCCCGACGAGGACCATTTCGTGGCCCAGTTGTTGGAGAACATCACAGCCTACCCGGCCTACTACGCACACATGAGCCCCCTCAATGCGGCCGGGCCCGGTGTGCCGAACCTGGAAGTACCTGATTCTGTGGACGCCGCAGAGCTGGGCCGGCGTTTGGGCGAGGGGGAGTGGGTGGTGGATCTGCGACACAGAGTGGCCTTCGCGGATAGCCATCTCCGGGGAAGCGTGAGCTTCGAGTATGGCAGGGGCGATAACTTCACCAGCTACCTCGGCTGGGTGATCCCTTGGAATCAGCCGCTTACCTTGCTGGGCCCGTTGGATGAGGTGGAGAAGGCGATCCGCGATCTGGCGAGGATTGGCATCGATAGTCCGGATGCCGCCGTCGGGCCTGAAGCGGGTGGTTCGGATATCGGTGCCTTGGCACCTGACCATCCACGGGCGAGCTACGAGCACGGGGACTGGGCTGCACTCTTCAAAGACCGGGAGCCTGAGGACGTGGTGCTGGACGTTCGCCGCCCGGAGGAATACAAGGCCTCGCACGTCAAAGGAGCCCTCAACATTCCGGTCTACGAGTTGCTCGGCAGGACCACTGAGTTGCCGGACGCCAGGATCTGGGTGCACTGTGCCACGGGGTACCGGGCGAGTGTCGCAGCGAGTCTCCTGGACCGGGCGGGACGGGACGTTGTCCTGATCGACGCGAGGTTCAAGGACGCGGCTGGGGTGGGAATCGAGACCGTGCCTTGAGACGTTGCTGCCCCGCTAAGCCGTGGTAGGGCAACAACGGATGAGCGGGTTGGCAACGACTTAGCGGCCTGGCGACGACTAACGAAGGGCTACCGCGGGGTCTTGTCGGCGCAGAAATCGAGGTTCCGGTAGACGCTCTGGACGGCGGCGTCGGGATCGTGGGCTTCCAGCGCATCCAC
Organism: Paenarthrobacter sp. 10N417; assembly: GCF_056394745.1. Taxonomy (NCBI): domain Bacteria; kingdom Bacillati; phylum Actinomycetota; class Actinomycetes; order Micrococcales; family Micrococcaceae; genus Paenarthrobacter; species Paenarthrobacter sp. 10N417. Next base: position 36,949 of record NZ_JBFTIL010000021.1, read on the forward strand.
CAGTTCGTCGTGGCCTTCCCGGGGGATACCGTTGAAGCCTTCCTTGCGTTGCTGGCGGAGGAGATCGTTGTGGAAGACCCCGCCAAAGGAGACATAGAGCTGATGCAGCAGCGGGTTTCCAGAAGCCAGGGCAACGCGTTCGTGGAATTCCCAATCGGAGCGCGCCCAGGTGGGGTAGTCCTCGGACTGCCAGGCGTCATGGCGCAGGGCCAGGAGGCGGCGCATCTCTGCGAGGTCTTCGACAGTTGCGTGCTTGGTAGCAAGCCGGGCCGCCTGGGTGTCCAAGCCAAGCCGCACTTCAACGATGTGTTCCTGGGTGTGCTCCAAGTACATTCGCTGGGCCGCGCCGGACATCTCACTGTTTGCACGCACGTACGTGCCGTCACCCCGGCGAACTTCGAGCATGCCCGAGTGCGCCAATGCCTTGATGGCCTCGCGGAGGGTTCCCCGCGAAACACCCAGGCTTGCCATGAGTTCAGGCTCTGCCGGGATGCGCTCCTGGAGCGGCCATTCGCCTGATTTGATCATGTCCCGCAGCTTGGCGGTGATCTCCTCGGCGAGGGCCGGGCGATGCGAAGGGGTTAGGGTCATGCTGTCCTCGGTCCGGTCTTTGTGGCAGTGCGCTTGCTCGTAAGCATGTGGCAAGTAACCATGAGCGCCACCGCCACGATGGACAGCAAGCTCAAGGGCAGCGCCCAGCCGCCGGTTGCGCTGTGGAGCAGCCCCATGCCAAAGGGGCCAATTGCCGCAATCAAGTATCCCAGTGATTGGGCGATCGTGGAGAGCGCGGTGGTTTCCGCCGTCGACCGTCCGCTGCGGCTGATGATTACCAGGACCAGCGGGAAGATCCCCAAGCCGAACCCAAAGAGCACGGCGGAAATGAACGCCAGGGAGGTCGGCAACCAGATCATCGCAGCAATGGCAACCAGCGTCGAGCTGCTGGCGAGGTAGAGGGCAGGCCGCAGCATTCCGGGCCTGGAACCGAAGGCAAGCAGGATCATGCCGGCGGCCACGGAGACCAACTGCATGACGCCAAACTGCAGCCCGCTTTCCGAGGCACTGAGGCCCTGGGACGTGAGGATGTAGGCGAACCAGCTCATCACGGCGTAGGCGAGGAAGGCCTGGAAGGTGAAGATGGCCGTGATCAGGATGCCCAGGCGGGTGCGTAGCAGGGGCCACATGGATACGCGCGGACGGTCCGTCTTAGTGGAGTTCCGGTGCGAGTGCAGGACCACCGGCAGGAAGCCGAGCAGCGCTGCGACACCCAGGATGCCCCAGGCAGCAAGGCCCATCGATGGCGAACCGAGCTGCTGCGCCAAGGGAACGCTCACGGCAGCCGCGAAGGTAGCGCCACCGGACATTGTGAAGGTGTAGAGGCCGGTCATCATGGAGGTGCGGTCCGAATAGTGCTCGCGAATGAACGACGGCATGGCCACGTTGCACACTGCAAGGCCGGACATCGCCAGAACTGTTCCGCCGAGCAGCGCACCGGTGGCTGGAACGCCACGCACCAGCAAGCCTCCAGCCAGCAGGGCCAGGGCGATGGCGATAGCCTTCTCGACACCCACGCGACGGGTCAGCCACGAGGTCCCCATCCCTGCAACCGCGAAGCACAGCAGCGGAATCGAGGGCAGGATTGACGCCACTAAGGCCCCGTAGCCCAGTACTTGCTGCAGCTCGTGGAAGAGCGCTGCGGCGCTGGTGATTCCGGCGCGAAGGTTCAGCCCAATAAGCACTACGGCAATGATGCCGACGACGGCGACGACGCGCGTCTTGGGGACTGCCAGTCGCTGGTTTGTTGCCGGGGCAGCAGTGGCAATCGTAGGGATGTTTCCTGTGGTGGGGTTAAGAGGGGTCGTCGCAGCCATATGTAAAGGTTAGACGTTTGACGTCTAATGTCTAGGCTTTTGTGGCGAACCTCTCTGTACGAGCTCGCAGGGCCTACCGCGGATTGCGCGAACCCAGACGCTGCACCGCCAAGGCGAGCCAAAGCTGCACACGATCCTGGGTTTGCGACGGGTCGTAGCCAGTCAGTTCGGTGATCTGGGCCAGCCGGTACCGCACGGTGTTGCGGTGCAGGGTCAGGGATTCGGCGACGGCCGCGACGGACCCATTGTGGTTCAAGTAGCTTTCCAGCGTGGCTACGAGTTCAGAGCCGTGGGCAGCGTCGAACTTCCTCAACGGCGTGAGCGATTCGCTGGCCATGTCGGCCAACGGAACGTCCTCGCTCGCCAGCAGGAGGGACGTCAGGCTCAGCCGCTCGGGCTCGTTGACGGGTAAGCCGTGCGCCACGGCGTCGCGCGCCTCAAAGTAGCTCCAGCGCAGGCCGTTCGGCTTCGTATAGGCGCCGCCGATTCCGATCACTGCATGGATCCCGGCCTCCTGCAGGTGGTCGCTCAGGCTCTTGGCCAAGGCTGCCGCGGAGCTGCCGTCGTCGGTGATGACCGTGACCAGGTCCTTCCCGACGACGGCGCTAACGCCGGCTTCCAGCGCCTGGGGCAGGGAGATGCTTATCAGTTGTTTGTGGTGTGCCGTGGACTCTGCCACGAGCACCACGTTCTTCCGGGTGCTGTTGATTCCAACGCCAGCCAGGCGGCGGGCGGCCTCTATGGTTTCCAAGGTCCCGTGGATGACGTCGTCAAGAACCTGCCCGGCCATGGCGCGCTGGGCCTGGCGCTGCTTGACCATGTTGTTGAGCTCCACGCTGATGAGGTTCTGCGCGTAGCTCACAATCCCCGAGTCCATGAATGGCTGCCGCAACCACAGCGTGCAGGCGTCCCTGCGGCCGGTGGGAATCGGGTACGAAGCCCAGCCGTCCGCCGTCGGGGCCGGTTTCCCGGGAACGCTGTTGTAGAGCTGCGCGCTGAACTGGGTGAGCACAACATCAGTGCGCAGCATGCTGCCCAACTGTTTCAGGAGCTCGCCCAGGCCGCCGCCGGTAAGGAGTGACCGGGCCAGGATCTGGTGTCCGGCCAGTAGCCGTTCCAGGTTTGAGTAGTGGTCCGCTGAGTGTGACTCGGCAACGAGCTTCCCGATCGCGATAAAGGGAATCTCGTAAGGCACTTCAACCAGGGGCAAGCCCCAACGGTTGGCTTCGGCGATGAGCGCCTCAGGAACGGATTCGTGCGTGAGGCCGATGCCAAAACCGATGCCCACCGCACCGGCCCGCTGGACCTGCCGGACGAATCGGCGCTGGTCGGCGGCGCTCTTCAGGCGCAGGCCCGTGGTGAGGACCAATTCCCCGCCGCTGAGGAAGCGCTGTGGATCCTCCAGCTCCGTCACGGCCACCCAACTGATGTCCTGGTTCCAGGTTGTTTCCGCGCTACCCGTTTTGCGGAGCTTCAAGGATGGGAGAGCGACGAGCGAGGAGAGGGACATTGCCATGGTTACAAGCGTAACCCGGCGCTGGTCAAGCGCACTAAGGACGGTATGCCGGTGTGTGCAGCTGACTATTCCGTGGACCCCTTCGCTGGCATAGGCTCTGATCAGCTAAAACCCATGCCCCAGACACCGAAAGAGGGTTGCACGCCGTGGTTCAAACCTTGCAGAACTTCATCAATGGCGAATTCGTTACGCCGGCAGGTACGGGTCTCCTGGACATCGTGAACCCCACTAACGGGGAGATCGTTGCCAAGTCGCCGATTTCGGTGCAGGCCGATGTTGACGCCGCCATGACCGCAGCCAAGGAAGCCTTCAAGACGTGGAAGCACGTCACGCCCGGCCAGCGCCAGCTCATGCTGCTCAAGCTCGCCGACGCCGTGGAGGCCAACAGCGACGAACTCGTTGACGCCCAGCACCGCAACACCGGCCAGGTGCGGTCCCTGATCGCTTCCGAGGAAGTTGCCGCAGGCGCAGACCAGCTCCGCTTCTTCGCCGGTGCAGCACGCATCATGGAAGGCAAGTCCGCAGGCGAGTACTTTGAGGGCCACACCTCCTATGTTCGCCGCGAACCGATCGGCGTCGTAGCCCAGGTTGCCCCGTGGAACTACCCGTTCCTGATGGCTATCTGGAAGATTGGCCCCGCACTTGCAGCCGGCAACACCGTTGTTCTCAAGCCCTCGGACACCACCCCCGAATCGACTTTGGTCCTGGCTCGCCTCGCCGGCGAGATCTTCCCCGCCGGCGTGCTCAACGTTGTGCTCGGCACCGGCGAAACCGGTGCGATGATGGTTGACCACAAGGTTCCCGGCCTGGTGTCCATCACAGGTTCTGTCCGGGCAGGCATCGCCGTCGCAAGCGGCGCAGCCAAGGGCCTCAAGCGCGCACACCTGGAACTTGGCGGCAAGGCTCCGGCCATTGTCTTCAAGGATGCCGACATCAAGAAGAGCGCAGCGGCCATCGCCGAGTTCGCGTTCTTCAACGCGGGCCAGGACTGCACCGCCATCACCCGCGTGCTGGTGGAGGACTCCGTCCACGATGATGTTGTGGCAGCAATGGTGGAGCACACCAAGACCCTGCACACCGGTTCCCAGAACGACGAAGAGAACTACTTCGGCCCGCTGAACAACGTGAACCACTTCAACGCCGTCACCTCGGTAGTGGAGCACCTCCCGGCCAACTGCAAGATCGAAACCGGCGGCCACCGCGCAGGCGAGAAGGGCTTCTTCTTCGAGCCCACCATCATCTCCGGTGCCAAGCAGACTGACGACATCGTGCAGAAGGAAACCTTCGGCCCGGTCATCACGGTCCAGAAGTTCAGCACCGAAGCCGAAGCGCTCGAGCTGGCCAACGACGTCGAATACGCCCTGGCATCCAGCGTCTGGACCACCGACCACGGCACGGCCATGCGCATGAGCCGCGACCTGGACTTCGGTGCGGTCTGGATCAACACCCACATCCTCCTGACGGCAGAGATGCCCCACGGCGGTTTCAAGCAGTCCGGCTACGGCAAGGACCTCTCCATGTACGGCGTTGAGGATTACACGCGCATCAAGCACGTGATGTCTGCGCTCGACGCATAACGCGTTCGCGTAACCCGTACGAATTTCCCAGAAAGGCAACCACCTCATGACCACTACCGCGAACGAACTCTCGTACCGCATCGAGCAGAAGCGCAACATCAACGGCGCCTTCCCCGGCCCCAAGTCGCAGGCACTGGCCGAGCGTCGCGCCGCCGTCGTTGCTGCCGGCGTCGCCTCGGGCGTTCCCGTTTACGTTGAAGACGCCGACGGCGGCATCATCCGCGACGTCGACGGCAACTCCTTCATCGACCTCGGCTCCGGCATCGCCGTGACCAGCGTCGGCGCGTCCGATCCCGCCGTCGTCGCCGCTGTCCAGGAAGCTGCTGCGCACTTCACGCACACCTGTTTCATGGTGACCCCGTACGAGGGTTACGTAGCTGTGGCCGAGCAGCTCAACCGCCTCACCCCGGGCGACCACGCCAAGCGCACCGTGCTGTTCAACTCCGGCGCCGAGGCCGTGGAGAACGCCGTCAAGGTTGCACGTCTGGCTACCGGCCGCGACGCAGTGGTTGCTTTCGACCACGCCTACCACGGCCGCACCAACCTGACCATGGCACTCACCGCCAAGGCCATGCCGTACAAGACCAACTTCGGCCCGTTCGCGCCCGAGGTCTACCGCATGCCCATGAGCTACCCGTTCCGTGAAGAGAACCCGGAGATCACCGGTGCCGAGGCCGCCAAGCGCGCCATCACCATGATCGAGAAGCAGATCGGTGGGGACCAGGTTGCCGCGATCATCATCGAACCCATCCAGGGTGAGGGTGGCTTCATCGTCCCGGCAGAAGGTTTCCTCCCGGCACTGTCCGCATGGGCCAAGGAAAAGGGCATCGTCTTCATTGCCGACGAGGTCCAGTCCGGTTTCTGCCGCACGGGCGAATGGTTCGCCGTCGACCACGAAGGTGTTGTCCCGGACATCATCACCATGGCCAAGGGCATCGCCGGCGGCCTCCCGCTGTCCGCCATCACGGGCCGCGCGGACCTGCTCGACGCCGTTCACCCGGGCGGCCTCGGCGGCACCTACGGTGGCAACCCGGTTGCCTGCGCAGCCGCCCTCGCTGCCATCGACACCATGGAACAGCACGACCTCAACGGCCGTGCCCGCCACATCGAAGAGCTCGCCGTGGGCAAGCTCCGCGAATTGGCCAGTGAAGTTTCCGTCATTGGCGACATCCGTGGGCGAGGCGCCATGCTGGCTATCGAGCTCGTTCAGGCCGGTTCCACGGAACCGAATGCTGAGCTCACCAAGGCCGTTGCTGCCGCCTGCCTCCAGGAAGGCGTCATCATCCTGACCTGTGGCACCTACGGCAACGTGATCCGCCTGCTTCCGCCGCTCGTGATCAGCGATGAGCTGCTCATCGACGGCCTCGAGGTCCTCGCTGCAGCCATCAAGGCCAACGCGTAACTCTCTACGCTTGTTTGGGAGGAGGGCCGGGGTTTTCCCCGGCCCTCCTTGTGCGTTAACGGGCAGCGTGCCGAGTTCGCCGGAACACGTCCCATTCGCTGGAGGTTTACATACGTTCCGGCACTGTTCCCGCGTTCTCGCGTGTGGACCAGCCGAACGCACGACGGCGGTGCGCGCCGCGAGTTCGCCGGAGCGCGTCCTATTCGCTGGAGGTTTCCATACGTTCAGGCACTGTTCCCGCGTCCTCGCGTGAACCAGCCGAACGCACGACGTCGGTACCGCCGGGCTACGCTCCTGCAGCGGCCGCGATCCGGGCCTTCTTCTTCAGCGACGAGTTCTTCTTCGCTGTGCGCAGCATGTCCACCGTGAGCACCAGCAGGGCGAGCCACACCACGCAGAATCCGATCCAGCGGGCCGTGGTCATGGTCTCGTTGAAGACGGCCAGCGCCACGATGAACTGAAGAATCGGTGCGAAATATTGGAGAAGGCCGATGGTGGTCATGGGCAGGCGACGGGCTGAGGCCCCGAAGAAGACCAGCGGCACTGCGGTGATGATGCCGGATGCCAGGAGCAACCAGAAATGTCCAGGCCCCAGTGCGGTGAGGGTTGCAACCCCGCTTGCGCCCAGGACAATCATGGTGACGCCTGCCAAGGGGGCAAGGACCACTGTTTCCACGGAAAGGCTGGTAAGCGCATCAACCTTCGGACCGACGCGCTTCTTGACGAACCCGTAGAGGCCGAAGCTGCAGGCCAGGATTAGCGCGATCCAGGGAAGCTGGCCGTAGGAAAAGGTCAGGACGCCCACCGCGATGAAGCCGATGCCGACTGCTGCCCATTGGAGCGGCCGCAACTTCTCCTTGAGGACGAATACGCCGAGCAGGACCGATACCAATGGGTTGATGAAGTATCCAAGGGACGTTTCAACGGCGTGCCCTGTAGTGACGCCGAAGGTGTAGGTGAGCCAGTTGATGGCTATCAGTCCGGCTGCCAAGGCCAGCGGCCCAAAGACTGAGCGGTCCTTCACGGCTGCGCCAAAGACACGCCAGGCCCGCGTGACCGTGATCAGCAACGCACAGAAGATCAGTGACCAAACGACGCGGTTGGCGACGATTTCGATGGCGCCCGCCGGTTGAAGCGCGAGGAAGTACAGCGGAAGCAGTCCCCATAAACTGTATGCGCCAATCCCAAAGAGGATTCCCGCCGTCGACTCGCTCCAGACCGGCTTTCGCCCGCGGGTCCCGCCGCCAGAGGTCCCGCCGCGCGTGCTCCCGCCAGAGGCATGAAGTTCACTGCTGGACGCACTCGCAGTCGGGGGCTGGTTGGAAGTGGACGAGTTTGCGGTGATCTGCTCGGGTGTCGACACAATGTCGCCAACACCAAAAGGGGTCGCAATATTCCGCAATATTGGTATCAATCACCTGATTTCGTGTGACTCCCGCCATATAGGACGCCGGGTGCAGGGTGGACATCTAGAATTGGAATCTGCGCGCCCCAACAACGGCGTGGCTTACTGCTTCGGAAGGGCTTACGGTGTCCAACTCAGCCGCAACCACCCCCAAACGTCCGCTTCGCGTCGCCATCGTGGGCGCCGGTCCCGCCGGCGTGTACGCCGCCGACATCTTGACCAAGTCCAATGAGGTCAAGGACGGGGACGTGGAGGTCAGCATCGATCTCTTTGAGGCGTACCCTGCGCCCTACGGGCTGATCCGCTACGGTGTGGCGCCGGATCATCCCCGCATCAAGGGCATCGTCAACGCCCTGCACAAGGTGTTGGACCGCGGCGACATCCGCTTCCTTGGCAACGTGACCTACGGCCGGGACCTGACCCTTCACGATTTCCGAGCTTTCTATGACGCCGTGATCTTCTCCACGGGTGCCATCAAGGACGCGGACCTCAACATCCTCGGCATCGGGTTGGACGGTTCCTTCGGCGGAGCCGATTTTGTTTCCTGGTACGACGGACACCCGGACGTTCCCCGCGATTGGCCATTGGATGCCAAGGAGATTGCGGTCATCGGCAATGGCAACGTTGCCCTTGATGTTGCTCGCATGCTGGTCAAGCACCCCGATGAACTGCTGGTCACCGAGATCCCGGAAAACGTGTACGAGGGGTTGAAGAAATCGCCCGTTACCGACGTCCACGTGTTTGGACGCCGCGGTCCTGCACAGGTGAAGTTCACTCCGCTGGAATTGCGGGAGCTGTCCCACTGCAATGACGTAGACATTGTGCTGTACCCGGAGGACTTCGAGTTTGATGAAGCCTCCGATGAGGCAATCCGGACCAATAACCAGATCAAGACCATGGTCAACACGATGACCAACTGGCTGGTGGAGGAACACGCGGAATCCGAGCAGCCATCCTCGCGCCGTCTGCACTTGCACTTCCTGCACAGCCCGGTGGAAATCCTGGACTCGCCGGAAACTCCCGGCAAGGTTTCCGGCATCAAGTTCGAGCGCATGCAGCTGGACGGAACCGGCAACGTCAAGGGCACCGGTGAATTCGTGGAGTACCCGGTGCAGTCCGTATACCGCGCGATCGGTTACCACGGCTCGCCGCTTGAGGAGTTGCCGTACGACGCCCGCCGCGGTGTCATACCGAACGACGGCGGTCGCGTCCTGGATGCCGACGGCAAGCCCGTGCCGGGAATCTACGCCACCGGCTGGATCAAGCGTGGACCTGTAGGCCTGATCGGTCATACCAAGGGCGATGCCCTGGAGACCATCGGCTGCCTCCTGGAAGACCGGCTCACGTTGCCTCCAGCAGAGAACCCGGATCCGCAGGCCATCATCGATCTCCTTGAGGAACGCGGCATCGAATACACCACCTGGGAGGGGTGGAACCGGCTGGATGCGCACGAGGCTGCCCTCGGTGCCGCATGGTCCAAGTCAGAGTCCGAATCCGGCAACGGCAATGGCGTGATCCGGGAACGCATCAAGGTAGTCCCGCGTGAGGAAATGATCCAGATCTCGCGCGGCTGACCCCTGCGATTGTGTACGCTGACGCCCTAAATCACCCTAAATCGGCTTCGCAAAAGGCGTCAGCTGTACACAAACTCCGTTCGTAGAACTAGACTTTCGGGTACCGTGCCGCCAGCACATGCACATCGCGCTGTCATTGCGGACTACCAGGGAGTTCGATGAGGAATCCAATCCATCCGCCTGCTCCGGGCAGCGAAGCCGGAAGGCTGCTGCAGAAGCGCGCCTTGGCCGCCCATGAAAACCTGGGAAGCCACGAACAACTGGACATGCTGCGGGCCGGGACTCCGGAGGAAATCTCCGGCCTCCGGCGTTTGGTGCGTGAGTCCTGGCAGCGTTCAGCCAGCCTGCAGGCCAATCCCGATGTCCCCGAAGCGCCGCTCGCGATGGACCGTGACGAACTGGAGGACTACCGCAGGCAACACCCGCTGGCTGCGATCATGCCGGTGATCAGGAAGTTGCTGGTCCAGCCCAGCCATGACAGCGGGTTGCTCGTGGCGGTGGGGGACGACGTCGGGCGGCTTTTGTGGGTGGATGGCGATCCGGTCATGCAGCGCAGGGCCGAGGGGATGATGTTCGTTGCCGGCGCCGATTGGTCCGAAGCCTCAGTGGGTACAAGCGCTCCCGGGACGGCGCTTGCCCTGGATCGCAGCATCCAGATCTCCGGTGCCGAGCACTTCAAGAGATCAGTTCACCCCTGGAGTTGTACCGCTGTTCCCTTCCATGATCCCGATTCCGGTGCCGTGCTGGGCGTCGTGGACATCACTGGAACGGAGACCGCGGTGGCCCCGCACACGGTATCCCTGGTGGAAGCAACCGTTGCGGCCGCACAGGCGCAGTTGCGCATCGAACGTCTCCAGCTCGCCGCTGCCGTCCGGGACAAACCACGACGCCGAAGCTCAGCTTCCGCTTCCAGCCACACTCTGTACCGGAATAGCCTGCAGTTGTTGGGCCGCGATCAGGCCCTTCTCAGCATTGATGCCCGGACGGTTTCCCTGTCCGCCCGGCACAGTGAAATCCTGGCTATCCTCTGCAGCCAACCTGCCGGCCTGAGCGCTGATGACCTTTGCGCGCAGCTATACCCGGGAGACGGCTCGGCTGTTACGTTGCGGGCCGAAATGGTTCGCCTGCGCAAAGTTCTCCATGAGCTCAGCCCTGGGGCAGTTCCCGAATCGAGGCCCTACCGTTTGCCTGTCGAGTTGCTTCCCGATTCGGGCCAGGTGCTCAGTTGTCTGCAGCGCGGTGCGCATCGGATTGCGTTGGAGATCTACAAAGGCGCCGTCCTGCCGCGGTCGGAGGCGCCCGGCGTCGTGCAGTTGCGTGAGCGGGTTTCGCATCTGTTGCGGGAAGCGCTGCTCAGTGACGGCAGTGTCGATTCGCTCCTGAAGTACGCTGAGCTGCCCGAGGCGAAGTACGACGTCGAACTCCGCCTTGCCGTCCTGAAGCTGCTGCCGCCGCGCTCACCCAAGCGGGCCGCCGTCGTGGCTGACCTTGAGCGGATCGAAACGGAACTGACGGCCTGAACCACGCGCCTGAACCAACCGCGTGAGCTGACTCACATGGTTGCAACGTAGCTGCAACCTGCCCGCTCCTAGGCTCGAATCAATGGCGACAGCCACCGTGATTCGCAGCAAAGGAGCTAGCAATGACCGTTTATGCACAGCCGGGTGCCGAGGGTTCGAAGGTCACCTTCAAGGACCGGTACGAGAACTGGATTGGCGGGGAGTGGGTTGCTCCCGTCAAGGGCGCCTACTTCGAAAACATCACGCCCGTCACAGGCAAGGCTTTCTGCGAAGTTGCCCGTGGCACGTCCGAGGACATCGAACTGGCACTCGACGCCGCGCACAAGGTCGCGCCTTCATGGGGCAAAACGTCAGCCACGGAACGCGCCGCGATTCTGAACAAGATCGCGGACCGCATAGATGAGAACGTAGAGCTGCTCGCGGTTGCCGAGACGTGGGACAACGGCAAGCCCGTCCGGGAGACACTCAACGCGGACATTCCCCTGGCAGCCGATCACTTCCGCTACTTCGCCTCCGCTGTCCGTGCCCAGGAGGGCCACCTTTCGCAGCTCKATGAGGACACCACCGCCTACCACTTCAAGGAACCGTTGGGCGTGGTGGGCCAGATCATCCCCTGGAACTTCCCCATCCTCATGGCCGTGTGGAAGCTGGCCCCCGCGCTTGCCGCAGGTAACGCCGTCGTGCTTAAGCCAGCCGAGCAGACGCCAACATCGATCCTGGTACTGATGGAATTGATCGGCGACCTGCTGCCCGCGGGTGTAGTGAACGTGGTCAATGGTTTCGGCGTGGAAGCCGGAAAGCCGCTGGCTTCCAGCCCCCGTATCCGCAAGATCGCCTTCACGGGCGAGACCACCACGGGCCGGCTTATCAGCCAGTACGCGTCCAACAACCTCATCCCGGTCACGCTGGAACTTGGCGGCAAGAGCCCCAACATTTTCTTCGACGACGTCGCAGCCCAGAACGACGCTTTCTACGACAAAGCACAGGAAGGCTTCACGCTCTTCGCCTTCAACCAGGGCGAGGTCTGCACCTGCCCGTCACGTGCTTTGGTCCAGGAGGGGATTTACGACTCCTTCATGGCTGACGTCGTAGCCCGCACCAACAAGATCATCCAGGGCAACCCTCTGGACACGGAAACCCAGATCGGTGCCCAGGCTTCCAACGACCAACTGGAGAAGATCCTCTCCTACATCGACATTGGAAAGCAGGAGGGCGCCAAGGTCCTCACGGGCGGCGCACGGGCAGAGCTTTCCGGAGACTTTGCCGGCGGCTACTACGTCCAGCCCACGATTTTCGAAGGCCACAACCGGATGCGGATCTTCCAGGAGGAGATCTTCGGCCCTGTGGTCTCCGTGACCAGGTTCAGCGACTACAACGACGCCATCGGCATCGCCAATGACACCCTGTATGGCCTGGGTGCCGGCGTTTGGTCGCGCAACGGAAATGTCGCCTACCGCGCGGGCCGGGAAATCCAAGCCGGCCGCGTGTGGGTCAATAACTACCACGCCTACCCGGCCGGTGCGGCCTTCGGTGGCTACAAGTCCTCAGGCATTGGCCGTGAAAACCACGCCATGATGCTGGACCACTACCAGCAGACCAAGAACCTGTTGGTCAGCTACAACGAGAACAAACTCGGCTTCTTCTAAACCCTTATGTTCATCGATCAAAGGAGATCGTCAATGTCGACAACCATGCAAGCAGCAGTAGTTACTGAGTTCGGAACCGACCTTAAGGTCATGGACGTGGAAAGGCCGACGCCGGGTCCCGGCCAAGCGCTGGTGCGCCTGATCACGTCGGGGGTATGTCATACCGACTTGCACGCCGCCGAAGGTGACTGGCCGGTCAAACCAACACCTCCGTTCATTCCCGGCCATGAGGGAGTGGGTGAAGTGGTGGCCCTGGGCGAAGGGGTAACGGACGTTGCCGTGGGCGATCTTGTTGGCAACGCCTGGCTGTGGTCTGCCTGCGGAGATTGCCAGTACTGCCGTACTGGGTGGGAAACGCTGTGCGAGTCCCAACAGAACGGTGGCTACAGTGTGGACGGCTCGTTTGGCGAGTACATGTTGGTGGATACGCGTTTTGCAGCCCGCATCCCGGAGGGCTCGGATCCCGTGGAGGTTGCTCCGGTTTTGTGTGCTGGAGTCACCGTCTACAAGGGCTTGAAGATGACCGAAGCCAGGCCTGGCCAGTGGGTCACGATCTCCGGAATCGGCGGATTGGGACACATTGCCGTCCAGTATGCGGTAGCCATGGGACTTCGTGTGGCCGCCGTGGATATTGCCGACGACAAGCTGGCGTTGGCCAGGGAACACGGCGCTGAACTAACGGTCAATGCTCTGCATGAGGATCCAGCCGAGGTCATCCAGCGCGAAACTGGCGGCTGCCACGGTGTCCTGGTGACGGCCGTGCACCCTTCTGCCTTCGGGCAAGCAATCGGAATGGCCCGCCGTGGCGGAACCATCGTCTTCAACGGGCTTCCTCCGGGTGACTTCCCGGCGCCGATTTTCGAGATCGTCCTAAAGGGACTCACTGTCCGGGGATCGATTGTGGGCACCCGCCAGGATCTTGAGGAAGCGTTGGAGTTCTACGCACAAGGCAAGATCAAGCCAACGGTCTCCACCCGCGAGCTGTCCGAGGTCAACGCGGTCTTTGACGAGATGAAGCACGCCAAGATCGATGGCCGAGTGGTTCTGAAGTTCTGATGGACAACCCCGTGTTGGAAGCCGCGGTGACACTCTCCGGAGAGAACTTTTCCCGGGTGGCGCTCACCGCGGCCTCCGTCGAACTATTGCGGAAGCTCTGGGAGCAGCATGGGCCGCTCATGTTCCACCAATCGGGTGGGTGCTGCGACGGTTCCGCTCCCATGTGCTATCCGGCGGGGGAGTTCCTCACCGGTGATTCGGATGTCCTCCTGGGCCGGTTCGACCTCAATGCAGACTTCGCAACTGGAACTGGCCAGGAGCCAAAGCCTCTCGAGTTCTGGATGTCCAGGGAACAGTTCGCCTACTGGTCCCATACACATCTCACTGTTGACGTGGTCCCAGGCCGGGGAAGCGGCTTCTCTGTCGAGTCCCCGGAGGGGAAGCGGTTCCTGATCCGCTCCACGATCATGGACTGGGATGTCCCAGGTGTTTAGTGGTGTGACGGGGGCTACTCGCTTCCGTCACACCAGTCACAGCAGTAACGCCGACTCGGGGACCGTCTCACTATCTGGGATAAATATGGCCGTCCACTGACCGGACACTATTCTTGATGAGTCCTATACCACCCCCATCCAGAATGTGGCATTTTTATGAACATTTTCAGGACCAAGTCGATCGAGCAGTCGATCGCCGACGCCGACGAGCCCGGGCGCAAGCTGAAGCGAAGCCTCAGTACCTGGGACCTGATGATCATGGGTGTCGCCGTCGCTGTCGGTGCCGGTATCTTCTCCGTTGGCGCCAAGGCTGCTGCAAACTTTGCCGGCCCGGCCGTCACCATCTCCTTTGCCATCGCAGCCGTCACGTGTGCCCTTGCCATCATGTGCTATGCCGAATTCGCCACGGCAATCCCCGTGGCAGGCTCGGCCTACGTGTTCACTTACGCCACCATGGGCGAGGTGCTCGCGTGGATCATTGGATGGAACCTCATCCTCGAACTCTTTACTGCTGCCGCGGTGATCGCCAAGTACTGGGGTATCTACCTCAGCAAAGTCTTCGCCCTCATGGGCCTGGACATCCCGCCGGCACTTAGCTTGGGCGGCGTTGACCTCTATTGGGGCGCCTTCCTCATTGTCGCGATCTTCACCGTGCTGTTGGTGCTGGGGACGAAGTTGTCCGCCCGCGTTGGCAACATCTTCACCTTGATCAAGATCGCGGTGGTGCTGTTCGTGATCGTTGTAGGCTTCAGCTACGTGAAGTTCTCCAACTACACACCGTTCATTCCCGCCTCGGAGCCGACTACCGGGACGGGTGCCGCTGATGTCATGAAGCAGTCCTTCTTCGGCTTCCTGACCGGTGCTGCTCCTGCCCAGTACGGCACCTTGGGCATCTTCGCTGGTGCTGCCTTGGTGTTCTTCGCCTTTATTGGCTTCGACGTTGTTGCAACCTCCGCGGAAGAGGTCAAGAATCCGCAGAAGACACTGCCGCGCGGTATCTTCGGTGGCCTGGCTGTGGTGACGTTGCTCTACATCCTGGTCTCCCTCGCGTTGACCGGCATGGTCTCCTACACTCAGCTGGCTGAGGAAAAGAACCCCACGCTGACCACAGCTTTCGAGGCCGTGGGCAACAACGACGCCGCCAAGGTCATTGCCTTTGGGTCCTTGGTGGGCCTGACCACCGTGATCATGGTGCTGCTCATGGGCCTTTCCCGAGTGGTGTTGGCCATGAGCCGCGACGGACTGCTGCCGCGGTCCCTGTCCAAGACCAGCGAAAAGCGCTCCACCCCTGCACGCCTGCAGATCATCTGTGGTGCAGCAGTTGCCCTGGTGGCCGGATTGACCAACGTGGATCTCCTCGAGGAAATGATCAACATTGGAACGCTGTCCGCCTTCGTGATGGTCAGCCTCGGCATCCTGGTGCTGCGCAAGAAGCGTCCGGACCTCAAGCCTGCGTTCCGGGTCCCCTTCGGCAAGGTCTTGCCCTGGGTGTCCGCGATCCTGTGCGTCTACCTCATGACCAACCTGGCGGTCGAAACCTGGATCTTCTTCGCGATCTGGCTGGTTATCGGCATGGTCATCTACTTCTCCTACGGACAGCGCCACTCGCGGCTCAACGAGAAGTTCGCCTCGGCCAAGGCAGCCGTCAATGGCGGTTCTGCAACTACTGCGGTCAAGGGCGACGAGGACGAAGACTCCTTCACCAAGGTCTAAACCAATCCCAGCTGCCTGTCAGACAGCTGGCTCGAATTATCATCGGAAGCGCTCGGGAGAATCAATTCCCGGGCGCTTTTGGTGTTCCTGCAGAGGCCTACGGCGCAGCGTGCTTCCCGACCCAGTCCACCAGCGGCCTCAGCACTTCCCAACGATCAGCGATCTCCTGTTTGGCTGACGGCGTGGAGAGCCATTCCGGCTCACCAACCTCAACCCCGGCCGACAAGGACTTGTGCTTCAGGAGCTCGGCGCGTGGATGATCTTTATCGAAGCCCCGCGGAACGGTCTTGAGCATCTCGCCTTGGATGGCGAAACCAGCTGCGGCAACTGAGTCCACAATCTGCTGTAATTCCCCTCCACTTTCAGGAGCGTCCACAGCAGCGCGAAAGCGTGCCAATTGCGCGGGAGTATATGAATGGCAGCCGCCGCCGATCAACAGACCATCGGCGCTGACCTGGAGGTAGAACCCGAGGCCTTCCTGTGACGCTGCGAAGGCACCCTGGGCCGTTTTGTAGGGTGACTTGTCCTGGGAGAACCTGATGTCCCTGTTTGGCCGGAAGATCTTCGCCGGCCCGAACTCAGGCTCCAGCTCTGAAAGGAGGGCCGCCAGCGGCTCCTTGACGGCGGCGTCGTAAATGTCTTTGTGCTCCAACCACCACTCGCGGTTGTTGTTCTCTTCCAGTTCTTCGTAGAAGCGGAAGGCTGCGGATGGAATTCCCTCGAATGTGCTCATGGAAGGATCCTATGGACCATGGCACCAGCGCAGCCAGAGCCCGGCCGGCCTATGTGGAAAAACAAAGGAGAACACCCCGCTGCGGAGATCCGCAACGGGGTGTTCGACGGTAATTCTTACCGATCCGGACGCTTAGAGCTTGTTGGCTGCTTCGGCGTCAGAGGAGGCCTGGCCTGCACCGAGGTTGGCGCGCAGCTTGGCGCCGAGTTCGGCGTCAACGTTGGTCCAGTACTGGATGGCGCGTTCCTTGATGTCGGCGCTCTTCACGCCGCCCACGGCACCGGTGATGGTGTCCAGAAGGCGGGCCTTGGCAGCGTCGTCGTAGACCTCGCGGTACAGGGTACCGGCCTGGCCGAAGTCGCTGTCCTCGGAGTGCAGGGTGTGCGCGGAGAGCGTGAGCTCGCCGTCGTTCTCCCAGCCACCTGCCGGTGAAGTGGGCTCAACAGCAGCCGGGCCACCAACGGAGTTCGGTGCGTAGACCGGGGTGGTGGGGGCGTTGAACAGATAACGTCCGGCGCCGTCCTGGCTGTAGTTGTTGACCTGGTTCTTGGGCTGGTTCACCGGGATCTGGGCGTGGTTGGTACCCACGCGGTAGCGGTGTGCATCGGCGTAGGAGAAGATGCGGGCCTGCAGCATCTTGTCCGGCGAGGCAGCGATGCCCGGAACGAAGTTCGACGGCGCGAAGGTGGCCTGCTCGATCTGCGCGAAGTAGTTCTCCGGGTTCTTGTTCAGCTCCATCGTGCCCACGTGGATCAGCGGGTAGTCCGCGTGAGGCCAGACCTTGGTGAGGTCGAACGGGTTGAAGCGGTACGTCTTGGCGTCCTCGTAGGGCATGACCTGGACGTGCAGTTCCCAGGAGGGGAAGTTGCCGGCTTCGATGTTCTCGGAGAGGTCGCGGATGTAGAAGTCTGCATCCGAGCCTGCCAGCTGCTCAGCCTGGTCGCCGGTGATGGTCTTGACGCCCTGGTTGGACTTGAAGTGGTACTTGACCCAGAAGCGCTCACCAGCGGCGTTGATCCACTGGTAGGTGTGCGAGCCGTAGCCCTGCATTTCACGCCAGGAAGCCGGCAGGCCACGGTCGCCCATGAGCCAGGTGACCTGGTGTGCGGATTCGGGGGAGAGGGTCCAGAAGTCCCACTGCATGTCAGCGTCACGCAGGTGGGTACCCGGGAGGCGCTTCTGGGAGTGGATGAAGTCTGGGAACTTGATGCCGTCGCGGATGAAGAACACCGGCGTGTTGTTGCCCACGAGGTCGTAGTTGCCCTCGGAGGTGTAGAACTTCACGGCGAAACCGCGCGGGTCGCGCCAAGTGTCGGGAGAACCATTCTCGCCGGCAACGGAGGAGAAACGGATCAGCATGTCCGTGTCGACGCCCGGCTGCAGGAACGCGGCCTTGGTGTAGGCCGATACGTCCGAGGTGGTCTTGAAGGTACCGAAAGCGCCGCCACCCTTGGCGTGCACTACACGCTCCGGGACCCGCTCGCGGTTGAACTGCGCAAGCTTTTCCACCAGATAGTGGTCGGTCAGGATGATGGCACCGTCGGCGCCGACGGACTTGGAGTGCGCGTCGGAAGTAACGGGGGCACCTGACTGGGTTGTTGAAATAGCAGTCATTGTTCTCCTTGTTCTTATTTTTGAGTTACGGACGTTTGTTTGGGGAGCTGTTGTTTTGCCTGGCAATCCTGGCAGATGCCCTGATACAGGACGTCTGCGATCTGGATGGTCATTGGCTTGGAATTTTCATCCCAGTGCGGCGTGAGGCACGGTGCGTGTCCCACGGCGCAGTCCACGTCTTCCACGCGACCGCAACTGATGCAGACGGCGTGGTGGTGGTTATCGCCCACCCGGGTTTCGTAGAGCGCCGGGGAGTGCGGGGGTTCAAAGCGGCGCAGCATCTGCAAATCCGTGAGGTCGCTGAGCACCACGTAAACGGACTGCGCCGTCAGTTCAGGAAGCTCTTTGCGGGCGGCGGCAAGGATGCCTTCTGCCGGGGAGTGCGGATGGTGCTGGACCGCGGCCAGCACTGCCAGCCGCTGTTTGGTCACACGCCTGCCGTGGGCATGCAGGGCACTGGCCCATGCTTCCTGGTCGGCTGTGTGATCGGTCATGCACTCATTGAACCACTTATTTTGAGCAGTTCACAATAAGGCACGGCTAACTTCCGGCAAATTAAACAAATCCACCATCGGATTGTCCTGTTCCGCGGCAGATCGACCCACCGCGTGGATGCGGAGGGCTGAACCCGGATTCCCGCCCTCGACAGCCACACAGCTGAAGCCAGTGAGTCCACTGGTCAGCGGCAGGGCATCCAAGGCGCTCCCCATGGCAACGAGTTCCACGGGAAGGACACTGGAAATCGCAGCTGCCCCGCTGGCGGGCTCAATCACGCTGTGATGGCGGGCTGCGTCAATTGTCGCGACCAAGGGAACCAGGACAGGCATCGGGACGGGCGCGACGCCGGACGCGTCCGCGGGCGCGGACCCCACGTGCCCGGTGGGTGCTTTTGCGATGGTGGCGGCACCAAGACCCAGCGAATCCCGGATCCGCGTATCCACGATGTCCAGGCTGTCCTCAGGCTCGGGAACGCGATGGTGGGCCGGCAGCGCGAGTTGGCGTCCCGGCGTCGTGCTTTCCGCCTCCCAACGAGCGAACAGGTGGAACGTGGGTGTGGAAGACTCAGCCACCGGCTCGCCGACAGCCGAACCCAACGGGTGCCACCGATGGGCGAACATCACAGCGAACCGCTTCGCATCAAGGACGTCGTCCAATGCTGCCCGGGCGAGGTTGTGGCAGAACAACCAGTCGGCCGCAGAGGTTTCCGTAAATTCCGTGGAGGGGTCCGAGAGCCGTATCAGGACGTGCCCCGCCGTCAAAGGGTGGCGCGGCCTGGCAATTTCCCAGATGCCCGAGCGGAACAGCAATCGTCGCGACAAGACCATGTGGACTCCTTCCCCCGGGTGAGCCTACCAACCAGCGCGTTACGGCGGGAGACGCGTTATTCAAGCGAAGCGGGCAACGACGTCACTGGGGTTCGCTTGGGTCGCTAGGGTGGCTAGGTGGCGAAACTACTGGCAGACATCACCCCGATCAAGGAGAGCGTGGCCTTCCGGCGGCTTTGGCTTGGGGCTTCGGTGGCTGCCATCGGTACCCAGCTCACGTTGGTGGCCGTCAGCCTGGAGGTTTACCGTCTGACCCAGGAGAGCTTCTATGTAGGCCTTCTGGGTATCTTCGCGCTGGTTCCGCTGGTCATCACCGGACTATACGGCGGCTCTATCTCCGATGCCTACGATCGCCGCAAAGTAGCGCTGATCGCATCACTGGTGCTTTGGGCCAGCACCG
This sequence comes from Paenarthrobacter sp. 10N417, assembly GCF_056394745.1. Classification (NCBI taxonomy): domain Bacteria; kingdom Bacillati; phylum Actinomycetota; class Actinomycetes; order Micrococcales; family Micrococcaceae; genus Paenarthrobacter; species Paenarthrobacter sp. 10N417. Next base: position 56,732 of record NZ_JBFTIL010000021.1, read on the forward strand.
CCGGTTTGGCACTGCAGGCGTGGCTGGAGATCGGCAACATCTGGATCCTTTATGCGTTGGTTGCCATCCAAAGTGGTGCACAAGGCATCAACGGTCCAGCCCGAAGCGCCATCATTCCGCTCCTTGTCCGCAAGGACCTGCTCCCGGCGGCGAACGCCTTGAGCATGCTGACGTTCGGCCTGTCCATGACCGCCGGGCCACTCCTGGCGGGCGTGCTGGTGGCCACGATCGGTTTCGGATGGACCTACACGATCGATGTCTTCAGTTTCACCTTTGCCCTGTGGGGCCTCGCCAAACTCCCGCCGCTGCCACCGTCAAAGGAGGCCGTCCGGCCCGGGCTTCGCTCCGTTGTGGAGGGCTTCCGGTTCCTAGGTACGCGGCCCAATGTCAGGATGACCTTCATCATTGACCTCATCGCCATGATCTGCGCCCAACCGCGTGCCCTGATGCCTGCAATTGGGGCAGTCATGATTGGCGGCGGAGAAACAACGGTGGGCGTCCTGTTGGCATCCACCGCCGTAGGCGCCTTCCTGGCTGGCTTGTTTTCCGGTCCCCTCGGCAGGGTGAGGCGCCAGGGCAGCGCAGTGGTGTGGTCGGTGGTCGGATGGGGTGCCTCGATTGCAGCCTTTGGAGTGGTGGTGTTGCTGGCTGGAGATTCGGGGCGCGAGGGCGTAACGCCCTGGCTCCTTCCTGCGGCCTTGTGTTGTGCGCTGGCGGGGATCTCGGATTCTGTCAGCGCTGTCTTCCGCACCACCATCCTCCAGTCCGCCACGCCCGATCACTTGCGCGGACGGCTGCAGGGAGTGTTCATCGTGGTGGTCGCCGGAGGTCCCCGCGTGGGAGACATGCTGGCTGGCGGGGTCACACAATTCCTCAGCGAAGGCGGAGTGCTGCTGATGGGCGGGATCGTCTGCATTCTCTTGGCCTGGCTGGCTTCGCGCCTGCAGCCGGGCTTCGTCGCGTACGATGCGAAGCATCCGGTGCCGTAGCCAGCAGGCCTCTGGCAGGACGGTGCGGTGCCGGTACAAAGGTCGACGGCGGCCCAAAGGATCGACGTCAGCGCAAAAATCGACGCTGGCCCAAAAGATCAGCGCCAGCCCAGGCGTGTCAACTGCGGAACACGGCGACCGCCGTCGGCGTTAATCGGTACAGAGTTAATCCGTACACAACCGCTCACGAGCCAACGAAAGTGAAAGAACAACCGTGCACAACCACAACAATGGACTCAAGACCGCAGCACTTTTCGGTGTGCTGTGGGCGGTGCTGTTGGGTTTGGGCGCCATTATCGGGGCCGGCACGCGCAGCACCACGCCCATCTGGATCTTTGCCCTGATCGGGGTAGCCACCACGGCTTACGGATATTGGAACAGCGACAAGATCGCCATCCGCTCCATGGCCGCCTATCCGGTCACAGAAGCGCAAGCCCCGCAGCTGTACCAGATTGTCCGGGAGCTTTCCGTGCGGGCCAACAAGCCCATGCCTCGGATTTACCTCTCGCCCACCATGACGCCCAACGCCTTCGCTACCGGCCGCAGTCCCAAGAACGCCGCGGTCTGCTGCACGGAGGGAATCCTGCATGTCCTTGATGCCCGCGAACTCCGGGGTGTCCTGGGGCATGAGCTCATGCACGTGTACAACCGCGACATCCTGACGTCGTCCGTGGCTGCCGCCGTCGCGGGCGTGATCACGTCCGTGGGGCAGATGTTGTTGTTCTTCGGCGGAGGGGACCGGCGCAACGCCAACCCCATCGCGATGATTGCCATGGCACTGCTGGCGCCGTTCGCTGCCTCGCTGATCCAAATGGCGATCTCCCGCACCCGGGAGTACGACGCCGATGAGGACGGGGCCGAGCTGACCGGCGATCCGCTGGCGCTCGCCTCAGCCCTGCGCAAGATCGAATCTGGTGTCTCCCAACTTCCGCTCCCGCAGGATCAAAGGCTCGTGAATGCTTCCCACCTCATGATCGCGAACCCGTTCCGTGGCGGTGGCATGCGGCGCCTGTTCTCTACACACCCGCCCATGAAGGAACGCATCACCAGGCTTGAGCGGATGGCCGGCCGGCCGCTTTCCTAAGGCCTAAAACGTCGTGAACCCSCTATTCCGTGGTTGGCCCAACGGTATAGCGGGGTAACGACCTAATAGACGAGCCGGTGTGTTTCAGGTATTCGACGGACAAGGTATCGCCCTTGGCCAGAGCCATCTGCATGGGAACGTAGTGAGTCCGCGGATCCTTGACAAACGCGATGAAGAACAGCCCTGCGTCCAAGTGCCCGAGCCCGTCTGAGCCATCCGTGAAGTTGTAACCGCGGCGCAGCATCCGCACACCCCCGTTCTGGTCCGGGTGGGCCAGCCGGACGTGCGAGTCCAAGGGGATGAGTGGATCACCGTTCCGGCCCGCGAGCTTGAAATCGGGCGCCGTGAACTCTTCGCCACCGGACAGCGGCGCTCCCACGCCCTTCGTCCGGCCGATCAGGCCCTCCTGCTCGCGCAGCGACGTCCTGTCCCAAATCTCGATGTGCATCTGGATCCTGCGCGCCACAAGATAGCTGCCGCCCCTCATCCACTCTTCCTTCGACGAGGCGGGAGAACCTACCCACACGTGCTCCTCGAGGAGCGCGTTGTCCTCAACCTTGAGGTTGTTGGTGCCGTCCTTGAAGCCGAAGAGGTTGCGGGGCGTCACCTGCGCCCGGGATGTGGAGGACGTGCGGCCAAAGCCCAATTGGGACCAGCGGACACGCACCTTTCCGAAGCCGATGCGCGCAAGGTTACGGATGGCATGTACGGCAACTTGGGGGTCGTCGGCGCATGCCTGGACCACGATGTCGCCCCCCGTGCGGCCAGCTTGAAGGTCATCACCCGGGAAATGTGGGAGGTCAATCAAGGCTTCGGGCCTGCGTCCGTCCAAGCCAAAGCGCACCTTGCCGTTCTTCTCAAACAGGCCTGCGCCGAAACCGAAGGTAAGCGTCAATTGTGCAGCGGCCAGGTCCAGCGCTTCACCGGTGTCTTCCGGCGGGGCGTCGTAAGGACCATCGACGGCGCCAGTCGCACCTGTCGAGTGGCCCGACGTCATGGACTCCGCAGCAGCGGTCCAATCCTTCAGGAGCTTGATCAGCTCTTTCCGGTCCTCCGTGGTGACGTCGAAGGCAGCCATGTGCAGACGGTCCTGGGCCGGGGTGGTGATGCCAGCCTGGTGCTCGCCGAAAAAGGGAACAACAGCATCCCCCGCGTCGGATTCGGCAGCCGATGCAGCACCAGCCGTGACCAGGTCATGGCCCAGGAAACCGGCGGCGATGCCAGCCACTGCGCCAGCGCCGCCCACTCCAGCAAGGGAAAGGAGGCCGCGGCGGGACAGACGGGAGGTGCCAGCGGTAGCCGACGCACCGCCGTCGGGAGTCCCCTTGGAACGTTCGACGCCGGTCGCCTCGCCTGGGCGGGCGGAATCGTGCACATCCAGTGGCTGTCCGGCACCTGGAGCCTCCGGGGCTTCGCCGGTGTGCCCGTAGGGGCAGCCGCTCACAGCACGACGGCCGAGGTGAGCTTGGACAGGGGTTCGCCCAAGGAATCGACCAGCGCGGCGAGTTGCTGGATCTGATCCTGGCTCAGCTCGTTGTAGTAGGAGAAGCCATCGCCCTTGGCGTGCTTCTTGAGCTCCGCCTGGAGGGCCGTGAACTTCTCGTCCAGGGACTTGGCAAGCTCGGCGTCTTTTTGCTCCAATGCCGGCTTCAGGCTCTCGAAGGCGATGCGGGCGCCGTCCACGTTGGCCTGGAAATCCCAGAGGTCAGTGTGGGACCAGATCTCTTCCTCGCCCGTCACCTTGCCGGTTGCAACCTCGTCGAGGAGTTCCTTGGCGCCGTTGCCCAGCTTGTCCGCCGTCAACTCCACAGTGCGGGTACGCGTTGCGAGGTCTGCAGTATCTGCAACCAGCTGAGTGGAAATGGCGCTTCGTTCGGCCGGCGTCATGGCCGTGTAGTCCGCAGGCGGGAACAAGTCCTTCTCGGCGCGGTGCCAGCCGGTCCACTCCTGGCCAGGCTCGAGATCGGCCTCGCGTGCATCCAGCTTGGGGTCGAGATCGCCAAACGACTCGGCAACGGGCTCGATCCGCTCCCAGTGCATACGGGTCGCCGCATAGAGTTCGCGGGCCTTGGCGGCGTCACCGGCTGCGAAGGCATCTGCAAAGGCCTTGGTGCCTGTGACGAGTTGCTCCGTTTGGTCCTTGACGTAAGCGGCGTACTGCTGGGAGCCGGTCTCAAGCAGCTTTTGGAAGTCAGCATCTGCGCTTGGCTTGTTTCCGGATTCCGTGACCTCGAACGAAGCCCGGATGCCGTCGCCCTGCATACCCGGCTTGCAGGCGGTGTTGTACTTGCCTGCAGGAGCCGTGAGCACCAGGTTCCGCGTAATTCCAGGCCCGATGTTCTCCACTTCACCGATGATCCGCAAACCGTCCTCGGCCAGCAGGTAGAACTCGGTGACCTCGGTGCCTTCGTTCTTCACGGCAAACGTCAGGTTGCCGCTGGGCGCAGTTCCTGTGGAGACCTTGCATTCATTAGCGGTACTGCTGACCTGGATCGGCCCATCCGTGGCCGCCGTGGTTTTCGCATTGTCAGTGCAGCCCGCCAGAACCATGGGGACGGCGGCGGCTGCGCCGATGACGGTGAGGGTCCTGCGAAGCTTCGGGGAAGTGGACGTGGACAGGAACGTGCCAAGCATGGGGGTCCTTTGTGTTGGGGGAAGGCGCGGCGTGCGAGGGCCTGCGCGTCGAGTTGGAGAAGCTCTGGGTTCTTACTGCTGCAGGGCGACTGCCGGGTTCGCCGCGGGCGTCTTCGCTGCTGCCGCCGGAGGATGGGAGCGGTTGGCCCGGATGTACAGGAACAGGACCGGGATGACATACAGCAGCCAGGCTGCTGCTTCCAGCCAGGTGGTGGCCGGGGAGAAGTTCAGTGTGCCCTTCAGCAAAGTCCCGTACCAGGACGACGGCGGAACGGCGGCTGAGAGGTCGAAGGCCAGGCTATGCAGGCCGGGAAGGATGCCGGCTTCCTGGAGATCGTGGATGCCATAAGCAAGGACGCCCCCGGCAATAACGATGAGTCCCACTCCCGTCCAGGTGAAGAAGCGGCCTAGGTTGACCTTGAGGACTCCGCGGTGCAGCAAGTATCCGAGTCCGGCAGCCGTCAGGAGGCCAAGCAGGGCGCCAAGGAGGGGGAACGTGGTTTCGCCGGTGGCTTGCGCTGCCGCCCAAATGAAGAGTGCGGTTTCGAGTCCTTCGCGGCCGACGGCAAGTGCCGCAACCAGCACAAGGCCCCATGCGGCGCCGTCGGCCGCTTTGTCCACGTGGGACCGGAGGTCGCCTCCGAGGCTGCGGGCGGTGCGCGCCATCCAGAAGACCATCCAGGTCACGAGGCCTACGGCAACAATGGACAGCCCTCCGCCGATCGCTTCCTGGGCCTCGAAGGTGAGGCCCCGCGGGCCGAAAGTAAGAAGGGCGCCGAAAGCGAGGGAGATGGCAATGGCCAGCCCGACGCCGGTCCAGAGCCGGGGGAGCAGGGACTGCCGGCCGGTCTTGATGAGGTAGGCCATCAGGAGGACCACGATGAGCGAGGCCTCGAGGCCCTCACGCAGGCCTATCAGGAAGTTGGCGGTCATGTGCGTTTCTTTCACTCAGGGTAGCCATACTTAGGCTTGCCTAATGAAGAAGAATACTGCCCTGCGGTGATTACGCAAAAATTTTGTGCGCTAATGTCTCCGGCCATTACGACAATAGAYGGACCCGGGCAATAAAAAACCGGAGTCCAGCGCCCTGAGCGGCGCCGGACCCCGGCTTTTATGACGCTGGCTGTGCAGCGTCGGCAGCCTAGCTGCGGAAGTTCACGAACTGGAGGTCTGCCTCTTCGAACTTCTTGAGGATGTTCATGGTTTCCTGCAGGTCATCGCGGGACTTGGAGGTGACGCGAAGCTCGTCGCCCTGAATCTGGGACTTGACGGACTTGGGGGCTTCGTCGCGGATGATCTTGTTGATCTTCTTCGCGATGTCCTGCGCGATGCCCTCCTTGATGGTGCACTCAAGCCGGAATTCCTTGCCGGAGGGGTAAGGTTCGCCCTGGTCCAGGGACTTCAGGGAGATGCCACGCTTGATGAGCTTGGACTGGAAGACGTCCAGGACGGCGAGGACGCGATCCTCGGAGTTGGCCTTCATGAGGATCTTTTCGCCACTGAAGTCAATCTCCGCGCCGACTCCCTTGAAGTCGTAGCGCTGCGCGATTTCCTTCTGGGACTGGTTGAGCGCGTTGGCGACCTCTTGCTTGTCTACCTTGCTGACGACGTCGAATGTTGATTCGCCTGCCATGACTCTCCTTAGGTTGGGGGCCCCGTAAGGGCGGTTTGTCTGCCATCCAGCCTAGTACGGAAGGCGGGGGATGGGGCCGTGGATAACTTTCACAGTTCGCTCACAGCACATGCTTGGTTGGAACCGAGGTGGATGTTTGAGAGTTGTACCAGTTGGAAGAGCCCACCCCGGAGGTAAGCATGAGCCACAAGGCCGTCCACTACGTCACGAAATCCGCATCCGCGGCAGCTGGTTCGATCGGTACGGCAGCAGCAGCCGCGGCGAGTGCGGTAGCAGCGGTGACTGTGGCGGCGTCGATCGTCCTGAGCCCGGTGCCGGATGCGGCTTCGCGGATGGACGGCGTGCACGCCGATCTGCAGCGTGCGGTGGAGCTCAACCAAATCACGGCCGAGCAAGCAGAAAAGTTTGAAGCGAAACTGGCTGGCCGGATCCTCGGAGAAGCCTGAAATACCGGCCATTCCGGCGTGTCCGCCCTCGATTAGATTCTTGGCCGGAAGTTCTGTAAGGTTATCTCTGCCTTCGGTTACCGGATCGAAAGAACCGGTCTCCGGAAGTGATCTTCTTTTGAAGTTCGGCAGATTACCCGAGCGGCCAAAGGGGGCTGACTGTAAATCAGCTGGCAACGCCTACGGGGGTTCGAATCCCTCATCTGCCACCCAAAGGGAAATCCCCGGAACCAACAGGTTCCGGGGATTTTTCGTATGATCAGGGGATAGGGCTGCCGCCGACGGCTGTGGATGTCGGGCCGAGCTTGTGCGGCTACCACCCACTTTGATTCAGCCAGCCGGGAGGCACGCCGCAGACAACGGCGCGTCGTCCGATAGGAGTGTTCAAAGGTGGTGGTGACGGTGGGGGCCAGCCGCCGAAAAAGGGGTTAGGCCGCAGGAGTCTCCAGCCAGTATCCGTCCATGTGGTGAACCAGCTGCCGGCCCAGACCGCCTTTGAGCTGCACCCAGAGTGTGCTGCGGTCATCGGTCATGCCGTCGATGCTTCCTTCGATGCGATTGCCCCGGGCGTCCCGGAGTACGACGTCCTGATGGCGGGCGAGGTCGGGCCAGACGTCTGCGTGCGGCTTGGTGCTTTGCAAAGTGCTCAAGGGGTCTCCCTGGTGATGAGTCGATGTTTCCGGGTTTCAGATATTGTGCACGGGATGGATGAACTGGCGGTAAACGTTTGTGCAATCGTTGGACATAAAGCGATGGATGTACTAGACACTGCGTCCACTATGCGGTCTGCCTATTCCCAGTGAAGTTACTCGCGGGTAACATTGCTCGCATGCATTTGCTTCTCCGCACCCTCATGCTGCTGTTCACCTCATCCAAGCGTTCACCTTTGGGTGCTTGGGAAACGTCCTCGCTGCCCCTGCGCGTTCTGCCGACGGACATCGACATCGCGATGCACGTGAACAACGGTATGTATTTCTCCTTGATGGACCTTGGCCGTTTCGACCTCATGGTTCGCAGCGGTATCTGGAAAAAGATGCGCCGACGCGGCTGGAGTCCCGTGGCTGCCGGAGAGACCATCGCTTTCCGCAAGTCATTGCAACTGTGGCAGCGCTACACCATCGAAACGCGCATCATCGGACTGGACACCAAAGCCATCTACTTTGAGCAGCGCATGGTGGTGGACGGTGAGATCTACGCTCGCGCCCACATCGCAACCCGCTTGGTCAACAAGGGGAAGCCGGTAACGCAGGAGGAGATCATTGCTGAGTTCGGTGCGCCACCGGCTGATCTGGAATTGCCGGAGTGGATCCATGAGTGGCGCGAAAACAATGCACTCCCAGGAGCGCGCCGGCCAGCTCCGCATGAGTGGGCTTAAGGATAACTAAACGCCGACGTCCCGCCGCTGAAGTGCAACCGCGCCCAGTGCGATAAGCGCCGCGGAAATACCCAGCAAGCCTGCCGCGGCTCCCCAATCAGCACCGTTCGTTACGGGTGAATTGCCGTACGCCCAGTGGTACGGCGAAAGGTTCAGCAGCCAGTCGACGTCGGGGCTTTGCCTCCCAACAGCGTTGAAGACATAGCCGAGGACGGCCACGGCGGCACCCGCCGCAATCGCATAAACCTTCCGTCCCGTCAGCGCACCTACGCACAGCGCCGCTGTTCCGCTCAGCAGTGCCAAAGCGGCAAACAGCACTACCGCACCGAAGAGATGCCCGACGTCGATATCCAGTTTCGAGGGCCCGTTCAGCACCAGCACCAGCAGGAAGACCAAGGCTGAAAGGATCACGACGCGCACTACGAGTGCCAGGGCGCGTTCAAGGACCACCTGGATTCGGGTCACGCTATGGGCCAAGGTCAATTCCAACAGCCCAGACTCCTCGTCCCCGCCGACTGCCGCCGCGCCCCAACCGACGGAGGCCATGGACATCAGCAGGAAACCGATCAACCCGAAAAGGGTGGCCTGGGTATAGCCAGGTCCGGTGGCGATCTGGTCATAGTTCAGGGCCTTGGTCATCTCCTGGGGGAGTGCGTCGATCATTTGCTGCATTTGCGCGCTGCCACCGATGGACGGATACAGCGGCAGGTACATCATGATCGCGGCCGTCAGTCCCAAGGCCCACGCGAGGGTGGACCGCCACGAGTCAGTCAAGGCTTTCGTGAAGAGGGGGAGGAACTTAGACATGGTGTGCTCCTTCCGTGTGGCTCAGGGATTTGTGTCCAGTTCCATTTCGCCCGTTTCCTCCGTGCCCGTTTCCGTTGCCCGCATAGTGCCCCGTGTAGAGAGTCAGCACAGCTTCCTCCAAATCCGGTTCCTCCAGGACGAGGTCTGTGAGGTTCAGCCGAGCCAGCTCCTGCACCAGTGGCTGGACCTGCCCCGAGAGCGTCGCCGTTGCTTCGACGGCGGCTTCCGCTGCGCTGTCACCAGGAAGCTTCCGCAGCACAACGTTGGCGACGCCGGGCACCCGCGCCAGCAGCGCCCCGACGTCGTGCGTTTCTGCGCCCGCCGCGTTGAACCGCAACTGCCGTACGGCCGCGTTCCTGAGGGCTTCAACGGTAGAGATCGTCACTATGCCGCCGTCGCGGAGGATAGCTACGGCGTCGGCGGCCTGCTGGACCTCGCTCAGCACGTGTGAGCTGAGGAAGACCGTGGCGCCATCGTCCACCACTTCGCGGACCAGTGAATGGAATTCCTGTTGGACCAGGGGATCCAGGCCGCTGGTTGGTTCATCGAGCACCAGGAGCTCGGGGCGGTGCATGAACGCCTGCAGGAGGCCGAGCTTCTGCTTGTTCCCTTTGGAGAGCTTGCGGGTCTGCCGGTCCAAATCCAGGTCCAGCCGTTCTGCCAACTCGTTGACATATTTGGGCTGTACCGGCCCGCTGATGGCCTCGAAGTGCTCAAGCATGCGCCGGCCCGTGGTTCGGTTCTCCAAGTGGAGTTCGCCGGGGAGGTAACCGATCCTGCGGCGGAGTCCGATTCCGGCGTGGCGCGGATCCTGGCCCAAGACTGAAATGGTCCCCGCGCTTGGCCGGATGATATCCAGCAGGCAGCGCATGGTGGTGGTTTTGCCCGCCCCGTTCGGTCCAATGACGCCGAAGACCGTTCCCGGTTCAACGGCGAAATCGAGTCCGTGGAGGACCTCGCGCTGGCCGAACTTCTTGCGCAACCCCTTGACGACGATTGCCTGGGTCACGGGGCATGCTCCCTTCCTTGGTTGATGGTGTCTTGCTGCAGGGCGTCGCGGGCCGAGTCCAGGAACCGCGAATCCGCATAGAAGCCGTTGGTGTAGATGTCCAACGCGGGGATGGTCAGTTGCCGCAGCAGTTCCGGTCCTATGCCGTGCGGTTCTGTCACGTCCGCACCCAGCGCCCGTGAGAGGTGCCTGCCCAGCATGAGCATTGAGAGGCTGTTTGATGCGACGACGACGGCGGTGGACCGGACGTCGTCGAAGTCGCGGATGGTGCCGGCAGCGATCCCGGCCTCGATGATGTCCTGCGTCTGGCGCACCACGGCGTCGAAGAATGCGTCGCCGGCCTCGGATTCGTCGCCCAGGGAGCGGCGAATGTAGGCGATCTCGCTGGCGTACTGGTCCGGGTGGTTGAGGTAGTCCTGGATCAATTGGCGTGCGGTGCCTGGATCTGTTTTCTCCTTGCCCTGGCTGGCGGTCTGCGCGAGGACATGCTGGTCGCATGCTTCGCGCAGACCTGCCTTGCTGCCGAAATGGTGGATCACCAGCCCGGGGCTGACTCCAGCGGCAGAGGCGACCGCGCGGACGGTAGCAGGGCCGAAACCATCGCGGCCGAACAGTCCGATGGCGGCATCACGGATCCGTGCACGGGTGGTTAAATCCTCTGCGGTTAAACGCATGTTTCATACACTAAACACTTGTTCAATCGCTGGCAAGAGGCAGGGATTCACTCCCACGGATGCGAGGTTACTGCGCGGACTTCGAAGGCTTCGCGGCTCGATTCAGGCGCCCGGCAAGTGGATGATGCCCAGTTGCTGCATCAGCGCGAGGTCGTCGCGGTCGGACCAGTGCTCCACGATCCGTCCGTCCTGGATTCTGTGGATGGCAACGGCGCTTTCGTCCAGTTGAGCGCCTGTAGCAGGGAGTGGACCGGGCAGCTCGCCTTCGTGCCGGCCATGGGCGGTCAGTCTGGTAACTACCTTGTCGCCTTCGCAGATCTGATCCTCAATAACATGATGTCCCGGCGTGGCCTGGAGGAAAATGCGGAAGGCCTCCTTCAGGCCCTCCCGTCCAGCCGAGAGACCGGGGAACGGAGGGTGATGGTCCAGATAGTCTTCAGCAACCAGATCGTCCATCGCTTCGATGTTGCCGGCATCGATCGCTTCGTAGAAGCGCCTAACAAGCGCTTTGTTATCCTCAGGCTCCACGTTCATTCCCTTCATTGAATGCGTGGCTGCCGGGCAAGAACTGGTCGGGCAAGAACTGGTCAGGGCAGGCAACGCAACCCGTCCCCAAGTCACCATGGGAGGCCAGTCTAGGACGAAGGATCCGGCGATGACAGGGGTTCCCGTGACTCAGCGGAACGATGCCCGCCGGCCGGGGAACATAACGATGTGACACCAAACGCTGCGTCGTCGCTGCCTGAAGTGCCGCCGTCGAAGATACTGGCTTGACTGTCTTCGTGGGGGAGCAGTGACGGGGCCTTTGGGCCCGAAGATGCAGGGGTAGATAAGTGGGTTGTGCGGGGTCGGCTTCGTGGTCGAAGAAAAGCAAAATCGCCCGATCAGCCGCGGCGCTGTTGTTGGTCCTTGGCCTGCTTGGAACAGCGGTACCGGCGCAAGCGGTCCCGTCGGCGAGCATCAAGCTTGAGACTTCAACCCCTCCCGTCACGGGCGCCATCGGGCAGCTTTACAGCACCAGCACTTGGGCTCGAAGCGTGCTGATCCGCCCTACGGCAGCGGAGGAATGCTCCAGTACGGGCTGTGTGCAACGGTTCGTCGGCGGCGACATCGCTTGGTCGGCCCGAACAGGAGCTCGGGTGGTGGTCAATGGACCGGTGCGCACGGCATGGTGGGAATCCAGTGGCCCCGCGGGCTATCACGGCTATCCAACAACAGACACCACCAGCGGCCTGCGCAATGGAGGTTCCAAGCAACTCTTCGAACGAGGAGCGATCAGTTTCTCGCCAGCTACTGGTGCCCAACGCACCACGGGATCCATCCATTTGGCGTGGGGGAGGACGGGTTTTGAGGGTGGTTTCCTCGGATACCCGGCCGGCAGCGAACACATCGGACTGCCCGACGGCGGCGCCTACCAGGTCTTCGAGCGCGGCTTTATTGTGTGGTCCCCGACGACTGGGGCACATCCTTCCATGGGCGCCATACGTGAGCACTGGCGCCAATCCGGGCTGGAAAGCGGCGAGTTTGGCTATCCCACTACAGATGAAGCGACCGGACTGCGTAATGGTGGCTCATCACAGCAGTACCAGCACGGAACCATCATTTGGTCCCCTGCCACCGGAGCGAGGGCCCTGACGGGAGCCATCCGTAGCTACTGGTCCGCGACGGGAGGCCAGAACGGTGCCTTGGGGTATCCGGTCAGCGAGGAATACCGGCAAAACGACTTCGTCTACCAACTTTTCCAGGGCGGCACGGTCTACTGGTCGGCGGCCACTGGCGCGCATTCAACCACCCACGGCGACGTCCACAACCGCTACGTCTCCCTGGGTGGAGCTGCCGGCCAATTGGGCTTGCCTCTCACGGACAAGCTTCCGCGGGCCGGGGGTCTGGTGCAGCAGTTCGTCAACGGTTGGCTTGTTTGGGGCCCTGCAACGGGAGCGCGGATTGTGGGGCACCCCACATACAAAGTGTGGTCCATCAATCCGGGCGAATTCGGCTGGCCGGTGCGCGATACATGGTCCGGTGCCCGGGGCTCCCACGTCGCCTTCCAAAAGTTGGAAACCATCTGGAATGAATCCACGCAGGAGTTGTATTCAGCGGAAGCAGTGGACGCCTCCACGGTGGTCTTCCTTGGCGACTCGCAGCTGGACCTTGACTCATGGGGTGAACAGGGCGCCCGCGCCGCTGGCTATACCCGCCAGGTGGTCCGAAGCATCGGTGGCATCGGATACGTCTCGGGGAGCCCCGCCGTCGGTGGCAATTCAGCGACGGATGCCGTGCTCCTGGACCGGATCCTTTTGCCCCAAGGGAACCCTGGACTGGTGGTGGTGACGCTTGGCGGAAACGATGCCCGGATTTTTGCCACAGATGCAGCGATCCTGTCCCAGGCCAACCGGCTGTGGGATGAACTGCGCCGCAAATATCCCCGCAGCACGATCCTTATCACTGGTGTTCTTTCGCGCTACGACGTCAGCCATTTCCAACGTCGCTGGGTGGACGGGCTCCTGACCCGCGAAGCTGCTGTCCGGGGCTGGCCACGCATCTCGATGGCCGGGACCGCGACTATCGCCGGAGCTACCTGGAATTATCTTGATGACGTCCACTTAAACCAGACCGGACACAACAAGGTTGCCCCGCTCTACGCGTCCGCGCTTAAGTACGTCCTGGGCAAGTAGCCGTTTATTCCCGGTGACGCGGGAAGCGAACAATGCCCCTCTCCACGGGACTTAGCGAGCGGGGTCGCGTACCGTGGAATCATGGCTACAGTTGACATCACTGGAGAACAGTTCGCATCGACCATCGAGGGCAATGACATTGTCCTGGTGGATTTCTGGGCTGCCTGGTGCGCCCCGTGCCGCCAGTTTGCGCCCACTTATGGGGCAGCTTCTGAGAAGCACCCGGACGTGGTCTTCGCGAAAGTGGACACCGAGGCTGAGCAGCAGCTCGCCGCCGAAGCCGGGATTACGTCCATCCCGACGCTCATGGCCTTCCGCGAGAAAGTGCTTGTCTTCTCGCAGCCGGGTGCCCTTAATGGCCCGCAGCTGGAGCAGGTCATCGAGGCCGTGAAGGGCCTGGACATGGAAGAAGTCCACGCCCACGTGGCCAAGGCGCGTGCCGAGGCACAGGAAAGCTAGACCCGCCCGGCGAAACCGCCGGAACAGCATCGAGGTCGCCGGAAAATTCCGGCGACCTCGATGCTTTAAGGCGTTCCCGCAGTTTTGCGGCGATTTCGCTGAGCTGGTGTGGGGAGCTGAGCCAGGGCCGGGGGAGGCTAGAGCCGTTCGAGCTTGACCGGCTCAGCCAGCAAGGCGCTGAGGGACTCGTTCAGGTCCTGCACGGCAATGCCCTTGGAGTGCTTCTCCAGAGCCTCTTCCGATTCCCAGCGCTCTGTGAGCACCAGCTTCTCCTCAGTGGCTTCGGTCAGTTCATAACGGATGCAGCCGGGCTCATTGACGACCTCGTCGATCGCGATTTCCAAGGCGAGCTTCACGCGGAAGAACTCGCCGTCGTTGGGGATGAACGTGGCCTGCAGGTCGATGGGTGCACTCATGGATTCAACCCTACCGGGAGGACACGGAGCCGATTGTCCACTTTACGGTTCTGTTGCGGGCACTGACTTGGTAGCGTTCGGTCATGTTGTCCTACACCGCCGGAGACACTGACGTCCCGCTGCTTGAAGAGACCATCGGTGCCAATTTTGAACGCATCGCAGCGCAGTTTCCACTCAGGGACGCGCTGATAGAAGCCGCTGCCACACCTGGCGGGGACGCCCGTCGGTGGAGCTACGAAAAGCTTAACGACGACGTCGATCACCTCGCCCGCGCGCTCCTCGCCCTGGGGGTGGAGAAAGGCGAGCGCATCGGCATCTGGAGCCCGAACTGTGCGGAGTGGACCATCCTGCAGTACGCCACGGCAAAGATCGGGGCTGTGCTGGTCAACGTCAACCCGGCTTATCGCAGGCACGAATTGGAGTTCGTGGTCAAGCAGAACGGCATGCGGATGCTGGTGGCTGCGCCCTCTGACAAGAACAGCGATTACGTGGGCATGGCCAGGCAAACTGCAGGCACTTGCCCCGAACTCAGGGAGATCGTCTTCCTGCCCGGAAACCCGGTGGCGGGCCTCACGGCGGGTGTCCCCGAGGCAGGCCACGAATTAACGTATGCCGAGCTGCTGACCAGGGCGGACGGCGTCGGGCCTTCTGCAGTACGGGACCGTATGGCTGAACTGGATCCGCACGATCCCATCAACCTTCAATACACGTCGGGCACCACGGGCTTCCCGAAGGGTGCAACCTTGACGCACCACAACATCCTCAACAACGGTCACTCGATCGGCCGCCTACTGGGCTACACGGAACATGACCGCGTGGTGATTCCGGTACCGTTCTATCACTGCTTCGGAATGGTGATCGGGAATCTGAATGCTCTGAGTTTCGGGGCGGCAACCATCATCCCAAGCAGGGGATTCAGCCCAGCGGCGGCGTTGGAAGCCGTGCAGGACTTTGGCGGCACGTCGCTTTATGGCGTGCCCACCATGTTCATCGCCGAACTCGCGCTGCCGGATTTCGCCACGTTCGATCTCTCCACGCTCCGGACTGGCGTCATGGCGGGGTCGTTGTGCCCCATTGAGGTGATGCGCCGGGTCATTGATGAGATGCACATGGTGGATGTGGCCATTTGCTATGGCATGACGGAGACTTCACCGGTGTCCACCATGACACGGGCGGGGGACACTTTGGAGCACAGGACCAGCACAGTGGGCAGGACCATGCCGCACCTTGAGAGCCGGATTGTGGACCCGGGTACGGGTGAAGTGGTGGAGCGCGGCGTCATCGGCGAGCTGTGCACGCGCGGCTACGCGGTGATGCAGGGCTACTGGGGCCAGCCGGATAAGACCGCCGAGGCCATTGACGCAGAGGGCTGGATGCACACGGGCGACCTCGCCCGCATGGACGAGGACGGGTATCTGGTGATCGAAGGCCGGATCAAGGACATGGTGATCCGTGGTGGCGAGAACATTTATCCCCGCGAGATTGAGGAGTTCCTGTATCTCCATCAGTCTATCCAGGACGTGCAGGTGATCGGGGTTCCGGACGCTAAATACGGCGAGGAACTCATGGCCTGCATCATCCTCAAACCGGGGGCGAAAACCCTGACCGCCGAGGACATCGCCGAGTACTGCAGTGGCAAGCTGGCGCACTACAAGATTCCCAAATACGTGGATGTCCGCGAGAGCTTCCCGATGACCGTCTCGGGCAAAGTTCGGAAGGTGGACATGCGCCAGGAAGCGGTCTCCCGCCTCCACCTCTAAAGCAACGCGGGGTCACTTATGGCCCATGTTGACGCCTCTAAAGGGCCATAAGTGACCCCGCGTTGCCTTGTCAGTAGGTGGACCTGTGGATAACTCAATTTCCTAGGCCTCCAGCCGACAGACTGGACTGCATGGTTCGCATCAATCCTTTGCCGGACGGGCTCGGCGCCCGGCCGTTCACCGTCTATGAGTCCCGTACCCTGGGCGTCGCGACCAAACGCCTGAGGGCCAAGGACCTGGCCAACGGGACGTGAGATTGAATTGCTGGAACGGGCGAGGGTTCTGGCCGCCGCAACACCGGGCGCCTGGGTTTCGCACGAGACCGCTGCGCTTTTGACTGGGCTGGGGCTTCCGCCCTGGATGGGCAACGAGGAGACAATCCACCTCAGCAAGCCACATCAACTGCCGCGCGTTCGCAGGACCGGAGTGAGAGGTCACAGAGTTCGGGTTTTCCCTGGCGAGGTTGTGAATTATCAGGGAGTCCCGATCTCGGTGCGGCCCCGGACCTGGTTGGACCTGGCCACGGAATTGCCTCTTCCCTATGTCATTGCGATGGGCGATCAGCTGATCCGCCGCCCTCGACCAGCCTTCGAATCACGGTCCGAACCCTATGCTTACCCCTCGGGGCTTCGGCTGTTGATTCGACAACACCCCAACCTCCAAGGGGTGGAAAAGGCCCGCCTGGCACTGGACGAAATGAGGGTGGGCGCAGATTCGTATCCAGAAACATTCCTGCGTTTGGCCATGCGGGATTCCGGCCTTCCGGAGCCGGAACTACAGCTGCAGTTGGACCTTCTGGATCCGCTATCACCCAGGGCCGACCTCGGGTACCGGCGGTTTCGCATCGCAGTACAGTACGACGGCGCCCATCACATGACGCGTGAACAGCAGTCCAGGGATAACCGCCGCGACGAGGCATTTCTCAGTGCTGGCTGGTCCTACTTCAAAGTCAATGCAGACGACCTCGCCGAAGGCTTCGCCGGCGTGATCTCCAGGATCAAGAAGGCGAAGCTCCGCGCAATGTAGGGCAACCCGGAGTCACTTATGGCCCTTTGGCGGAGCAAACATGGGCCACAAGTGACCCCGCGTTGCTTTAGTGGGCGCGGTGATCCTGGACGGTCATCCGTGGGCCGAAGGTCGGCTTCCGGAAGCCGCTGAGGTAAAGCATGCGGACCAGGCGCTGTCTTTGTCCCCGCCAAGGTTCCAGCAACTCCAGCATGCCGGCGTCGTCGATCTTCCGTCCCAGCAACGCATAGCCCACATAAGAGGCCAGGTGGTAGTCGCCCACGGAAATCGAGTCCGGGCAGCCGTGGGTCCGTTGGACTACCTCCGCGGCAGTCCAAACGCCGATTCCGGGAATGGTCTGCAGTTTGGCTCCGGCACGCGCTGGGTCAAGGCCAGCGAGACGTTCAAGCGCGACGGCGGATTGCAGCGCCCGCATCACTGTCGCCGAGCGTTGTGGCCCGACTCCCGCCTTATGCCACTCCCAGGATGGAACGGCCAACCATTGCCGCGCGGTGGGAGGCACGAGGAGCCCATCGGGGGCCTTGCCCGGCGCGCGTGTTCCGAACCGGTACATCAAGTACCGGTAGCCTCGCCTTGCCTCCAAGGTGGTGACCTTTTGCTCCAGAATGGTGGGCACCAGCGAGTCAACCAGCCGCCCAGTGGAGGGTAGCCGCAGTGCCAGGTTCCGGCGTCGTGCTTCAGTGACCAGGCGGGGGAGCGTTGCATGGAAGCCGGGTTCGTCAAACGCGGACCAGTCGTCGTCCGCGCCGAGGAGGCGGGGAACGCCGACGATGGCGTCCTCCGCCCCGGGCCCCCAGGCCTGGGCGTCAACGAACGTATCCTCGCCCACTCCAGCCGCCGAGAGCCGCAGGGTCACAGACCCCGAAGGAGTGGTGAAGGCCATCCAGAAACCGTTGGGATGGGCCGCGAAAGAGGGGTCGGCATTGCCCCGCATCAGGGGAAACATGGTTTGGTCGAGCCTGTAGGAGGCGCCGGGGTGCCATCGTATGGAAGCGTCTGCCGCGGCCGCAACAAGGGGCGGGGCGTCTGCGATGGTCATGTTTTCATGGTCCCACGGCTGGCTGACAATTCACTCCTGTAAGCCTCTTACGGCGGCTGCCTCACGGGTCTAGACTCCCTGATGTGGCGCGGGTGGGCCGCGTCCGAACCCCAAAATCCAGGAGCGCAAACCATGGCCGGAATAGTGCATTTCGAGATTCCCACGGATGACAACGAGAGGGCCAACACTTTTTACCAAAGTGCTTTCGGCTGGAATCTCAGCCCTATGCAGGAGATGGATTACACGATCGCGATCACGACTCCGTCCGATGAACAGACTGGCAGGCCCAGCGAACCCGGAGCCATCAATGGTGCACTGTTCCCCCGAACTGAAAATCTGAAAAATCCCGTCCTCACCATAGACGTCGACGATGTAGACGCCGCGCTCGGCCAGGTGGAATCCGCTGGTGGCTCCATCGTTCAAGGTAAGGACGCCGTCCCCGGAATGGGCTGGTATGCCTACTTCAAGGACACCGAAGGCAACATCCTGGGCCTCTGGCAAACCGACTCCTCTGCCGGGAAGTGATGCACGGCAGGTGAGGCACGGCAGGGCGGACTACGGGCAGGCGGTAACTTTGTACCTATGAAGTACGCCCAGTCCGTGTTGGACCTCATCGGCAATACGCCGCTCATCAAGCTCAACCACGTAACGGACGGGATCAAAGCCACCGTCCTGGTCAAGCTCGAGTACGTCAACCCCGGCGGGTCCATCAAGGATCGCATCGCCGTGAAGATGATCGAAGAGGCGGAAAAGGACGGGCGGCTGCAGCCGGGCGGAACCATCGTTGAACCGACGTCGGGGAACACCGGCGTCGGCTTGGCGCTCGTTGCGCAGCAAAAGGGCTACAAGTGCATTTTCGTGGTGCCGGACAAAGTCGGCGAGGACAAACGTGCGGTCTTGGCAGCTTATGGCGCCGAAGTTGTGGTGACACCCACCGCAGTTGCGCCCGACAGCCCGCAAAGCTACTACAGCGTCTCAGATCGCTTGGTCCAGGAGATTCCCGGGGCCTTCAAGCCGGACCAGTTCTCCAACCCCGCAGCCCCGGGCAGCCACTTCGAGTCAACAGGCCCGGAGATCTGGCGCGATACTGACGGCAGGGTGACGCACGTTGTCATCGGCGCCGGAACGGGCGGCACCATCACGGGTACGGGCCGCTTCCTTAAGGAAGTCTCTGCCGACAGGCCCGGGTCCGACGGCGGCCGGGTCAAGATCATCGGCGCAGACCCCGAAGGTTCTGTGTACTCGGGCGGTACCGGACGCCCGTACTTCGTTGAAGGCGTTGGCGAGGACATGTGGCCCACCAATTACGACAAAACCGTGCCGGACCAGGTCATCGCAGTCTCTGATGCCGATTCGTTCGCCATGACCCGCCGCCTGGCACGCCAAGAGGGCCTCCTGGTGGGCGGCTCCTCCGGCATGGCCGTGGTCGCTGCCTTGGAGGCTGCCAAGGACCTGGACGAGTCCGCGGTCGTTGTGGTGATCCTCCCCGATTCCGGCCGCGGCTATCTTGCCAAGATCTTCAACGATCAATGGATGCGCTCCTACGGCTTCCTTTCCGGCGGCGAAGAGTCATCCGTGGGCGAGGTACTGAAGTCCAAGACAGGCGAGATGCCGGACCTGGTCCACATCCACCCGAACGAGACCGTTCGAGACGTCATCAACATCATGAACGAGTTCGGCGTCTCACACATCCCTGTCCTCTCGCAGGAACCGCCTGTGGTCATGGGCGAGGTTCTGGGCGCAGTCGATGAGCGCAGCCTCACCACCAAGCTGTTCCGCGGCGAAGCCAAACTCACGGACAAAATCGCCGAACACATGGGGGAGCGCCTGCCCGTTATCGGATCGCTGGAGACCATTTCGGCTGCGCGCGAGCTGTTGTCCGACGTCGATACTGTGATGGTCACGTTCGTTGGGGCGCCCGTGGGCATCCTGACGCGCCACGACCTCCTGGCCTACCTGAGCAACTGAGCGCCACGCGCCCACTTCCAACCGTTGAACACTGAAAGAGGAGCTTCCATGTCCGTCAACAACAACGCCGGGTTCAACACGAGGGCCGTCCACGCGGGCCAGGCCTTCGAACCCCGGACAGGCGCTGTGGTGCCGCCTCTGCACTTCAGCTCAACCTACGCCCAGGACGGAATTGGCGGCCTGCGTTCAGGCTACGAGTATGGCCGCGGCGGCAACCCCACCCGTGACTCCCTGCAGGAACAGCTGGCAGCCCTTGAGGGTGGTTCGGCCGCGTTCTCGTTCGGCTCTGGCCTTGCTGCCGAAGACTCGCTGATCCGCGCTGTGGCGCGTCCTGGGGACCACATCGTCCTGGGCAACGACGCCTACGGTGGCACGTACCGTCTCATCAACCGCGTGCTCGGCGACTGGGGCATCGGCAACACCCCCGTGGACATGTCCGATCTCGATGCTGTGGCACGTGCCGTTGGAGCGAACAAGACGCGCATGGTGTGGGTGGAAACCCCGTCCAACCCCATGATGAAGATCACTGACATTGCGGCGCTCGCCGAAGTAGCGCACGACGCCGGTGCCCTCCTGGTCGTGGACAACACCTTCGCGTCTCCCTACTTGCAGACCCCCCTGGACCTGGGTGCCGACGTCGTGATCCATTCCACTACCAAGTACATTGGGGGCCACTCGGACGTGGTGGGCGGAGCAATCGTGGTCAACGACGCCGAGCTCGCCGAGAAGATCGGTTTCATCCAGTTCGCCGTTGGTGCTGTTTCCGGACCGATGGATGCCTTCCTCACCACGCGGGGCCTCAAGACCCTGGGCGTGCGCATGGACCGGCACAGCGAGAACGGCCAAGCTGTGGCCGAATGGTTGCTGCAGCGCCCCGAAGTGGAAGCCGTGCTGTACCCGGGCCTCCCGGACCACCCCGGCCACGAACTCGCTGCGAAGCAGATGAAGAAGTTCGGCGGCATGGTCTCTGTCCAGTTCAAGGGCGGTGAGGCCGCGGCGCGTACAGTTGCCGAATCCACTTCGATTTTCACCTTGGCCGAATCACTGGGCGGAATCGAGTCCCTCATGAACTACCCCTCGGAGATGACGCACGCTTCCGTCAAGGGGACAGAACTGGCCGTTCCCGTGAACCTCTTGCGCCTCTCCTGTGGCATCGAGGAATCCGAGGATCTGATCGCGGACCTTGAACAGGCCTTCGCCAAGATCAGCAACGGCTGACACTGTGGCTTCTTCTTCACCCACGTTTGTTTCGGCTGCCCAGCGCGGCTGGATCCTGACCGTCGCAGGCGTGTTGACCCTCGCCGTCGCCGTTTGGTTCCTCTACACGGACTACCAGCCGTTCCTGAACGACTTCGAGGTCTATTTCTACGGCGGCGGCAAGGTTCTCCAAGGCGGGGACCTGTATGCCGTGCGCGACGGCCTTCCTTTTACTTACCCGCCTTTCGCGGCCTTGCTCTTTGCCGGCCTGGCAGCAATGGGTTTCTTTGCCAGCAGCATGGTCTTCATCATCGCCGCCTTGGCAGGTGCCGCAGTGGTGGCTGCCTGGTTGGCACGCCATTATTTCGGCCTGAAGACATGGCGTTCAGCATTCGCCGACTATCGCTTCAGGACCACTGCTTTAGTGGGAACAGGAGCCATCCTGCTCCTGGGCCCATGGCGGGATACGTTCGTTTTCGGCCAGATCAACATCATCCTGATGGGCGTGATCCTGGCGGACTTCGCGCTCTTCGGTAAGGCGCGGGCTGGCCTCATCCGGTGGCCCGCAGGACTCTTGATCGGCCTGGCTGCCGGTGTGAAGCTCACGCCGCTGGCGTTCGGCCTGTATTTCCTGGTCCGCCGCGACTTCAAGGCGCTGGCATGGATGGCCGCTGGATTCTTCGGATCCATCGCGATCGCGTGGGCCATCCTGCCGCAAGCATCCCTGGCATTCTGGACCCAGATCCTCCCCGATACCGGGCGCATCGGCGGCCCGGCCTACGTGGACAACTTGTCCGTCAAGGGGCTGCTCCTGCATTTCGGCATGCCGGATTCCTCCCTCACCAGCGTGGTGTGGTTGGTTCTTTCCCTGGCACTCGCGGCGCTTGCAGCAAAAATCATTAAGTGGGCCGTGGACGTGGATGAAAACTTCGTCGCGGTCTCGGCCACAGCCATCCTGATGCTCCTGGTCAGCCCCGTTTCTTGGTCCCACCACTGGGTCTGGGTGGCGGTAGCCCTGCCCAGCATGGCTTTTGCGATGCATCGGGTGCCGTCCCGCAGCGGGCGGATGCGCACGGCGGGATGGATCATCGTGGCCTGTTCCACGGTTGCCTTCTACATGACGCCAAAGAACCTTGCCGTCTGGGCAGGCGCCGCCGAGTGGGGGAAGGATCCCCAGACGCAATGGCAGCTGATGGTGTCAAGCCTGGGTGTGGTGTGCGGAATCGCCCTGCTGGTCTACTGGGCCCTGGCTTACCGGCCTTCGCGCACGGGCCTCGTTGCTGCCGAGATGCGCGCCGGGCGGGTGGCTTCCTGACCTCCTTTGCCGCGGAGGTCCGGGGGAAATCAACCAAAATAGGGTGCTTCCGGGCAGTCCAAACTCCAAAGAGGGTCAGGAAGCAAAGGCGTCCGCTAAGGCGCCACACATAATCTAGCTTTCTTTAGAAAAGTCAGGTACTTTGTCCACATGCCTTTGCGATCTGACTGGTCCGCCCGCACGTGCAGCCTGGCGCGGGGCCTCGACGTCCTCGGCGATCCATGGGGAAGCTTGGTCCTGCGCGAGATTTTCTTTGGAAACGGCCGTTTCGAAGCCATCAAGGAGCGACTGGAAGTCGCGGACAACGTTCTCAGCAAACGTCTGGCATGGCTGCTCGAGGACGGGCTCTTGACGCAACGCCCTTATCAGGATGGTGCCCGGACGCGCCAGGAATACGTGCTCACCCCCAAGGGCGAGGACGCTCTTCCGGTCCTCAACGCCATCATCATTTGGGCAGAGAAACATTTGGACGCCCCCAGCGAGGTCTCTCATATGAAGGTCGTTCACACTGACTGCGGACAAATCACGGCGTCGGCAGACACGTGCACCCATTGTGGCGTCCACCTGACAGCTGCCAACACGAGCTGGCACAGCTTCACACGCAGTGACCATCCGCTGCCCCTGGCCATAGCACCCGTACCAACAACTTCCCCCGAAACGGAGATCTCCGCATGACCGCTCCCGATGTCACCGGAACTCCGATAAGCAATGCAGCCGTCCCAACCGGCAAGCAATCCGGCAAGCAACCCGGCAAGGGACCCAGCCGCAGACTGCACCCGGCCTGGATTGTGGCCGCCGTAGCTTTCCTCGCCCTGGTTGGGGCCGCCGGCTTCAGGGCCGCGCCTGGAGTGCTGATGGTTCCGCTACAACAGGAATTCGGCTGGTCCACCACAGTCTTGTCCTTGGCGGTGAGCATCAACCTCGTCTTGTTCGGGCTGACGGCACCCTTCGCCGCCGCCTTAATGGAACGCTTCGGCATACGCAAAGTCACCTCGCTCGCGCTTTGCCTGATCGGTCTGGGCTCAGCGCTAACGGTGTTCGTCAACCAGTCCTGGCAGATCCTGCTCACCTGGGGCGTGCTGATTGGCCTGGGAACGGGATCCATGGCCCTCGTCTTCGCAGCGACCATCGCCAACACGTGGTTCGCCAAGAGCCGTGGCCTGGTGATCGGCATCCTGACCGCCGGCAGCGCCGCCGGCCAACTTGTCTTCCTGCCCTTCATCGCCGCCCTTGCCCAGAACCCGGGCTGGCGGGGCGCGTCCCTGCTCATCGCCGCCGGTGCGCTCGCGGTGGTACCGCTGGTCTTGCGGTGGCTGCGGAACTCACCCGCCGACGTCGGGGTGTTGCCTTATGGCGCGGAAGCACCCGCGGCCAGTACCGCCGGTTCAAAGACCACGACGCCGGGCGCTGCAGTTCCGCCGCCCCCGACGGCTTCCGTAACAGCCAAGCCGGATTCGGCGAACGCGGCTGTCCGGGCGTTGCAGGTCCTCAAACGTGCCAGCAAAGTCCGTACGTTTTGGGCGTTGGCGGCGGGCTTCGCCATCTGCGGCGCCACGACCAATGGGCTCATCGGCACCCACTTCATTCCCTCAGCTCATGATCACGGCATGCCGGAAACCACAGCGGCGGGCTTGCTGGCCGTCGTCGGGATCTTCGACATCGTGGGGACTATCGCCTCCGGGTGGCTGACGGACCGCTTCAACCCCAAGGTTCTGTTGGCGGTGTACTACCAGTTCCGGGGGATCGGTCTTCTGGTGCTGCCGCTGCTGTTGGGCTCGTCCGTGGAACCGAGCATGATCATCTTCGTCGTGGTCTACGGCCTGGACTGGGTAGCTACGGTGCCCCCGACGGCAGCCATCTGCCGCTCGGTATTCGGCGCCGATGGCTCAGTGGTTTTCGGCTGGGTGTTCGCGGCCCATCAGCTCGGAGCGGCGGCCGCCGCACTGGCTGCCGGGTTCATCCGCGATGCCACCGGACACTACAACTACGCCTGGATGGGCGCAGCAGCCATGTGCACGGTAGCTGCAGTGATCAGTGCAACCATCCGCAAGGATTCAGCGAAGAAGCAACCCGCCACAGTTTCCGCCTGACCCAGCCCTGCCCCCTCACCCAACTACGTAGCAGTTGAGCGCGTTTTGAGCCGTCAGAACGCGCTTAACTGCGACCTACTTGGTGCTCAGCCCCGGAACGCGCCGATCCCCGTGATGTGCTGCCCGAGGATCAGGGTGTGAACCTCGTCGGTGCCCTCGTACGTGCGCACTGATTCGAGGTTGTTGGCGTGCCGCAGCGGCGAATAGTCCAGGGTGACGCCGTTGCCGCCCAGGATGGTGCGGGCCTCCCGGGCGATTTTGATGGCCTCCCGGACATTGTTGAGCTTGCCCATGGAGATCTGCTGGGGCTGAAGATGCCCGGTGTCTTTCAGGCGGCCAAGGTGCAGGGCGAGCATGGTGCCCTTTTGGATCTCGAGGAGCATGTTCACCAGCTTCTCTTGGGTCAGTTGGTATCCAGCGAGTGGTCGCCCGAACTGGAGCCGGCTACCGGCGTATTCCAGCGCGGCCTCATAGGAGTCGCGAGCTGCGCCCATGGCTCCCCACGCGATGCCGTACCGGGCCTCGTTCAGGCAGGAGAACGGCCCACGAAGTCCGATGGCACCCGGGAGGATCGCCTCCGGACCCAGCCGTACGTCGTCGAACTTTATGTCGCACTGGATTGATGCGCGCATGGAGAGCTTCGGCTCGATCGGCGTGGCCGTGACACCCGGCGTGCCCGCCGGTACCAGGAAACCGCGGATGCCCGCCGCGTTATCCTCCGTTTGGGCCCACACCACCATGACGTCGGAAATTGAGGCGAGTCCGATCCAGCGTTTGGCGCCGTTGAGGACCCAGCCGTCGGACGTCTCACGAGCGAAAGTGGTCATCGACGACAGGTCCGAACCCGCCGTCGGCTCCGTCAACGCAAAGCAGCCGATCAGTTCGCCGGCGGCCATTCGTGGCAGCCACTGTTCTTTCTGCTCCTCCGAGCCCCACTTGTGAATGGCCGTCATGGCGAGCGAGCCCTGCACCGAGACAAAGGTGCGGATGCCGGAATCGCCGGCCTCCAGCTCCATGGCTGCCAAGCCATATTCGACGGCGGTCCGGCCGGGGCAGCCGTAGCCCTCCAGATGCATTCCCAGGACGCCGAGCTCGCCCAACTCGGGCGCGATCTCCTGCGGGAAAACCGCGTCCTCATACCAGCGCGCGATGTTCGGCCGGATCCGCTGGGCTGTGTAATCCCGAACCTTCTCGCGCAGAGCCAGTTCTTCGCTGGTCAAGAGGGAATCGAGGGCCAGCACATCCGAGGTGTTCGTCGTTGAATCGCTCATTCCAGCATCCTAAGGGGCTGGATGCCCGCACGAGGCAGACACCCCGCGCCCCTCGGCCGCGTCAGGCGCAACCGGCAGCTGGGACGGGCGCAACCGTCAGCCGGATCGGCGCCGCCGGGCGTTAAGTAGTATGTATTCGGGGACCACTGGGATCCCACTGCACAAAGAATATATTGGGGGATAAAGACATGGCACTGCCCGGCGTCGATTTACAGGCTAAGGCGGATGCCGGGAGGTCTGCATCCACCACTTCACGCGCATTGCATTGGCTCCCGTGGGCGCTCTTGATTTGGCCCGTGTGGCTGATGCTTGCCGAGTGGAGTAAGCAGGGCCTGGACTTCAGTGTGTACTGGTTCGGCGGAAGCATCCTCAACGACGCCGGCGCCTCGCCCTCGGACCTGTACGGCCCAAGCGTTGCCGCAGCAGGGGGACCGGAACTTCCCTTTACCTATCCGCCGTTCGCAGCGCTCATCTTCGGGCTGTTGGCACTCTGGCCGCAACCCGCCGCGCTCATGCTGTTCAACGTGGCCGGAGTAGCGATTGCCGCCTGGGTTGCTGCCACCATCGTGAAGTACTGGGCCTCCAAGCACGACTGGCGCACTGCGTTGTCATCCGGCCGCAGCCGCTGGATTGCCGGGGCCCTGGTCCTGGCTGTCCTGTTCCTCGGTCCATGGCGTGAGACGTTGGCGTTCGGCCAGATCAACATCCTGCTCATGGGCTTGATGGCTGTGGACTTGCTTGGCCCCGCAGGTCGTCGGGGCGTCCGTGGCAGCGGCTTCCTGGTGGGCATAGCGGCCGGTATCAAGCTGACACCCCTTGTCTTTGGCCTGTACTTCCTGATGCGCAAGGATTGGCGTGGACTGGCCAACATGTCCATTGGTTTCGCCGGCACCGTCCTCCTGGCATGGGTGGTTCGGCCCGCCGAGTCCCTGCAGTTCTGGCTTGAAATACTCCCTGACACGTCCCGGATCGGCGGCGCCGGCTACGTGGACAACCTCTCGATCAAGGGCGCATTGCTGCACTTTGGTGTGCCGCAGGATTCAGTAACCGTTCCCTGGATCGCGCTCAGCCTCGCCACAGTTGTGCTGGCGGCCTTCCTGATCCGCGCGGCAAGCTCGCAGGGAGCCCGCGTCATTGCAATGTCGACGACGGCACTCACCATGTTGCTCATCAGCCCGGTCTCGTGGTCCCACCATTGGGTCTGGATGGCTGTGGTCCTGCCGGCATTCGCCTGGACCATCAAGGAAACTCCTGGCCGGTACAGGGCGCAGAGAATTGTGATGACCGCTGTGCTGGCACTTTCCACGCTGGTCTTCTTCTATTCGCCAAAGACCATCGGCACGGCGCTGGGTGCCGCAGACCTGAACGTCCAGACGCCAGGGCTCTGGATCATGGCATCCAGTGCAGGGGTGTTCTGCGCCGTGGCGATCCTGGTCTGCTGGCTCATCGCGCTGCGGCGTGACGCTGTCCAGATCGAGGTCCCGGACATTCCCACCCGGCTGCGCCAGTGGACCGCAGCGCGACGCTAGGCGCACTCGCCGCTTACGCGCCGCGCACCCGCCGTTTACTCGCCGCGCACCAGCCCGGCGTCGGCGCGCTCCCCAGTGAAGAAGCCACGCGTGGCAGGTGCGAAACGGCAGACGATGGCCAGCACCACGCCCAGGAGCAGAAGCAGGACCCCGCTGACAAAGGCTCCGCCGATTCCAAAGATCTGGGTGTCTCCATACTCCGGATCCCACATTTGCACCGCCGAAATGAAGAACGCCACCGTCAGCGACACCGCCCCCAGGAAGGGCAGGATGCCGCGGAACCACAGGTTGCGGGCAGAATCCCGAAGCGTTGAGCGGAAGAACCATACGCACGAGAAACCGGTCAGGGCGTAGTAGAACGCGATGAACAGGCTGATGGCACTGATGGAGTCCGCCAGAAGGTCCTCGCTGAGGAAGCTCATGGCCACGTAGTACACCACGGCAGCCACGCCCATGACCTGGGTTGAGAAACCCGGCGTCTGGAACCGTTCGTGGACCTTGCCAAAACGCGCCGGCAGGGCACCATGCACGCCCATGGACAGCGTTCCGCGGGCTGTAGGGAGGATGGTGGTCTGCGTTGAGGACAGCACGGATGCCAGGACGGCCACCACGATCAGCCAACCCCACGGGCCCAGCACTACATCCTTCATGGCCAGGAAGACGTCATCCTGGTTTGCTTCATTGCCCAGGCCGATGCCTTCGGTCCCGACGCTCGCGTACATCATCACCAGCAGGGCCACGGAAACGTAGATTGCCACCAGGACGAATGCAGAGATGACGGCACCCCGGCCTGGAGTCTTCGCAGGGTTTTCGGTCTCTTCGTTCAGGGCCAGGCAGGTGTCCCAGCCCCAGTAAATGAACAGGGCCAGCAGGACCCCGTGAACCACTGCGCTGGGATCGGCGAAGGCACCCGCGGGGTTGAACCACTCAAGGTCGAAAGGCTGGATAGTGCCGTCACCGCCGGGAACCCCAGCTGCAATTCGAACAATAATGGCCACCGCAAAGATGCCCAGCGAAATGTATTGAATGTAGGTCAGGGTCCGCTGGACGTGCTCGCCCAGCCGAATGCCGCGGTGATTAACGTATGTCATGAACGCGATGAACAGGACCCCGGTGGCGGTGACCAGCCACGTGTTGCCGGCCAGGGAACCGTCGCCGACCAGCAACCACAGATATTTCCCGGCAATTTGGGCCAGGTTGGCGAGGACTACGATGCCGGCCAAAGCCACCCCCCAGCCTCCCAACCAGGCCGCCCACGGACCAAAGGCTTTGCGGGCCCAGAAGAAGGTGGTGCCGCAGTCGGGGAGCGCACTGTTCAGCTCGCGGAATGCATAGGCGATGAAGAGCACTGGAATGAAGGCAAGAACCAGGATCAGGGGAGTGTAATTGCCGTTGACGGCAACAATGAGCCCCAGCGTAGCGGCCAGCGAATACACAGGCGCAGTTGACGCCAGTCCCAGCATGACCGAGTCGCCAAGGTCCAGGATGCCTGCATGGAGGCCTTTGGAAGGTACGACGGCGGTACGGTCGCCGCCCGCTGAACCGCCGTCCGGCGTCGAGGTTTCAGTGCTCATGGTTTTCAGTGCTCACAGTGCAGCTCCGTAGGAAGTAGTTGTGGGCGCGGCAGGCGCCGGGGCGTCGATGGTGTTGGGAACGAAGCGGCAGAAATAGTCCGTGATGGGGCCATCCGATTCACGGATGCCGCAGCCCACGGACTCGCCGTCCACCACCCAGAGACCAAGTACCGGGTGGTTTCCATCAAAGTCGGGTAGGGCGTGGTACTGCTGGAAGCACCACCCTTCACGGCCATAGCCGCCGGGTTGCTGCAGCTCGATGCCGGGGGCGTGGATGCGGATGTTGTCGCCCTCGCGGCCATGAAGAGGCTTGGCCACCCATTCCTTGAGCGGGCCAGGATCGCCAAGGTAGGCCGGCAGGAGGTTCTCGTGGCCGGGGTACAGGTGCCATAGCGCAGCAAGCAGGGCTTTGTTGGAGAGCAGCATCTTCCACGCGGGCTCCACCCATCGAGGATTGTGGGCCCGCGTCAGCAGCCGATGCCCGAAAGGTTCCTTCATCATCAGTTCCCACGGGTACAGCTTGAACATGGTGCTGATCATGAAATTGTCCAGGTCCACAAAGCGGTTCAGGTTCGGGTCCCAACCGATATCCGACATATTGATGCCGATAGTCGTCCACCCACCCTGGCTCGCCACGTCCCGCATGTAGGCGGCAGTCATCCAATCTTCACCGGATTCTTCGGCCTCCGAATGAGCCACATGCAGTGTGCTCATCCCGGTGCGGAACTGCAGCTTTTTCCATTGCCGGATCAGCGCCTCATGGATTCCGTTCCACTGGTCCTTTTCCGGGAACACATCCTGCAGCCAGAACCACTGCGCAACGGCGGCTTCGATCAGGCCCGTGGGCGTATCGGCGTTGTACTCCAGCATCTTCGCCGGCCCGCCCTTGCCGTCATAGATGAAGTCGAAGCGACCGTAGATATCCATGTCCCCGGCCTGCAACGATTCGCCGGCAAGCTCCAGCGCCTGTTGCCCGATTCCAATATCGCCCATGGCCCCGGTGGCGAGATACTTTGCTGCCTCAAGACACATGAGGTGCATGTCCTCGGCAGTCTTCTCGAGCGTCTCCACCTCGTCCATGGTGAATTCGTAGTACGCCGACTCGTTCCAGTACTCGATTTTGCGGCCATCGGGCATGGTGGTGGTCGAAAAGACCAGGCCCTGTTCTTCGATCTTCTTTTTCCAGTCCGGCCTGGGCTCGGAGGGCAAACGCTGCACGCCTAGCCTCCCGAGCTTCCGCCGCTTTTGGAGCTGCTGCCAAAGCCGCCACGGCTGACTGTGCCGCCCTTGGTGCTGTAACCCGTTGAAGTCTTGGCGCCCTGTGGAACTGTCTTCGTATAGCTCGGGTAGGAGCTGCGGTTCTGACCCACAGCAGGCACGGTGGCTCCCCGCGAGTAGAAGTACCAGGCGTAGATGGCTGAACCGCGGCCATCCGAGCTGCTGTTGTTGCATTGGGTATCGTCCACGCGCTCGCCGGTTTCATCGTTGAAACAGACCTGCGCGTAGTCAGCCTCTTGTTCGCTGCTGGCAACTACTGCGGTGATGGTTCCGGCAAGAAGAGCGGTAACACCCAAACCCACGACGACGGTGCGGCGCCGCGAGCGCTTCTTCCGGGCCTCTGCCTGGGCTGATTCGCGTTCACGTTCCTTCGCGAACGGGTCAATGATGGGGAGTGGCTTGCCGGGCTCGGGCCGGGATGCGCCAGGCTTGGAAGAGCCCTGCCTGGAAGAACCGGGTTTGGAGGAACCTGGGTTCTGTCCGGTCAGCTTCTGTCCGCCAGGTGGATTGTCCCTGTCATTGGCTGGAGGGATCAGCTCAGGATGGAGCTCGGGTTTGGGCACCTGCCACGGTGGTGGCTTGGGCGGATTCTTGCCCGCGTCCGGGCCCTGGCCGCCCCCGCCAGCAGCGCCCCCGGCAGCGCCGCCGCCGGACGCGCCATTGCCTGACGCGCCGTTGCCTGAAGCGTCATTTCCTGAAGCGCCGCTGCCAGCGGCGCCTTCGTTCGGGTCCATGTATATCCCCCTGGATAGACCGTTGGATTGTCCGGCGCCATGCCGGACCAGATGCTGACTGCAAGCCTAGTCCTTGAGTGGACCGCGGGCACTGGTGGGACAGGAGGGTGGGCACAACTGCCCACCCTGCCAACCGTGGAAGGATGTAGCCATGCCAGCTCCTGAAGCACAAAGCAGCGACTCCAACGACGTTCTGCTGCGTCTTCCCGCGGTTCGGGGCATCGGCCGTGGACGGGTTATCACTGGCCTTGTCCTTGCCCTGCTGTTGCCGCCCGGCGTCGAAGTCTTGGTCACTGTCCYGGGCTTCCGCAACTTCGCCATGATCATGCTCCTTCAGCTGGCAGCGGCCGTGGCCGTTGCCGCAATCGGAGGTCTGTGGCCCGCCGTGGTCGCGGCGGTGCTGGGCAGTTTCCTGTTGAACTACTTCTCCGCCGAACCCGTAGGTTCCCTGTCCATCGCTGATCCAACCACTCTGTTCACGCTGGTGGTTTTCCTGGCCGTGGCTTGCGGTGTGGCGCTCGCGGTGGGGCTGGCGAGCCGCAGGGCCCAGGAAGCTGCGAGGTCCGAGGCCGAGGCCACGGCCCTGAGCGAGTTGGCCCTGCGCATCCTCAGTTCGGACGGCAGCCTTGAATCCTTCCTTGAGAAAGTCCGCGGAAATCTCGGCATGGAGGCTGTGACACTCTTGGGCTCCCCGGCCCCGGACAGCGTCACGGTGCCTGGCGCGCCGCCGCAGTGGCGGGTCCTTGCGAGCGCCGGCCCCAACCCGCCGGTGACCCATGCCGCCGCAGACCATGCCGCCGTCGTCGATCCCCACTACACATTGTTGTTGCGCGGTGGTTCGCTGTCCTCCCAACACCAGCGGCTGCTTGCGGCCTTTGGAGCGTTTGTGGTGGCTGTGCGTGAGCGGCAGCAACTGGTCAAGAGCCGGCGGGACAACCTTCGCCTGGCCGAGGGAAACAAGATGCGGACGTCCATCCTTCGCGCCGTTTCCCATGATTTGAGGACGCCGTTGGCTGGAATCAAACTGGCTGTTAGCAGCCTGCGGCAGGAAGAGGTCCAGTTCCCTCCGGACGTGGAGAAGGAGTTGTTGGAGACGATCGAGAATTATGCTGACCGCCTGGACCATTTGGTGGACAACCTGCTGGATATGTCCCGGATTACCGCCGACGCCGTGAACCCGTTGCTAGCGGGCACCACCTGGACCGAAATATTGCCCGAAGCACTTCGCGGGATCCCGAAAGGTCGGATACGCAGCGAACTGCAACCCAACCTGCCGCCGGTAACAGCCGACTCAGGCATGTTGGAGAGCGTGGTGGCGAACATCGTTGAAAACGCGGTGAAGTACGCACCTGGTTCGGACGTCATCCTGACTGCACGTGCCGGGGCCGGGATCACAGTGGGGGACAAGCCTGCCAGTGAACTGAGGATTGTGGACCACGGCAGCGGGGTGGGACACAACGAAGTGCTTGAGATGTTCCAACCCTTCCAGCGGCTTGGCGATTCACCCGCCCGGGCAAGCGGCGCCGGCGGCGGAATTGGGTTGGGACTGGCGGTGGCCAAGGGTTTCACGGAAGCCATGGGCGGCACGCTCGTGGCGGAGCCGACGCCAGGTGGCGGCCTGACCATGGTGGTTACGTTGCCGCTGTGGACCGGTTATGGGGGAGGCAGGGCATGACCCGTG
Organism: Paenarthrobacter sp. 10N417; assembly: GCF_056394745.1. NCBI lineage: Bacteria > Bacillati > Actinomycetota > Actinomycetes > Micrococcales > Micrococcaceae > Paenarthrobacter > Paenarthrobacter sp. 10N417. The sequence goes on from NZ_JBFTIL010000021.1 coordinate 89,395, forward strand.
TGCTGATAGTTGAGGACGAAGTCCAGATTGCGCGGGCAATGCAGATCACCTTGCAAGCCCACGGGTACCAGGCAATGACCGTTGGAAACGGTGCCGATGCCTTGAACGCCGTAGCGAAGCAAAGCGTCAACATTGTTGTGTTGGACCTTGGATTGCCGGATATGGACGGGGTGGAGATCATCCGCCGCATCCGTGGGTGGAGCAGCATGCCCATCATCGTCTTGTCTGCCCGGCATGCCTCGGAGGACAAAGTGGAAGCGCTCGACGCCGGTGCGGACGACTACGTGACCAAGCCCTTCGGACTGGATGAGCTGCTTGCGCGGCTTCGCGTCGCCTCGCGCAGGGTCCTCACCGATCGCGAGGAGCCTACCTTGGCGACGTCGGACTTCATGGTGGACCTGGCGGGCAAGAAGATCGTGAAGGACGGATCAGAGGTGCGGCTGACCCCCACCGAGTGGAACATCCTGGAGTTGCTGGTCCGGAACAAGGGAAAGCTGGTGAGCCAGCAGCAGATCCTGACCCAGGTCTGGGGGCAGGCGTACGCCAAGGAGACGCAATATCTGCGGGTCTATATTGCCCAATTGCGGCGAAAGCTGGAGAGGGACCCTGCCGCACCGCGGCACCTGCACACCGAAGCGGGAATGGGTTACCGGTTCGACCCTTAAATCCGGCTTCCCGTCCGTAAACTGTTGTCCATGAACACCGCATCCCTTCTCGCTGTCTGCCGTGTCCACCAGTTGTTGCCGGATCCGGAAGGAAGCGTTGGCGTCACCGCGATCGATAAGCGTCCTGTGGAAGGCCCCGTCAAGATTCACAAGCTTGGCGTCCACGGCGATGTCCAAGCCAACAGGTTCGATCACGGCGGCGAAGACCAGGCTCTGTACGCGTATTCCCAGGCAGACGCCGATTACTGGTCAGCCACACTGGATCGTGAGCTTCCAGCCGGCGTCTTCGGGGAGAACCTGCGGGTGGACGGAATCGAGACCACGGGAGCCGTGATTGGTGAACGTTGGAAGATTGGGCTGGATGTGGAAGTGGAGGTAACGTCACCGCGCGTCCCGTGCGCCACCTTCCAGCGGTTGCTGGACGAGCCGCAATGGGTGAAGCGCTTCACGCAGGCGGGGCGCGTGGGAACTTACCTGCGCGTGATCAAGCCGGGGACCGTCTCCGCGGGAGACCACATTCACCAGCTGTTCGTTCCTAAACACGGGATTACTGTTGGCCAGTGGTTCAGCGAGCCCACGCCGGAGATGGTGCAAACCTTGCTCGATGCCGAGGCGGACGGGGAGGTCCGGCTTCAGGACGAATATCATGAGAAATTCGAGAAAGTCCTGCGCCGGAACGGGTTGTAAGCCTTCTTGAACGGGCTGCAGGGCTGCCTTGAATATTGCCGTGAGGGCTTCCTTGTGGGCTGCCTTGTAGTGCCGAAGAGTCCGGGTGTGCTCAAGCTCACCCGTCTTCATCAGGACTCAACTCGCGGTGAGGGCACTCTGTGCCCTACACTTGAAATATCCCCCACTCCGGAAATCCCTTTATCCTGCCCAATTCTTGAGGCAGGACTGGTAAGTGTTGGGGCCCGCAAATGTGTGCGGGCATTTTCATAGGGAGAGCCGGCTAAAGAAAACGCTGTACAGACTGCTGGGATAGCAGCCAAGAGATGCAGCGGGAAGTCCTGCCATGGGATTGCGATAGCGCCGGACTTCTTGCGAAAGCAGGGCACCTTTGCCTGGCTCTTCGCGACGAGTAATGCGGCCAAGCCCAACCGGGCCGCGCCGACTGCCCTATGGATGAGGAATTTCCCCCTATGACCGAAAATCTCAACGAAAACTTCGACGCCCAGAACGCTGAGTCTGCTGACGTAGCAGAGACCGCCGCTGAAGGCACCGTAGTAGAAGCACCGGCTACCGCCGCTGCCCCCGTCGAGAACGCTGCACCCGAGTCTGCAGCCCCCGCCTTCACCGAAGCTCCTGCCCCCAAGGCAGAAGACGAGGAAGAAGAAGGCGTCCGCTTCGTCGATCTTGGCATCGATGGCCGCGTTCTGGCCGCACTGCAGGATGTCGGCTACGAAAAGCCGTCCCCCATCCAGGCAGCCACCATCCCGCTGCTCCTCGAAGGCCGCGACGTCGTCGGCCTGGCCCAGACCGGTACCGGCAAGACCGCAGCCTTCGCTGTTCCTGCGCTGTCCCGCCTGGCTGAGCTGCACGACCTCAACGGCCCGTCCCGCAAGACCCAGGCATTGGTCCTGGCGCCGACGCGTGAACTCGCCCTCCAGGTTGCTGAAGCGTTCACTTCCTACGCCAAGCACATTGACGATTTCACCGTGCTCCCGGTTTACGGTGGTTCCGCTTACGGTCCCCAGCTGGCCGGCCTGCGCCGCGGTGCACAGGTTGTTGTCGGTACCCCCGGCCGTGTGATCGACCACATTGCCAAGGGCTCCCTTGACCTCTCTGAACTCCAGTACTTGGTGCTGGACGAAGCTGACGAGATGCTGCGCATGGGCTTCGCCGATGATGTAGAGCAGATCTTCCAGCAGACTCCGGAAACCCGCCAGGTTGCACTGTTCTCTGCCACCATGCCGGGCCAGATCCGCCGCATGTCCAAGCAGTACCTGAACAACCCTGCTGAAATCTCGGTGAAGTCCAAGACCACCACCGGTGCCAACACCAAGCAGCGTTACCTTCAGGTCATGGGCCCGCACAAGCTTGACGCCCTGACCCGCATCCTCGAGGTCGAAGAGTTCGACGGCGTTATCGCCTTCGTGCGCACCAAGATGGCCACCGAGGACCTCGCTGACAAGCTGAAGGCCCGCGGTTTCCAGGCTGCCGCCATCAATGGCGACATCCCGCAGCAGCAGCGTGAACGCACTGTTGACGCGCTGAAGGAAGGCCGCATCGACATCCTGGTTGCTACCGACGTCGCAGCCCGTGGTCTTGACGTTGAGCGCATCAGCCACGTCATCAACTACGACATCCCCCACGACACCGAGTCCTACGTCCACCGCATCGGCCGCACCGGCCGTGCAGGCCGTTCCGGTGACGCCATCCTGTTCATGACGCCTCGGGAGAAGTACCTGCTGCGTTCCATCGAGAAGGCCACGCGCCAGCCGGTGGAGCAGATGCACCTGCCCACGGCCGAGACCGTGAACACGCTGCGCCTGGGCAAGTTCGCCGAGCGCATCACCGAGACGCTTGAGTCCGAGGATGTTGCAGCATTCCGCGACCTCATCTCCTCCTACGAGGAAGAGCACAACGTACCGGCCTCGGAGATCGCTGCTGCACTTGCCGTCATGGCACAGGGCGGACAGCCGTTGCTGGTCAAGGAACTGCCTGCAGCTCCTGAGTACCAGAAGCGCGAACGCTCCAAGGACGGCTTCGGCTCCCGTGGCCCGACCCGTGCACTCACCGAGGGCAACGCCACCTACCGGATCGCCGTCGGACGCCGTCAGCGCGTCATGCCGGGCTCCATCGTGGGCGCCATTGCCAACGAAGGTGGTATCTCTTCCGCACAAATCGGTGGCATCGACATACGCTCGGACCACTCCCTGGTGGAGCTTCCGGCCGACCTGAGCCCCGAGCAGCTGCGCGCACTGTCCCGCACCCGCATTGGTGGCGAACTGATCAACCTCGAGCTGGACAACGGACGCAAGCCCAGCGGCGACCGTGGCAGCTACTCCGGTGGTGGCGCCGGTGGCCGTGGTGGCTACGGCGACCGCGAAAACCGTGGAGGCGGCAACTTCAAGGGCAGCGGTGGGTTCAAGAAGGACTTCCGCAAGTCCGAAGGTGGCGAGCGTTCCTCTGCTGACCGTGGCGGCCGCACGTACAGCGACCGCTCCGAGCGCACTGCAGGCAGCTTCGGCGATCGAGACCGTGGCCAGTCCAGCGGCTCCCGCTTCGGTGGACACGGCGACGGCGCCCGCAAGCCCCGCAGCGGTGGCGAAGGCGGACACCGCGACTTCAACCGCAAGGGCAAGTGGTAAACACTAAGTAGTTCCCGTCAGGGGGTCGGCTTTCGGGCCGGCCCCCTGTGGCGTTTAATCCCACAATTCCCGCTCTTGTTCGGCATTCCCTCCGTTCAAGGGCGGGTGGGACGAACAAGGGCGGGTTCCATGCCACGGGGAGCCGCCGTACGATCAAAGTGCTACGAGCCGCGTAGCTGCGAAGAGCCTGACGGTCGCACGCTGAATGCAGGAGGGTTCCCCATGGGATTGCTCGACAATTTGAAGAAGAACCTGGGAATGGGCGGAAAGGGCGACGGCCAACAGGACCAGACGGCCGTAACGCAGGCCGCAGAGGATACTGCCGCCGTCGATGCTTCTGCTTCGAGCAAGGCCGCCGCAGAAGCTGCTGCAGTCCAAGCGGCCGAGCAGCAGGAGGCAGCCAACGCTGCAGGCGCTCAGATCGCCGAGCAGGCGGGCTTGGAGCCCGGAGCGCCGGAGGTCCAGCCACTGGCCCAACAGGCAGCCTCTGAGGCCGCTGCCGAGGCAGGGCAGCGCGGTCCAGTCGCCCCACGCGTCACGGAGGTTGTAGTGGAACCCGGTGACACCATGAGCGGCATCGCTGCGCAGTTCGGAGTGGACCTCGCAGCCCTGATCGCAACCAATGCTGACACAGTGCCTAACCCGGATCTCATCTATCCCGGACAGGTCCTCCGTCTGCCCTGATTTGGGCGGTATTTGGATCAGGAAAGTGGCGTCAGCGCAAATTGTGTCGACGCCGTTTTTTCCCGGATTTTCGCCGATTTGTAGCTTCTGAAAACGTCCGGTAGAGTATTTACTCGTTGCCCCCCTAGCTCAGTGGTAGAGCGCGTTCTTGGTAAGAACGAGGTCACCGGATCGATTCCGGTGGGGGGCTCTGAATGAGGGCCTGTGTCAAGGCGGTTTTGACCGGCTTGACACAGGTTTTTCTCATTCGTGGCGGTGTAGCTCAGTTGGTTAGAGCGCACGACTCATAATCGTGAGGTCGGGAGATCGAGCCTCCCCACCGCTACAGAGCAAGACCCCGCAGATTTTCGTCTGCGGGGTCTTTTCATTTCCCCGCCCGCGCCACCCTCCCATGTGGGACAGAATGGGTGCATGAGCCGAATCGCAATCATTGGCGGCCACGGCAAAGTGGCCCTTCATCTGTCCCGGATTCTTAGTGGCGAAGGTCACGATGTCACGTCGTTCATTCGAAATCCCGATCATGTGGCAGAAGTCACGGAGACCGGCGCCACTGCGCAGGTGCTGGACGTGGAAAACTCGACGACGGCGGAACTCGCCCACGCGCTGAAGGGCCACGACGCCGTGGTCTGGTCGGCAGGGGCTGGTGGGGGTAATCCGGCCAGGACGTATGCCGTGGACCGGGACGCCGCCATCCGATCCATGGACGCAGCCAAGGAAGCCGGCGTCACGCGTTACGTGATGGTGTCCTACATAGGCAGCGCAAAGGATCACGGCATTCCTCAGGACCACCCTTTCTTCCCCTATGCAGAGTCCAAAGCAGCGGCTGATGACTACCTGCGTAATAGTGGGTTGGATTGGACGGTCCTGGGGCCGGGGACCTTGACGGAGGAGCCGGCGTCCGGGCTGATCGAGGTCAACCCGGCAAACCCTGGCAACGACACCAAGACTTCCCGTGCGAACGTTGCCCTGGTAGCCGCTGCTGTCTTGGAACTTCCTGGCACTATCCACCGGACCATCACTTTCAAGGATGGAACAGTTGACGTGGTGGATGCCCTGACCGCGGATTGACGTGAGCCCGGATTGACGTGATCGCGGATTGACGTGGCAAGGGATGCGTGGACCCCGGGATAGGTTTGTAGGTAGCTTCCGCGGCATTGTACGCAGACGCGACGTACAACTTCTGGGGAAGCGGGAACATGGATCAGCTGGCACTCATTATCGGATTGCTGCTTGCGACGGTGCTGGCCGTGGGCTTGGGCGACAGGCTTCGGCTTCCCTATCCGGTCCTGATGCTGCTCTTGGCTGTTGCGCTCACGTTCATTCCCGGCTTTCCTGAGTTTGAGATTTCGCCGGAGTTGATCCTGCCAATCTTCCTCCCACCGTTGCTCTTTGCCACCGCGCAGAAGAGTTCCTGGGCCGTTTTCCGGGTCCGGTGGCGGACGCTGCTCCTCATGGCTGTCGCCTTGGTGGTGGTCTCCACAGCAGTGGTGGCTGGTGCTGCGTGGCTCATGATTCCTGGCATCGGGATTCCGGCAGCTATTGCCTTGGGAGCCATGGTGGCGCCGCCGGATCCCGTCGCAGTCGAGTCCGTGGCTGGCCGCGTTCACATGCCCAGGCGGCTCATTACTGTTCTGCAGAGTGAGGGCCTTTTCAATGACGCCGCCGCCATTGTGATCTTCCAGGCAGCGGTAGCCGCCACGGTCTCCGGTAGCGAGGTGGGGCCTAACGTTATCCTGCAGTTCGTGGTGGGCGCGGCCTTGGCGGTGGTCATCGGCATCGCCATGGGCTGGCTGACCAAGTTCATCACCAAGCTGGTGACCTCCATGGTGGCACGCAGTGCGGTCACGCTTGTGGTTCCGTTCGCTGCGTACATCCTGGCGGAAGAGCTCCACGCTTCAGGTGTGGTGGCCGTCGTCGTGACCGCCTTGGAACTGCAACGCCACGCGCGGCCGCAGGACGCTGCTGAGCGCATCACGCGGACTGCGTTCTGGGACGTGGTGGAGCTGCTGGCGACCGGACTGGCCTTCGGCCTGGTGGGCTTGGAGATCCGTCACGTCATCCGTGACGAGGGGACGGCGATTTTCGGGATGATCGGCGTTGCTGTGGTGATCTGCATCCTGGTGTTCGTTGTTCGCTACCTATGGCTCGGGCTGCTTGCGCTAACCGCCCATCAGCGGCGGAATCTCCTGCAGCCAACCTCGCCCAAGGAAGTACTCATCCTGACATGGTGTGGAATGCGTGGGCTGGCCACGCTGGCTCTCGCTTTGGCGCTCCCAGTGACCTTGCCTGATGGCAGTGACTTCCCCGCGCGGCACGAAATCCTGGTCATCGCCTGCGCCGTGCTCCTGGCCACCTTGGTACTGCCCGGCCTGACACTTCCGTGGCTGATGCGGGTCCTCAAAGCCACGGAGGACGGTTCCCATGAAAAGGACGCGGCACGTGTTCTGGCTAAACGTGCCCAGTCGGCGGCGGTGTCGGCGCTGAAGGACCACGAGCTCATGAAGGAACTCCCCGCGGACAAAGTGGCACTGGTCAAGGAAAAGATGCGCCGGCTCCATGCAGAGCTGCTGGATGGGACGTTGCGCAACGAATCGGCGGCGGAGAAACGCAAGCGAGGGCGTGAGCTTGCCATTGCCGTGCAGACGATTGCGCTGGATGCCGCCCGCCAGGAAGTGGTGGAGGCGCGGAATGAGCCTGGGACTGATCCGGAAGTGGCAGATCGTGTTCTGAGACAGCTGGACCTGCGCACCATGTCAATGCCGGAATAGCGCGTAGCCCCGGGTTCCAGCCGGCGCTGGACAAGATCAGGAAGCGTCCGCGCGCTTAGGCAATGACGAGGGGGAGAGGTCCAGTGCGTGTTCCTCGACGTAGTCCAGGGCGTGGCGGATCGCGCCGAGGGACACAATGCCGTCGCCCAGAGTGGAGGTTGCCAGACGCGGGGGAGTGAACGTGAAGTCCGGCAACTGCTTCTCAATGGCTGGGATCAGGGCATGGGCAGAGGCTGCCACGGCTCCGGCAATAACTACCAGCTCAGGGTTGACCAAGGTACTGATTGACCCGATCACGCGGGCCATGCGGTGCGCCACGCGACCCAGGGCGTGACGGGCGGCCGGGTCTCCCTCCGCGGCTGCCTTGAAAACCATCTCTGCTGTGAGCGCTGCAGGATCATCCTCGCAAAGTTCCCGCAGCTTGGTGGTCTCGCTGCCAGAAAGGGCTTCCCGTCCCCACAACACAGCGTAGTGGGCGATGCCGTAGGTGTCGCCCACGCCGTCCACCGTATCCAGATATCCGAGTTCCCCAAAGCCACCCAGCTGCCCGTGGAGCAAACGGCCGGATTCCAGGATGCCGGAACCCAGACGGTCGCCGGCGAGCATGACCACGAGGTTGTCGACTCCCTGCGCGGTGCCTTGCCACCGTTCCGCGAGGGCTGCGAGGTTGGCGTCATTTTCCAGGAGTACCTGCCAGCCATGCCGCTCTGAAACAATCTGGCGGACATCGAAGGATTTCCAGAATTCCTGGACGGTGAGAACCTCGCCGTCGCGGCTTACCGGCGCAGCCACTCCCACAGACACAGCAAGAACCGAGTCTGCAGATACGCCGGCCTTTTTCAGGACATCGGCGGCGATCCGGTCCAGCACATCCGCGCGCTCATGGGCAGGCACAATGTATGTACGGAAGGGCATCGTGACTTGCGACAGAGGTGTTCCCGCCATGTCAGCCACTATGGCCGTGATCTTGTTGGCGCCGATGTCGATCCCAAGCACGCTGGCCGCGCTGTCGTCGAAGATAAAGCGGCGCGCCGGCCTGCCCTTTATGTAATCTCCGGCCCCTCGCTGGTTTTCCAGCTCCTGGAGCCAGCCGAGCCGGACGAGTTCGTCGCAGATGGAAATGACGGTGGCGCGGGAGAGCCCGGTAGAAGCCATGAGTTCCGTGCCTGTTACGACGCCGGCACCCCGCATGGCCTTGAGCATCGCGCCGGCATTGACCCTACGAACCAGCTGTGTTGACGGCGCAGTCCCGATCAGCATGCGATGCTCCCACTTTCCAGCCGCCTACCAGAGTGATAGATAGAGCGGTCTCTCTAAATTTAGTACATAAATTTAGATGGCGACGCATTTCCTCAAAAGCTTGACCGTGTGGCGCTCCTCACTAAATACTAGCGATAGGTCATAAATTTACCTCCTATCTAAAGTCGGAGGTTGAACGCGACCACCTCCCCCAAGGCATAGCGGCCACTGGGGGTCCGCAAGACGAAAGGACTATGGAGTCTGTGAAAGCTACGCGCAAGAAACGCATGGCAGCGATGGGCGTGGGTCTGGCTCTGCTCGCCGGCCTTCTCTCGGGCTGTACCGGGGAACCGGGCAAAGAGACCATCCGCTTCACCTTCAGCAAGCGGGAGGCCATCGGCTTCATGACCAAGCTGGTTGCCGACTACAACGCTTCCCAGAACAAAACCGAGGTGGTGCTTGACACCTCGGGTGTCGACGTCGTGTCCGCCAGCTTCGTCCGCGGCAATCCACCGGACATCGCGCTTGCGAACTACAACATGGAGACGTCCCGCTTTGTCCAGCGCGGAGCGTTGAGCGACTTGTCCGGTACGCAAGCAGCCTCCCGCGTCCGTGAAGACCTCCAACCGCTCATGGACCAGTACGGTTCGTATCCGGACCGGACCAGTGCCCTGCCGTACTCGGTCATGGCGTCCTCGGTGATCTACAACAAGGAGATCTTCGCTGCGTACAACATCGCGGTGCCGAAGACCTGGAGCGAGATGGTCGCGGCGTGTGAAGCGCTGAAAGCCGCTGGGGTTACGCCGTTCTATGCCACGTGGAAGGACGACTGGACGATCGCTCAAGGGTGGTTTGACTACTCGGTAGGTGGGCAGGTGGACACCATTGACTTCTTCAAGAAGCTTGCTGCCGAAGGCACGGAGGTTGGGCCGGAATCCTCCGTGTCATTCCAGAAAGACTTCAACCAGCCAGTCGAGAAGATGCTCACGCTCGCAAAGAACTACGTCAACAAGGATGCTGCAAGCCGCGCCTACGGTGACGGTAATCTTGCTTTCTCGCAGGGCAAGGCGGCCATGTACCTCCAGGGCCCGTGGGCATTCAGCGAGATCGCCAAGACCGCCCCGGACCTCAAGCTCGGAACCTTTCCCCTCCCGATGACCGAAGATCCAAAGGATCTGCGCGTCCGCGTCAATGTGGATCTGGCAGCGTGGATTCCGGAAGCGTCCAAGCACAAGGATGCTGCACGTAACTTCCTCGAGTACCTGTACAGGCCAGAGGTGATCGATGCCTACAACAAATCGCAGTTGGGCTTCACGCCCACCAAGGATTCTGCAAACGTCCCGGACCCCCGGATTGAGGGAATGGTGGAGTACTACGAGAAATCGCAGGTTTACCAGGGCCCCTCGGTGCTCGTTCCGCGCACCATCCCGATCATGAACTATACGCAGGCAATCGTGTTTGGCGCGTCCCCTGCATCCACCCTCCGCACGCTCGACGCAGATTGGGCGCGCCTGGCCTTCCGCCAGTAGTGCAGAACATAGGAAGTCAGAAACATGTCCAGCATCAGCACCTCAACCACATCCAGGCAGAGCCTGCAAAAGCAGGGGCGCCAAAAGCAGCGTCCCCAAACCCAGCGCAGCAGGCGGCGTGTGGAACCGATCTTCTACTTTTTCCTCGTGCCCAGCCTCATCCTGTTCACACTCGCCATCACGATTCCGGGCATCATCGGTATCTTCTTCAGCTTCACGAACTCCATCGGAATAGGTGATTGGGAGTTCATCGGCCTGACAAACTACATCGCGATCTTCAGTGACCCCGCTATCCTGCAGAGTTACCTGTTCACCTTCGGGTTCTCCATCGTCACCGTGATCGCCGTCAACGTGATCGCCTTCCTGCTTGCAGTCGGGCTTACCTCGCGCATCCGGATGAAGTCGGCACTGCGAACCATCTTCGTTATCCCCATGGTGGTTTCCGGCATCATCATCGCCTACGTGTTCAACTTCCTGTTTTCGAACTCCCTGCCTGCCGCGGGTGCTGCAGCAGGCATCCCTTGGCTGGAGAGCAGCCTGCTCGCCAACCCCGACCTCGCGTGGATTGCGATTGTCCTTGTCACAGCCTGGCAGGCAGTACCCGGGGCGCTGCTCATCTACATTGCGGGCCTTGTTGCTGTGCCCGGGGACGTTTATGAGGCCGCAGAAATCGACGGGGCGAGCAAATTCCAACAGCTGCTGAAGATCACCCTTCCGTTGGTGGCCGGTTACGTGGTCATCAACATCATTCTTGGGTTCAAGGGCTTCCTCAATGCCTACGACATCATCGTCGGGCTGACGAACGGCGGCCCGGGGACCTCCACCCGAAGCATCGCGATGACTGTCATCGCCGGCTTCAATGGCGGCGACTACGCCTACCAGATGGCCAATGCAACCATCTTCTTCGTGGTCGCCATCCTTATCTCACTCCTGCAGCTCTCGCTGACTCGCGGACGGAATGCACTCTGATGACCACAGAAACCACCCTCGCAATCGGGGAGTCCTCCCACGTTGAACCCGGCACCGCTCCAAGCAGCCGACGGCGGTCGGCTGCGGCCCTCGAGCGGGTCAATTGGCCGGCAACCACGGTCCTCGTCCTGTGCGCGGTAACCGTGCTGCTTCCCCTCTATGTCACGGTGTCCATGGCCTTCAAGACCCAGGGGCAGGCAGTGGACGGCAATGCCTTCTCATTTCCCGCACCCTTCAGCCTCGACGGTTTCATCCAGGCCTGGACCCTGACGAACTTTCCCGTGGGTGCCGCGATGTCATTGCTGGTGACCGCAGGGACTGTCCTTGCCACCATCGTCCTTTCTGCGTTCGCCTCCTACGCGATTGTGCGCAATTGGGAACGCCGGTTGTTCAGGTACTCGTTCTTCTACCTTCTTGGGGCGATGTTCATTCCGTTCCCGGTGGTTGCACTGCCGCAGATCCAGCTCACCGGTCGTCTTGGGCTGGACAACCCGCTCGGCGTCATCCTCTTGGCCACCATGTTCCAACTGAGCTTCAGCGTGCTGCTCTTCACTGCATTCCTGCGTTCCATCCCCATGGAACTGGAAGAGAGTGCTCGGATCGATGGCGCTACAACATGGCAGACATTCTGGAAGCTGATTTTCCCGCTGTTGGCGCCGATGAGCGCAACCGTGGGGATCTTCGCCTTCCTTTATGCGTGGAATGACTTCATGATGCCGTCGCTGATCATTTCCGATCCTGCATTGCAGACCCTGCCTGTGCGGCAAAACCTGTTCCAGACGCAGTTCAGCAACAACTACCACGTGTCTTTCGCCTCCTACCTGATGGCGATGGCACCCGCGATCGTCGCGTACCTCTTCACGCAGAGGTGGGTCATGGCGGGCGTGACACAAGGTGCCGTTAAGGGCTAGTGGATGTTGACCTTCCGTGCCCAGCGTTTCATACTGGTCCGGGACATAAATTTAGATTCTAAATCAAAGGAGTTTCGTGAGCACTTCCGCCACTCAGGCACACCGTACCGACGAAGAGCGAATGGCTGATCCGAACTGGTGGCGCCAGGCAGCTGTGTACCAGATCTACCCGCGCAGCTTCGCCGACTCCAACGGTGACGGCATCGGTGACCTCAAGGGCATCACTGCCAAGGTTCCGTACCTGAAGGAACTGGGGATCGACGCCGTTTGGCTGAGCCCGTTCTACCCGTCGGCGCTCGCGGACGGTGGCTACGACGTCGACGATTACCGCAACGTGGACCCCAAACTGGGGACGCTTGAAGACTTCGATGAGATGGCAGCGGCACTGCATGCCGCAGGCATCAAGCTGGTGGCCGACATCGTTCCCAACCACTCTTCGGACCGCCACGAGTGGTTCAGGGAGGCGCTGGCATCGCCGAAGGGTTCTGCTGCGCGGGAACGCTACATCTTCCGGGACGGCCGGGGCGAAAATGGCGAGTTGCCGCCGTCGGACTGGGACTCTGTCTTCGGTGGACCCATCTGGGAGCGCATCACTGAACCTGACGGCACTCCCGGCCAGTGGTACATGCACATCTTCGCCAAGGAGCAGCCGGACTTCAATTGGGACAACCCTGAGGTGCGCGAGGACTTCCTGAAGACCCTGCGCTTCTGGTCCGACCGCGGCGTGGACGGCTTCCGCATCGACGTCGCCCACGGCATGGCCAAGGATCTCTCCGAGCCGCTGCCGATGAAGGCAGACCTCGAGGCCCGGGCTCATGGCACCGATGGTTTCGTGGACGGATCGCACCCGTTCTGGGACCGCGACGAAGTCCACGAGGTCTACGCGGAGTGGCGCAAGCTTTTCAACGAGTACAACCCGCCGCGCACCGCCGTCGCCGAGGCCTGGGTCCACGAATCCCGCCGCGCCCGCTATGCCAGCCCCGAGGGACTGGGCCAGGCCTTCAACTTCGACCTCCTGCAGGCCGACTTCGAGGCGCCTTCCTTCCGGAAGATCATCACCGAAAACCTGATCGCGGCCAAGGAAACCGGGGCGTCCTCCACCTGGGTGTTCTCCAACCACGACGTCGTTCGGCACGCCACCCGTTACGGACTGCCCAAGGGTGGTTCAGTTGCGCAGGGAACCAACGCCGCCCAGGATGTCTCGGCCAGCAAGCCAAAGGGCCAGGACGGCAAGGGCTGGCTGTTGGCCGGCGCACCGGCGGAAGAGCTCGACGTCGAACTCGGCTTGCGTCGTGCCCGTGCAGCCACGCTGCTCCTGCTCGCACTTCCGGGTTCCGCGTACCTTTACCAGGGCGAAGAGCTTGGCCTGCAGGAAGTAGCTGAGATCCCGGACTCCGAGCGCCAGGACCCGTCCTTCTACCGCAATCCAGGGGTGGAGATCGGCCGCGATGGCTGCCGCGTCCCGCTGCCGTGGACCCCGGAAGGACCCTCCTATGGCTTCGGAGAAGGCAAGGCACACCTGCCGCAGCCGGAATGGTTCGCAAACTACGCGGTGTCTGAGCAGGAAGGGCGTGAAGGCTCAACGCTGGAGCTTTACCGCAAAGCGCTGCGCTTGCGCCGGGAACTGCAGACCGACGAGGAACTCGAATGGGTTGAGACCGGAAACCAGGACGTCCTGCACTTCAGCCGTCCGGGTGGTTGGGAAACGGTAACCAACTTCGGAAGTGAGCCCTTCGCACTTCCGGCGGGCACCGTCGTCGTGAGCAGCGGACCGCTGGAAGGCGGCCTGCTCCCGGCCGACACCACGGCGTGGGTGGTTCGCGACGCGTAAGCGCGGCTGCGAATCGACTGGTTGAATACTGGAATGAATAATGCGAACGGGCGGGGACGCCTCATCTACGGCTGCATGGGCCTTGGCGGTGCCTGGGACGGTACGTCCTATGGCGCGGCGGAGATCGAACAGGCTGCCGCAGTCATCGAGGCAGCACAAGGTATCGGCATTGAACTGTTCGATCATGCTGACATCTATCGCAGCGGCAAGTCCGAAGCCGTCTTTGGGGAAGTCCTCGCCCGTTCGCAGGGCCTGCGCGAGAAGATCCTGCTGCAAAGCAAATGCGGGATCAGGCTGGGGGAGCGCGGGCTGGATACGCACTACGACCTCAGCCGGGAAGCCATCCTTGAACGGGTCAATGAAAGCCTGAAGCGGCTTCAAACAGATTACATAGACGTCCTTCTCCTGCACCGCCCGGATCCTTTGATGGATCCGCGCGAGGTGGCGGACGCCGTCGGGCAGCTTGTTGCGGAAGGCAAGGTGCGGCAGCTGGGTGTGTCCAACATGTCCGGCGTGCAGATCGAGTTCCTGCAGGACTGCCTGGAGATGCCGATCATTGCCAACCAACTGGAGATGAGCCTGCTGCGGCGGGACTGGCTGGAAAGCACCGTGCTGGTCAACCATGCGGACGGGCTGGGCTTCACCTTTCCGCATGGGACGGTGGAGCTATGCATGGCCAAGGGGATTGAGCTCCAGGCCTACGGCTCCATGGCTCAAGGGCGCTACACCGGCGCTCCGACCGAGGAATTGTCGCCGGCCGAGTCGGCTACCGCTGAAATGCTTCAGCAACTCGCCGGGGAGAAAGGCACTACCCCTGAATCGGTACTGCTGGGGTGGCTGATGCGGCATCCGGCGCGGATCTCTCCCGTGCTGGGAACCACCAACCCCGGTCGAATCGCTGCCTGCGCTGATGCCGCCTCCGTGGCTGCGGCCATGACCAGGGCCGAGTGGTATGGCCTGTGGGTGGCAGCGCGGGGAAGCAACATCCCCTAAGGCGCGTTAAACCCAACTGAGTCGCAGTTCAGCGAGCTGAAAACGTGCTTAACTGCGACTCAGACGGGTTACAACAGCAACACATATGCGCCCCTACGAAACGGTGGCGACGGTCACCGGGGCCACCACCGAGTAGGTGCTGGAATCACCCTGGATGGCCTGGCTTGCCTTGCCGTCGATGCTTACAGGAATGTCGCCGGCAATGGTGACGCGATTGAGCTTGCGCGGCTGCCCGTCGTAGTTGTCCGGGGCGTAGTGCTGGGTGATCCGGTTATCGAACAAGACAACCTGGTTGGGCTCCCAATTCACGCGGACCACGTTCTCCGGGCGCGTCACATAAGCCTGCAGCAGCCGGATGATGTCCCGGGATTCAGTGTTGGACAAGCCCACGATCCGAAGCCGCTGCGCGAAGCCCCCAATGAACAATCCGCGCTCGCCGGTCAACGGGTGGACCCGCACCACGGGGTGGGCGGTTTCGAACTTCAGGCGGGTGAATTCCTTGCGTCGCTCTTCCGCGTTGGAATGCTCAAGGTTCTTGGGCACCGAGTAGTCGTAATCGTTGGTGTGAATGGCCCACAGGGTATCCGCGAAGTTGCGCAGTTCCTCCGGCAGGTCCTGGTAGGCGCCAGCGGAGGAAGCGATGAGCGTCTCCCCGCCGTAGGCAGGCAGGTCGATGCTCCGCAACGTGGAGGCCTGCGGCGGATTGACCACGAACGTCACGTCCGTGTGCCAGTTGTTGGCGGAGCCGTTCTCGCTGTCCACGGGCAAGACGTTTTCTTCGCCTTCCACGGATGCAACCGTGGGATGTGCCTTGGTGAGCGGGCCGAAATGGCTGGCGAACTTCACCTGGGCTTCGTCGGTGAGGATGTTGGCTTCCCGGAATACCAGGGCCTTGTGCTCGTTGAGTGCACCCCGGATCTGAGCGATCGTGTCCTCGCCGAGGTCTCCACTGATATCGAATCCGCGGATTTCCGCGCCGATGCGGGAGCCTAGCTTGGCGAATTCAAGCTTGGTTTCGGTAATGACGGTCATTATTCTTTCCTTACTTTGTGATGGGTTGTGGCAGGTGCCACGGGAGTGGTTTTCAGGGTGCGTCCGCCCCCACGGCGGTTCGCCAGCGGGAGAAGTGGCGTTCCAGGGCGACCAGCAGGAAGTTCACGCCAAGGCCCAGCAGTGAGACCGTGAGGATGCCCGCGTACATGTCAGGGATCAGGAAGCTGCTCTGCGCGTTCACGATCAAGTAACCAAGGCCGGCCTTGGCGCCGACCATTTCGGCGGCGATCAGCACCAGGATGGACGCGGTGCCGGCCATCCGGATACCGGTAAAGATCGTTGGTACGGCCGACGGCAGGATGACCTTCTGGAAGAGCTGGAAACTGTTCAGTCCCAGCGAGCGCGCGGCCCGAATGAGCAGCGGATCCACGGTTTTCACGCCCGCAATCGTGTTGAGCAGCACCGGGAAGAAGGCCGCGTAAGCCACAATGCTCATCTTGGATTCCTCGCCGATGCCCAGCAGCAGCGTGAACACGGGCAGCAGGGCCAGCGCGGCCGTGTTGCGGAAGAGCTCCAGCAAGGGGTTGAGGACTGCGTTGAGCCGTCCGTACCAGGCGATCAAGAGTCCCAGCAACACCCCTGCAACGAGCGCCGCGCCGAAACCGGTTACTGACCTGGTGAGGCTGGCCGCGATGTGGCCCTGGATGGTGCCGGCTTCAAAGAGCTTGCCCCATGCCAGCAGCACGTCGTGCAACGGTGGCAGGAATACCCTGGTGGACGGGCTGGCCAGATAGGTCGGACCGAGTTCCCACAGTGCCAGGAAGGCTAGGATGCCTGCGGACTTCCACACGCCTGAACCGGCTACGGCCGTAACCCTGCGCACGGTGGTGAGGACCGGCGTCGAACCTTGCACCTTAGCGTCCTGCGCGGTGGTTTCCTGGGCAGTGGTGTCCTGCCCGGGTGCGGCAGCAGTACCGGAAGGCCCGACGGCGTCACCCGGCTCGGTCGTGATGCTTGCCTTGCGCGCTGCCGCCGCGGTTTCTGTCTGCGTCAGTGTGGTTGTCATCAGGCCGCAGTCCTTTCATTGGTGACGGTTGCGGTTGACGGTTCATCGGGTGCGCTGCCGTCCGGGAGGATCTTCCGGTGCCCGGCGTCCTGCGCGCGGCGGACCTCATCGTGCAGGAGAGTCCATACCTCGTGCCGGTGCCCGACGAAGGCCGGGTGGGAGCGGATGTCGTCCTCGCCGTCGCGATCGGGGATGTTGATGTCCACAATTTCCTTCAGCCGGCCGGGACGGGCGCTCAGTACTGCCACGCGCTCGCCGAGGTAAACGGCCTCGTCAATGCCGTGCGTGATGAACACGATGGTCTTGCCGGTGGCCTTCCAGATGCGCAGCAGTTCGTCCTGCAACTGCTCGCGGGTTTGGGCGTCCAATGCCGCGAAAGGCTCGTCCATCAGCAGGACGTCGGGCTCGTAAGCCAGGCTGCGGGCAATGGCAACACGTTGCTTCATGCCGCCGGAGAGCTCGTGCGGATACCGGTCCTCAAACCCGGCCAGCCCGACCAATGCCAGATACTCTTTGGCTTTCGCTGCCCGTTCCCGACGGTTCAATTTTCTGCCGTCCGGGCCTGCTCCTTCCAGACCGATGGACACGTTGGCCGAAGCTGTCCGCCAGGGGAACAGCGCGTACTGCTGGAACACGACGGCGCGGTCCTTGCCGGGACCCGTCACCGGCTTGCCGTCAACGAGCACCTCCCCGGACGTGGGCGTCGAGAGACCCGCGAGCAGGTCCAACAGCGTGGTCTTGCCGGAGCCGCTTGGGCCTACCAAGGTGAGGAATTCGCCGTCGCGCACGTCCAGGCTCAGCGAATCGATGGCCGTGAGCGTCGTGGCAGCAGTGGACTTCGTAGCCCGGACCGTGAATTGCTTGGTCACATTGCGGAGGCTGATTTTGGCAGTCATGGCTATCCCTTCTTGGCGCCAGCGAGATCGTTGAATTCGTTGGTGTAGTACTTGGACGGCGTGAGCTTGTCCTTCACGATTCCGGCCGAGTTCAGCCACGCCTCCCAGCGGGTGAAGTCCTCGTCCTTGATGACACCGCTGTCCGGAACGCCAGGGCTCTTCCAGAACTTCAGGTTGGCTGTGCTCTCATTGCGTCCGCGGTTTTCGATGATCTTGGTGAAGCGGGCAATGACTTCTTCGCGTGGTGTTTCTGCTGCCCATTTGATGGCTTTGGCAACGCCGGTGGTGAAGGTGCGCGTCGTGTTCGGGTTCTTTTCGATGAAGTCGTTCCGGAGCACGATCTGGCCGCCTGCAAAGTTGCCGAACAACTGCACATCACTGAACAGCGAACGCAGTCCGCCAGCCTCAATGGCCCTGTCCTGGAGCACTCCGCCAAGCGTGCCGGCGTCCACCTGGCCGCGGCGGATGGCTTCCTCGGTATCGTTCGGAGCCAACGGGACGAGCTGGACCTGCTTGATCTCGTCCTGGCTGAGGCCGTTCTGCGTCAGGTACGTATTGATGACCGCTTCGTGGTGTGCGCCCAAGGTGTTGACCGCGATCTTCTTGCCGATCAGGTCGCGGGGTTCCTTGATGGAGCTGTCCGCCTTCACGTAGTAGCCGTTGAAAGTCTTCTGGTCCGAGCCGTAGTAGTTGACCACGGCCTTCACGGGGGCGCCCGCTTCGATCAGCTTCACCACCGCTCCGGAGAATGCGCCGCCGAAGTCGGTCTGGTTGGTTGCCGCGGACTGGATGTCCTGGGGCCCGCTGGTGGTGTTGCCCACCCAGTTCAGCTTCAGGTCGCCCAGATAGCCGAGGTCTGCAGCAAGCTCGGGGAAGGTCACATTGTTGGCCGAGCCTTGGTAGCGGAGTTCCTTGACCTCATTGCCGGGTTGGTTGGCTTGTCCGGCTTCGGCTGCACCGCCGCAGCCGGACACCGTCAGCGCTAGTACGACGGCGGCCGCGACGCTCAGCAGGGGCAGGTGCAGTTTCATGGGAGCTACTTTCGAGTGAGTGTGGTTCGGTTGGGGGAGCCGTTCGTTCACCGGCTTGGGAACGATGTAAACCCATCTGCACCGCCGGTGGAAAGCTCTGCGGTCATCGTGGGAAACTCCCGGAAATGCTGTGAAACAGCGGGCAACGGGGCGCAACGCGAAGCCATGAAATGCAACCGACGGACACAAAGTCGCAGCATTGAGCCGCATGAAGAAGCGAATGGCGCATGCCGCCGTCGGACGGTCATACTGGGCGCGGGCACAGTCATAAGGGCTTTAGTTCGTATTGATCCTCACAACCGGGCGGATTTCTTCGCCCTGCGGGCCGCTTGCCGGATACGGTAGATACATGACGTCTAGCATCGCCGCCGAATCCATTCGGCCTACCCGCAATATTCCCGCCGATATCGCCCGCTCCTGGCTCCTTGTGAACGCCATGAAGACGGAACTTTTTGACGAATCCGCGGGCTCACGGGCAGACGCCATCATCCTTGACATCGAAGACGCCGTTGACCCCTCCCAAAAGGACGCGGCCCGCGAGAATGTCGTGAACTGGCTGAGGTCCGGCGGCCAGGCCTGGGTTCGCATCAATGACGCCACCAGTCCCTTCTGGGCCGATGACCTCGCCGGCCTTCGCGGCACCCCGGGTCTGCTCGGCGTGATGCTCGCCAAGACCGAGTCCGCGGACCAGGTCACGGAGTCCTACCACCGCATGGACGGCAAGACTCCCGTGATTGCACTGGTTGAGTCGGCCCTTGGCATCGAGGAAGCCAACCACATTGCCAAGGCCCAGGGTGCGTTCCGCCTGGCCTTCGGTTCCGGCGATTTCCGCCGCGACACCGGCATGGCCGCTACCCCCGAGGCCATGGCGTACCCGCGTGCCAAGCTCGTCGTTGCCAGCCGCGTGGGCAACCTGCCGGGCCCCATCGATGGCCCGACGGTCGGCACCAACCACCCCATCCTTCGAGAGCAGACCGGTATCACCGTGACCATGGGCATGACTGGCAAACTGTGCCTGGCCATCGACCAGACCACGGTTATCAACGAGGTCATCAGCCCCACCCCATCGGACGTTGCCTGGGCAACCGACTTCATGAGCGACTTCGAAGCCAATGGTCGGGTTATCCGCGATGGCTCCGACCTTCCGCGTCTTGGCCGTGCTGAGAAGATCATGAAGCTCGCAGTTGCCTTCGGGGTTCAGCCCTCCCTGTAGCCATGCTGGTCCACGGCATAGCTTGGGACTCTTCGTCACCGGCTTTGAGGTTGTTGCGGCCGGACGGGGAGTTCACTGACGTTGTGTTGGCCCCGGGTTCAACCCTGGGCCTGCGCGTCATGCCCGGCGTGTGGTGCCTTGGCCATACCAAGGTCCACGGGCCGGGCAACCGCACCCATGTTCCTTGTCGCAGCGGTTCGCCGGCCGAGCGTGGGAAGCAATGCGGGGCCTGCTTTGCCCGGGACGATTCCCGGCTCATGCATGACTTCCATCGAGGCGGCTCTGTACCCACCGGCCTCCGCGCTTACCTGATGCAGCCACACTGGCTGTACGTTGCAACGTTTGCCAATGGGGCCACCAAGGTTGGGACTGCCTCGGCACCGCGCAAGTGGAACCGGCTGGCCGAGCAGGGCGCCGTGCACGCATCCTATGTCGCTCTTGCCGAGGACGGTCGGGTGGTTCGAGTGCTCGAGGATCTTGTAACCCGCGAGCTTGGACTCGTCCAGCAGGTCCGTTCCGCTGCCAAGGCGGCGGCGCTCGTTGAGCCGCGTCCCGGCGTCGAGCTTGTTGCCACGAATCGCCGGCATGCCGCACAGGTGCGCAGCTTGCTGGGCGGACTTGCCATGACCGGGTTCGCCCATGTGGAGGAAGAGTGGGAGCGGCCGGCCTTGGCTGACCGGCTCTGCACCGTTCGCGCCGCCGGCTCTTCGCGTCACCCCTACCCGGCAGCGTTCGACGGCGGCGGGCATGGCCTGCGGATCCACTCCCTTTCCGGTGCCATCGCCTTGGCCGGTCTCCCGGACGCCGAGGGCAACGAGGTGGAGGGGAGTTTCGTGGCAGACCTTGGCGCGTTGAAGGGACGAAAGATCGAGTTCGGCCCCCACGTCACGGAAATCCCCGCCCTGCAGGACTCGTTGTTCTAACTCCTTGTGGGACCTGGTTTGCGGGCTATTCCCGGGTTTTTGGGCGCAGAGCGGGCCTCGCAACGGGCACCGGTAGACTTGGACGGTGCTGAACGAATTCTGGGCCACCTCGTCCACCGCCTACAAAACGCTGGTTTTCAGCGCCATGGGGCTCATCGCCGTCGGGCTCATCCTTTCCATTGCCGGGAACACCACCGGCAATCAGGGATTAGCCATTGCCTCCCTGCCCGTGATCGGCGTTGGGCTGCTGCTTCACGTCACAGGCCTCGTAGTCCGCGGCCAGAAGATCCGCAAGAGCTACAAGAAGTAGTCGCAACACCACCGCGGGTCCGCTGGCCCGATAGGGTTGGACCATGAGTATCAATCCGGACCTGCAGGGCCGAAGCTACCCTGCCGCAGAGGTTTACGACGTCGGCCGTGAGAAGATCCGCGAATTTGCGAAGGCCGTGAAGGCCAGCAATCCTGCGCACTTCGATGTTGAGACAGCACGGGCCATGGGGCACAGCGATCTTGTAGCCCCGCCCACGTTTGCCATCGTTGTTGCCCAGCGCGCCGACGCCCAGCTTGTGGAGGACCCTGAGTCCGGCATCGACTTCTCCCGCGTGGTCCACGCGGACCAGCGCTTTACCCATCACCGCGCCATTGTGGCCGGGGACCGTCTCGTGGCTGAACTGCATGTTGACGGAGTACGGGCCATGGGCGGCGGTGCCATGATCACAACGCGCTCGGAGATTTTCGCCCTCGACGGCAACGATGACCGTGAAAAAGTAGCCACCACCACCTCGTCCATCCTGGTCCGCGGAGAGGGACAGTAACCATGAGCCCGAAATTCGAAGAACTGACAGTCGGCCAGGAAATCGGCACCCGCAGCATCGAGGTCACTCGCCAGGACCTGGTCAGGTACGCAGGCGCTTCGGGGGACTTCAACCCCATCCACTGGAACGAAGCTTTTGCGACCTCTGTTGAGCTGCCCGGCGTGATTGCCCACGGTATGTTCACCATGGGTTCGGCAGTGCAGCTTGTGAGCGACTGGGCAGGGGACCCCGCCGCCGTCGTTGATTACCAGACGCGCTTCACCAAGCCCGTCCTGGTGGCTGACACCACCGGAACGGACGAGGCCGGTGCCGTTATCGATGTCACCGGTGTAGTGGGAGCGCTCGACGCCGAGGCCGGCACCGTGCGCATCGACCTGACCGTTGTGGCAGCCGGGCAGAAGGTCCTCATGAAGTCCCAAGCAGTCGTCAAGGTCTCTTGAACCAAGTGAGCACTTCAATCCCCGTTAGGCTTGATGGGTGACCCAGACACTGCTTTCCCACCTGACCACGGCTGCCGTCGGCGGCCCCGCAGGAAACTATGAAGAGGCCCGCACCGAGGCTGAAATCATCGACGCCGTGCGGTCCGCTGACGCTGCGGGGGAGAAACTCCTCATCATTGGTGGCGGTTCCAACCTCCTGATCTCGGACGAGGGCTACCCCGGCACCGTCCTGAAGATTGCGTCCGAGGGCTTCACTGTGGACTCGGAAGACAGTTGCGGCGGCGTGTCCGTGGTGGTTCAGGCCGGCCATAATTGGGATGCACTGGTGGAGCACTCGGTCCTGCATGCTTGGTCCGGCCTTGAGGCTCTGTCCGGCATCCCGGGGGCCACAGGTGCCACGCCAGTGCAGAACGTGGGCGCGTACGGTGCGGACGTCTCGCAAACCATTGCCGCCGTGCGGACCTGGGACCGGAAACGCAATGCAGTTCAGACGTTCACCAACTCAGAGCTCAAGTTTGGTTACCGGGATTCCATCCTGAAGCAGACCACGGTGGAAGGTTCTCCGCGCTACGTGGTGCTGACTGTTGAGTTCCAATTGCCGCTGGGTCGAATGAGCGCCCCCATCAGGTACGGTGAGCTCGCCCGCGTGCTGGGCGTGGAGGCGGGCAAACGTGCCTACTCCAACGATGTCCGCCGGGAAGTCCTCCGGCTCCGGGCGTCCAAAGGCATGGTCCTTGACGCCGCAGACCGCGACACTTACTCCACGGGCTCGTTCTTCACCAACCCGATCATTCCGGCTGAACGTGCCGCAGCCTTGCCGGAGAACGCGCCGAAGTACCCGGCTGGCGAGGACGGATTGGTAAAGCTTTCGGCTGCCTGGCTCATCGATCACGCGGGATTCGGTAAGGGATTCGGGCTCGATGAAACCAGCGTTTCCGGTGGCAGGGCATCCTTGTCCACCAAGCACACCTTGGCCATCACCAACCGTGGCTCGGCCTCGGCGTCGGATATGGTGGCTATCGCGCGCGAGGTCCGTGCCGGCGTCGTGAATCGCTTCGGCATTGAGCTGCACCCCGAACCGTTGCTGATTGGCGTTTCCCTTTAGCGCCGCTTAGCGTGTCCTGGCGGGCTAGCGTGTGCCTCGTGCCGCGATAGGCAGGATTTTGTTGAGCAGCAGGAAGGTCAGCCCGCAACTCACCGATCCCAGCAAGAAGATCTGGCTGAAGGCGATGCTTTGGGGTGAAGGGCCGCTCGGCATGAAGAGTCCTGCCATAGCGAAGCCCACCAGTCCCAGGAGCATCACGATGGCAGCCAGCAGGAAGCTGCGTACTTGTGCTGCGGCCGCAGGGTAGAACCAGGGTTCCGGGGCGTCGTCCCCGGGATCGGCCACAGGTTGGATGGCGGCTGCGGTACCGATGAGCAGGGCGGCAGTGGCAGTCGCCACCAGTCCCGCCATCTGGATGACTTGCATGGCAGGCGTGAGGCTGACTCCAGTACCAACGGCCACAACGAGTCCCGTTCCAAGCCCGACGACGGTGCAACACCAGCCGGCCGCAGCCAACCATCGGCTGAGCGGCCGCACAAGCGGAGCAAGATCACCAAAGAGCATGAACCCATCCTAGGAAACTGTGCTGGAAGGCTGCTGGGAGGTGTTGCAAGGTTCCCTGTTACGCCGGGGCGCTTTTAGGATGGAGCATGCCTGCACCAGATACGCGTTTAACCGCTGTCACTCCACGAGTCATGGGCCGACTGCGGTTCGCCAGCCAAGGACTCCTCAATGGTGGTTTTGCCGCGGTGCCGGAAGCGGTCCGGTGGATGACAGCCATGCAGGCGCAGGACCTCGGATCCGCGTTATGGGCAGTGGGGCAGCGAGTTCCGGGATCTGCCGCTTCAGACGTCCGGGCAGCCCTGGACGCCGGAACCATCGTCCGATCATGGCCAATGCGGGGAACACTGCACCTGCTGGCACCAGAGGACCTCCGCTGGATCCTCCGAATCACCAGTCCACGACTCATGAACCTGGTGGCAGGGCGGCATCGGGAGCTTGGGATCACCGCCGATGACATCAGC
Organism: Paenarthrobacter sp. 10N417; assembly: GCF_056394745.1. Classification (NCBI taxonomy): domain Bacteria; kingdom Bacillati; phylum Actinomycetota; class Actinomycetes; order Micrococcales; family Micrococcaceae; genus Paenarthrobacter; species Paenarthrobacter sp. 10N417. The sequence continues at coordinate 113,742 of NZ_JBFTIL010000021.1, forward strand.
CATTCCCGGGATATCGCACTCAAGACACTGGAGTCCCTCAAGACGGCCGACGGCGGACGTGGCGCCACGCGCGAGCAGCTCTTCGAAGCCTTCGAGGAAGCAGGCCAGATCACCAAAGCCCAGCGCGGCATCCATTTGCTTGGGAGTCTGTGCCAGCGTGCGTGGCTCGTGCAGGGACCCATGGCAGGTTCACGCGGCAAGGTGGGCGTCCAACAGTTGTTTGTGCCGTTCGACGACTGGATCACTGACTCCAGGGACCTTGATCGCGAGGAAGGCATTGCGGAGCTCCTCCTCCGCTACTTCCGGAGCCACGGACCTGCCACGGTGAAGGACTTTGCCTGGTGGAGCCAAGTGCCGCTCACGGAAGCACGCAAGGCCCTCGCCTCGGTTCAGGACCGGTTGGTGGAGCTGCCGTTCGGCGGTAGCACCTTTTGGCTTTCGCCTGAAACAGCAGCACTGCTCGACGACGGCGTCCCCGGCTCGCGGGCGTTGCTGGCTCTTCCTGGCTTCGATGAGTTCCTGCTCGGTTACCAGGACCGGAGCCTCGTCCTCGCGCCCGAGCATGCTGAATTGGTGGTGCCGGGCAAGAACGGAGTGTTCAAACGAATCATCGTGGCCGGGGGAGAAGTGGTGGGCACGTGGGCCAGGACCGGCAACGGCAAGGCTATCAGTGTGGTTCCTGAGCCCTTCGAAGGCGAACTGGGCCCGGCCGCGGAACGTTCGTTCCAAGCGCAGGGGCGGGCTTACCTGAAGTTCATGGAGGGCTGAGGCCCGGCCTTGTCCCAGCCCGCTCGCGAACTTGGTGGCCACGATGGGTCCCATGCAACTGCGAAAACTCGATGCCCTGATCACTGCACACTGGCCGGAAACCCCGCGGCCTCGACTCCAGAACTTGTTGCCGGCGGCCTTGGCAACCGCGTCCTCACGGGTAGAACGTAGAAAACCCGCTGTTCCGTTGCTGGGCAGCAGCGGAACAGCGGGTTGACGACGTAGAAGCGCGGAAAGGGCCTAGAGCTTGCCCGTGACGATGTTCAGCATGCGGCGCAGGGGCTCGGCTGCACCCCAAAGGAGCTGGTCGCCAACGGTGAAGGCGCTGATGTACTCCGGGCCCATTTCGAGCTTGCGGATACGGCCAACGGGAATGTCCAGGGTGCCGGAGGCAGCCACAGGAGTCAGGTCTGCCATGGAGGCTTCCTTGGTGTTCGGAACAACCTTGGCCCACTCGTTGTCCTTGGCCAGGAGGTTTTCGATCTCCGTGACGGACAGGTCTTCGCGCAGCTTGAGCGTGAGGGCCTGGGAGTGGGAGCGCATGGCGCCGATGCGGATGCACAGGCCGTCCATGGCGATGTGGTCCTTGCCCGCGGTACCCTTGCCCGTTCCGAGGATCTTGTTGGTCTCCACTCCTGCCTTCCACTCTTCCTTGGACTGGCCGTTGCCGAGGTCGGCATCGATCCAAGGAATCAGTGAACCGGCCAGCGGAACGCCAAACTGGGTAGCGTCAACGCCGGTGCGCTGAGCGGCGAGGACCTTGTGGTCGATCTCCAGGATGGCTGAGGCCGGATCCTGCAGTTCGCTGCTTACCTCGTTGTTGAGGGTTCCGAACTGGTTCAGGAGCTCGCGCATGTGGCGGGCGCCGCCACCGGAGGCAGCCTGGTACGTCATGGACGTACCCCATTCCACYAGGTTGTTCTTGAACAGCCCGCCGAGGCCCATGAGCATGCAGGAAACCGTACAGTTGCCGCCGATGTAGTCCTTCACGCCGCCGGACAGGCCAGCATCGATGACGTCGCGGTTGATGGGGTCCAGCACGATGATCGAGTCATCATTCATGCGCAGGGTGGAGGCAGCATCGATCCAGAGGCCATCCCAGCCGCGGCTACGGAGTTCGCCGTGAACCTGCTTGGTGTAGTCGCCACCTTGGGCGGTAACAATAATCGGCAGCTTGGCAAGCGTCTCAATATCGAACGCGTCCTCGAGCTTGCCAGCCCCGTCAGCAAAGGAAGGGGCGGCACCTCCTGCGTTCGAGGTGGAGAAAAATACCGGGTTGATGTTGGCGAAGTCGTTCTCGTCCTGCATACGTTGCATCAGGACGGAGCCGACCATGCCACGCCAACCGACCAGTCCAACGGACGGATTAGCTGCTGTAGTCATTTACCCAGTCTAAACTTTCGCAGCAAAGTGCCGCTGTTGGTTACGTCACGCACGCAATGCACGACGCCGGCACTCGCCCACAGCGGCAGGCAAGCCGGCACGCAGAGCCTAGCTCCCTGCGTCGGGCTCCTGCAGCAGGACGGCTTTGCGCTTGCGCAAGGCAAAGAACGCGCCGAAAGTGAAGACCTGCGTGACGACGATCAAGACGATGATGCCAACGATGCGGTTGCCGCCAAGAATCATGGTCAGCCCCACAATGGCTGAGATCAGCGCGAAAAGCGGCAGCAGCATGAAACCAAGCACGAACAAAGTTTCGGGTTTCTTCAGCATGCGGGCGTTCCTAGCTTTCCGTCCGGCGCCACGTGGTGAACCGGTATTGTGTGCCGTTCTTGGCGGCCAGCCAACCTTCGGCCGGCGCGGCAGTATCAAAGGTCCAGTCGTCGCCGAGTTCAGGCGCGAAGGTATCGCCGTCGAAGTCGGCATCGATGATGGTGACGACGGCAACGTTGGCAATTCCCATCGACTGTTCAAAAATCTGGCCGCCGCCGATGATCCAAACCTTCTGGCCACCGGGTGCGAACTGGGATTCCAGCAAGGCTGCGTCCAGCGAGGAAACCACGACGGCGCCCTCGGCCTCAGGCGTAGAAGCCCACTCCGGGTGGCGGGTCACCACAATGTTGGTGCGCCCGGGCAGAGGCCGGTACTTGTCCGGGAACGATTCCCAGGTCTTGCGGCCCATGATGACGGGGTGTCCCGTGGTCAGCTGGCTGAAGTGCTTGAGGTCTTCGGGGAGGTGCCACGGCATGGAGCCGTCCTTGCCAATCACACCGGATGTGGTCTGGGCCCAGATCATGCCGATGCCGGTCATTTTGGCCGCGGTTTCCTGGGTGAAGATGACGCTGGGAAGCTGGGAAGGAGCGTCGGATGGAGGAGTGCTCATACCGCGATCGGCGCCTTGATGGTGGGGTGGTGCCGATAGCCAACAACTTCAAAGTCATCCAGCGTGTAGTCGAAGATGGAGTCCGGCTTGCGCAGGATTTTCAGCTGCGGATACTCGTACGGTTCTCGGGTGAGCTGCTCGGTGACCTGCTCCACGTGGTTGTCGTAAACATGGACGTCACCGCCTGTCCAGACAAACTCGCCAGGCTCAAGGCCCAACTGCTGGGCAACCATGCACGTCAGCAAAGCATAGGAGGCGATGTTGAACGGGACTCCCAGGAAAGTGTCTGCAGAGCGCTGGTACAGCTGGCAGGATAACTTGCCATCGGCTACATAGAACTGGAAGAACGCATGGCAGGGCGGCAGCGCCATGTCCTTGAGCTCGGCCACGTTCCAGGCGGAGACGATGTGTCGCCGGGAATCCGGGTTGGCGGCCAGGTTGGCCATGAGCTCGGAGATTTGGTCGATGTGCCCACCGTCGGGCGTGGGCCAGCTGCGCCACTGCACACCGTACACGGGGCCGAGTTCGCCGTCGGCATCCGCCCATTCGTCCCAGATGGAAACGCCTTGGTCCTGCATCCACTTCACGTTCGAATCGCCGCGAAGGAACCACAGGAGCTCCACTGCCACGGATTTGAAGTGGACCCGCTTGGTGGTGATGAGCGGGAAGCTTTCGCTGAGGTCGAAGCGCAATTGGCGGCCGAAGACGCTTCGCGTTCCGGTTCCGGTGCGGTCCGACTTGTGCGTGCCGTTGGCCATGACGTCGCGCAGGAGGTCTTCATACGGGGTGGGGATGCTCACGAGTCCAGCTTACTGGTTTCGACCATGCGGGCCCTCAGTAGATCGATGAGTGTCTCGTCACCGATCCCGGCGCGACGTCTGTTCGTGGTCAGTCGTCGAAAGGCTTGACCTGTTCCACGGACACAATCTTCCGCTCGGAGCCCCTGGCCACCTGGCAGACGATGACCTCGCCCGGGGAAAGGAACGGATCGGACGTGGGCAGCAAGCCCCGCAAAGCCGCGGACATGTGCTGGCCTAATTGGTTCAACACGGTGGGCAACGCCGGGCGATGCGTGCAAAGAGCGATTGGCACCTGCTTATCGAACAGGGCCTCCACCGTGGCGGCAGTTTTCTTGGGTGACCGGTTGTGGTGGTGCTCAGTGAGGGCTTCAACCAGCTTTACCTTCGCTCCGCTTGCCTTTGCGTAGGGGGCAATGGTTGCTACGCATCGGGTCCACGGGCTGGTAACTATCCGTTGCGGCTTCCACACTTCCAACAGGCGCTGGACGGCCGCGGCCTGGCGCAGCCCAGTAGCGGCCAGCGGACGTTCCCCCTCGGCCTTGGTCCAGGAGGACCTGGGCTTTGCCTTTGCATGGCGGATCAATACGAGCGGCCATGTATCGAGTTCGCCCCGGATGTGTGCCTTCTCGAGGTACTCGAGGGGCTCCACATCCGTGCGGTTGCTGAGGAAGGATGCAGCCCTGTCCGGGCTGCACCACATGACGCTGTCTACTTCCTTGCCGTCGGGGCGAAGCTGTTCGCCGTTGACCCGCATGGCCCAGTAGTGCACGACTTTCAAGCCGGCAGTGACATGGTAATGAATGGGTGGCAACGGCACGCCGAGCGAACTGTTAAGGCCGATCTCCTCATGCACTTCACGGACGGCACACTGCGGAACTGTTTCGCCGTCGTCGAGCTTTCCTTTGGGCCAGGACCAATCGTCGTAGCGGGGCCTGTGGATCAGGAGCACCTCAAGGGCACCCTTCTGAATCCGCCAAGGAATGGCGCCGGCCGCAACAACGGCCACCCGTTCACCGGGGTGGTCCGTCTGATCCGCCACGGGGGTATCGCTTTTCAACTGGTTCCCTTACCGCCGGGCCGCTGCACGCTGGCGTGACCGGGAAGCAAGGAGCCAGGACTGCATGTCCAGCAGGGGCTTTCCTTCCTCGTCAAGGTGGTGCCTGGTCCAGTGACCTTGGTTGTCCAAGTGCCAACTCGCCGTTGCATCGTCCACGTAACGGTTCATGAGGTCCACCACGGTTGCGGTGTCTTCCTTGCTGGCCAACTGGACGAGTGCCTCAACACGTCGGTCCAGGTTGCGGTGCATCATGTCTGCGGATCCGATGTACACCACGGGATCCCCACCGTTGGCAAAAGCAAAGACGCGGGAGTGTTCCAGGAATCGGCCGAGGATGGAGCGGACCGTGATGTTTTCGCTCAGGCCAGGTACGCCTGGCCGGAGGGAGCAGATGCCGCGGACCACCACGTCCACCCTCACGCCGGCCTGTGAGGCACGGTAGAGGGCGTCGATGATGGCTTCGTCCACCATGGAATTGACCTTGATCTGGACACGGGCAGGAACGCCGGCGCGGGCGTTGCGGATCTCCGCTTCGATCCTTTCGATCAGGCCGGCACGTACGGAACGCGGCGCCACGAGCAGGCGTTTGAACGTGGACTTCGGCGCGTATCCGGACAGCTGGTTGAACAGCTTGGACAGGTCTTCGCCCACTTGCTCGTTGGCGGTGAGCAAGCCGAGGTCCTCGTAGTAGCGTGCCGTCCGGGGGTGGTAGTTGCCCGTACCGATGTGGCAATAGCGTCGTAGGCCGTCCACTTCCTGCCGAACCACCAGGGACAACTTGCAGTGGGTCTTCAGGCCCACAATGCCGTACACAACGTGCACGCCAGCCTGTTCCAGCTTCCGGGCCCAGGAGATGTTTGCCTGCTCATCAAAGCGGGCCTTGATCTCCACCAGCGCCAGAACCTGCTTGCCCGCCTCTGCGGCGTCGATCAAGGCGTCAACGATCGGGGAGTCACCGGACGTCCTGTACAGGGTCTGCTTGATGGCCTGGACCTTGGGGTCCGCCGCCGCTTGCTCCAGGAATGCCTGAACCGAGGTGGAGAACGAGTCGTACGGGTGGTGGAGCAGGATGTCGCGGCGGCGCATGGCGGCAAACACGTTGGCCGCCTTGGACGTTTCGGATTCGTTGAGATACCGGGACGTGTGCGGAACATGCTTGGGGTAGTGGAGGTCAGGGCGGTCAATGGCGCTGATCGCAGAGAGACCACGGAGGTCCAGGGGTGCGGGTACGGAGTAAACCTCGGACTCTTCCACGCCGAGTTCCCGGATAAGCAGAGCCTTGATGTTCGGGTTGATGTCCGTGGTGACTTCGAGGCGCACAGGAGGACCGAAACGGCGGCGCAGGAGTTCCTTCTCCAACGCCTGGAGGAGGTTCTCGGCGTCGTCTTCTTCTACCTCGAGGTCCTCGTTGCGGGTGACGCGGAAGGTGTGGTGCTCAAGGACTTCCATGCCGGGGAAGAGCTTGTCCAGGTGAACTGCGATGACTTCTTCCAACGCGATGAAGCGGGCAACGCGGCCAGGGATGGCACCTGCGCGCGGACCGTCTACGGAAATCAGGCGGGGCAGCTGGTCCGGAACCTTCACACGGGCGAAGAGTTCTTTGTCGCTGATGGGGTTGCTGACAATCACCGCAAGGTTCAGCGAGAGGCCGGAAATGTAGGGGAAGGGGTGCGCGGGATCCACGGCCAGCGGCGTCAGGATGGGAAAGACCTTCTCCTGGAACATAATGCTGATCCGGTGGCGGGCGTCTTCATCCAATTCATTCCAGTGCATGATGTGGATGTGCTCGTAGGCCAGGGCAGGACGGATCTGCTCGGCGAAGACACGCGCGTGGCGTTCCTGGAGCTTGTGCGCCTCCTCGCCGATCTGCTCCAGCACCTCGATGGGGCTCAAGCCCGCAGGGGAGGGAACAGCAAGTCCGGTGGCGATGCGCCGCTTCAAACCGGCAACCCGGACCATGAAGAACTCGTCGAGGTTGGAGGCAAAGATCGACAGGAAATTCACGCGTTCCAGGAGGAAGAGGTCCGGATCCTCTGCGAGCTCCAAAACGCGGGAGTTGAATGCCAGCCAGCTGAGCTCACGATCCAGGAAACGGTCAGGCGAGATGTCGCCTTCGGGTTCCAGGCTCGGCGCAAATTCCGGGATGTCAATGCGGTCCTGGGTGGCTCGTGAAGCCGGGACTTCCGATGATCCGAAGCGTGGGGGCAGTGTGGCGCCCTTCGAAGTGGATCCGGCGGTGCCGACGGGGTCCGGCTGCATGGGGGTTCTCCTAAGCTCAGGACGGGGTTTCCTCCCACATTACAAGCAATTTCAGTGCCCGAATCCAAGAAGTCCCGGGCTTTCCTTGCAGCGGGATGCTGAGGTTAATTCTTGGTTAAAGGTCCATACATCACATCGGTGTCCCAGCGGACGAAGCCAAGCTTCTGATATAGGGACACGGCGGCCTTGTTGTCGGCATCGACATAGAGCATGACGGCGTGCAGGTCCTTGTCCTGCAGATACCTGATTCCGGCCACGGTGAGTGCCTTGCCCAAGCCCAGGCCCTGCGCTTCAGGCGTGACACCCACCACGTAAACCTCGCCGATGGCGGGATGCGGTCCCTGTCGTGGGTGAACCTTGGTCCAGTGGTACCCCAGCAGTTCGCCTTCATCATTGACGGCCAGAAGGAAGCCTGCCGGATCAAACCAATCTTCGGCCTGGCGGGCCTCAAGATCGGCCCGTGTCATCGAACCCTGCTCAGGATGATGCGAGAATGCCGCGCGGTTGGCCGCCAGCCAGGCTTCCTCGTCCTGTCCCGGCACGAAGGTGCGCAGTGAGACTCCGTCTGGAAGACCGACGTCGGGCAGTGCGGACGTGGAGGACATCAGCCGCATTTTCCACAGTTCCCGCACAGGACCGTAGCCGAAGCGCGTGGCCAGCTCCGCCGCGCCCTCATGGTTGCCATGGGACCAAGCGCTTAACCCGTCAAAACCGCGTTTGCCCTCCAGCGCCTCCAGCAGGCGGCCCGCCACGCCCTGATTGCGGTAGCTCGGGTGGACAGCCAGTTCAAGGACACCCGTTGTTCCTGACGGGCCGGGCGCTTCAACGACGACGGCGATTCCCGCCAGATCTTCTCCCGTCGCCGGATCTGAATCCTCATCCGGGGCGTAAAGGGCAAGCGACAAGACAGAGTGATCCCCGGCATCGGCGCCACGCAGCATCACCAGTGTCTGTTCGGACAGGGGAGGGTTGCCGTCCGATTCCTCGGCCGCCGCTGCGAGGGTCCTGAAGTCCTTGAGGAGTTCGGGATCGAGGGCGCCGGTGACGAGCAGTACTGGCCAGTTCTCGGGGTGCGCGTGACTCATGATGCAAGGCTATACGTCCCGGGCAAGCACTGTAATTTGAAGTCCCCCTGAAACGCCTGTAGTCTCGTTATCTCGTTCGGCTTTGTAGTCAACACAGGGGGGATCCACCAGTGGGGTGGCCTCGATACGTTCGACCCGTATGTCCTCCACGGAAATTGGAAGAGGCCAGGATTCATGTGAATCCTGGCCTCTTCTTTTTCGTCTCTGCAGTGGACTCGCCTCTGCCGTGGACGCGGGCTTACGCTTCCGAAAGTTCGTCATCCGGCAGCCTGACCAACGTCAGGCGATAACCGACGTTGCGGACCGTGCTGATGAGATTCTCGTGGTCAACACCGAGCTTGGCGCGGAGGCGTCGGATGTGCACGTCTACGGTGCGGGTGCCACCGTAGTAGTCGTAGCCCCAGACTTCGGTCAGCAGCTGCTGGCGGGTAAACACGCGTCCCGGGTGCTGGGCGAGGTACTTGAGGAGCTCGAATTCCTTGAACGTCAGGTTCAGGGGTTGGCCGCTGACCCGGGCGGTATAGCTCGCTTCGTCAATAACGACGCCGGCAGCGCGGATCTCCGTCTGGGTTTCCTCTTCGCCTGGCACAGCCCGGGCCATGGCCAGACGGATCCTGGCTTCGACCTCAGCAGGGCCGGCAGAGTCCAACACGATGTCATCGACTGACCAGGCAGAGGAAACGGCAGCCATGCCGCCCTCGGTAAGAATCAGCATGAGCGGGGCGCTAAGTCCGGTGGCCTTCAGGAGTTGCGTCAGCGAGCGTGCCCCCACCAGGTCCTTGCGGGCATCCAGGAACACGATGTCCGTGGGATCGGTTTCGAGCAGCGCGGTCGGTTCTGCCGGGAGAATGTGAACGCGGTGGTTGAGCAGCTCAAGGGCAGGCAGAATGTCCACCGAAGAGCCGGTGCTGTTCGTCAGGAGCAGGATGTGCGACATAGTTCCTCCAATGGGCTGTACGCGCATCATCGGGCGTCGAAACCGGAGTTTCACCGGCCGGTCACGGCAGCTGGCAAGCCTTTGCCCGTTGTAACGGGATGAAGGCAAACAGTGTGCGCCGTTGAAGTCCGAGTATACCCACCCGAGCCCCGCCAGTCAGGGATTCGTGACGGGCTGCCACCGGAATTACGACATATTCGCCCGCCATAAGGCAGGATTGTCGGGAGGTCGTAAGGCGCATCGAATTGAGGTCGGGCACACAGTGAAGTCTTGGAGCATCGGGGTATTCGGACTCGTGGCGCTCGCAGCCATCGTGGCCAGCACCTTCGTTTCCCGGGAAGCCATGGTGGGCGTTGGCATCGTGGCGTCCGCGGCTGTAGGGCTTGGTTGGCCGCATTTCCTTGCAGTTCCGGCCAAGAAGACCCTGGCCTCCGTCATTGCCTTGGCCGGTGCCGGGTCCGCAGTGACGGCAGCTTACATGCCCGCTCCCGGATTCCTGGATGGTACCCCCGCGTTCATTGCCTTGGGGGTCATGGCCGTGTTCATCATCCAGCTCGTGCGGGGAACGGGACAGGCACAGCGCCTGGAATCCACGCTCGGCTGTTGTGCCGGCGTCCTGCTGAATTGCCTCGGTGCAGGATGGATTGCGGGCGCCCGGTTCAACGGCGTCAAGGAAATGGTCCTCGTTGCCGGGCTGAGTGCGGCGGTGGCACTCCTGGTAGGCGTCATTCGATGGCCGGACCGGATCGTGGCTCCCCTTGGCATCGTCATGGCCGGTCTTATGGGCCCTTTGGCCGGACTTGTTTTTTCCGATATCGCCGTCCTGCCTGCTGCCCTGGTGGGCGTCGTGGTCGGGTCGGTCCTCGTTTGCTTCCGGCGCATGACCACTCTCAGGCGCGGGCGGCTCAATATTCCCGCCGCAGTGGGAATGGGTGTGGCACCGGTTTGGGCTGTCGGAGCCTTGGCCTACTTCATAGACAAACTACTCATCTACTAACGGTTAGGATTGCATCATGTCTGTACTCGCATTTGAAATCTTCTTCCTCGTTCTCCTTGGCCTGGCAAGCATTGCCATGGCGTGGTTTGCGGGTTTCGTTGTTTACCGCCTTTTCAAGGGCCAGAAGTAAAGCCTTCTGATCCTGCAGTCCAAAAGAGGTAGTCGTTGTGCCTATTGAGATTCCAACAGACCTGACGCCTGAACTTGTCCCGCTTTCCTGGCTCATTGGTGAGTGGGAAGGCCGCGGCCGGCTCGGCAGTGGTGATGAGGATTCGGAGCATTTCGTCCAGCACGTTTCCTTTACCCATAACGGTTTGCCGTACCTGCAGTACAGGGCCGAGACCTGGATCAGCGACGACGCTGGCACAAAGTTGCGCCCGCTGACCGTTGAAACCGGGTTCTGGGCCTTGGAACGCAAGCTCCAGGAAGGCGACGGCGGTCCCGGACTTATCCCGGCGGATATTGTGCCTGTGCTCAAGACCGCAGATGAGGTCGAAGAACGCCGGAACAAAGAAGGCGGCTTCGATATCTCCGTGTCGATTGCCCACCCCGGCGGAATCACCGAGCTCTACTACGGCCAGATCAAGGGACCGCAGATCCAGCTCACCACGGATATGGTGATGCGCGGGAGCCACTCCAAGGAGTACACCGCCGCAACAAGGATCTTTGGCCTGGTGGACGGCAATCTCCTGTGGCGCTGGGACGTTGCCGCCAACGGCAAGGCACTGGAAGCACACGCTTCTGCATTCCTGCACAGGGTTTCCTGACGCCCGGCACGAGGTGTCACTGAACGTTCCACACGCAACGAGCAAAGGAGCAGATAGTGAATAACCACCTCAAGCCGGGAGGCTACGAGGGACTCAAGGCCGTGTTCTTCAACGGCACCTTGAAACCCTCGCCGCAGCTCAGCAACACCGATGGGTTGATTCGGATCAGCCGCGACATCATGGAAAAGCAGGGTGTCACTACCCGCCTCATCCGTACCGTTGACCACGATATCGCCACCGGCGTCTACCCGGACATGCGGGAGCACGGCTGGAAAACCGATGAATGGCCTGAGATCTATCCGTTGGTCGCTGAGGCCGACATCGTGGTCGTGGCAGGTCCCATCTGGCTGGGCGATAACTCTTCCCAGACCAAGAAGCTCATTGAGCGTCTGTACGCACACTCGGGCGAACTCACTGACAAGGGCCAGTGGGCGTTCTACCCGAAAGTGGGTGGGTGCCTCATCACCGGCAATGAAGATGGCATCAAGCACTGTTCCATGAACGTCCTGTACAGCCTCCAACACGTAGGCTTCACTATCCCGCCGCAGGCCGACGCCGGCTGGATCGGCCCCGTCGGCCCAGGGCCCAGCTACCTGGACGAAGGGTCCGGTGGTCCGGAGAGTGACTTTACCAACAGGAACACCACGTTCATGTCCTGGAACTTGATGCACCTGGCCCGCCTCCTCAGGGATGCAGGTGGCATCCCTGCCTATGGCAACCTTCCGCAGGAATGGAAAGCCGGCACACGATTCGATTTCGAGAACCCGGAATACCGCTGATTCCGGAATACCACCGAGTTCCGGAATACCACTGAGCCGCAAGGACTTCTACTACATATGACTTACAAGAGCCCCCTGTTGTCGCGCCCTGGCGCTGTCGAAGACACCGGCCTGGATGCCGGCGTCGCGGCCCACTACGGCGAGCCGCTGCGGGAGCAACGCGCCCTGGCAACCGGAACCGCCGTCGTGGATCTTTCGCACCGGGGCGTGGTGACCGTGTCCGGACCGGACCGCCTCAGCTGGCTCAACACGCTTTCTTCGCAGCAAGTGACCAACCTCCAGCCGCGGGTAGGCAGCGAATTATTGTTGCTCAGTGTCCAGGGCCGCATCGAGTTCGATGCCCGGGTTCTTGACGACGGTGAAACCACCTGGCTGATCGTGGAGTCCGCAGAAGCGGCACCCTTGGCCGAGTGGTTGAACAAGATGAAATTCATGCTGCGCGTGGAGATCGCGGATGTCTCCGGTGACTGGGCTGTCCTTGGCGCCACGAAGCGCATGGAGAAGCTGGCCGGCTCCTTGGTTTGGGAAGATCCGTGGCCGCATGTAGGCCCGGGCGGCTATTCCTACAGCACTGTCCCGGAGGAGTCGCACCCTGGGCTCGAACGCCCATGGTTCGAATATCTCGTCCCGGCGGCAGACTTGGAATCCGTGGTCGAAGGCCTGCCCCTGGCTGGCTCCATGGCCGCCGATGCCCTGCGGATTGCCGCATGGCGGCCGCGTCTCGGTGCGGAGACTGATGATAAGACCATTCCGCATGAGCTGGACCTTATTCGTACTTCAGTTCACCTGAGCAAGGGCTGCTACAAGGGCCAGGAGACCATCGCGCGCGTTCACAATCTCGGCCACCCGCCGCGGCGCCTCGTCTTCCTGCAGCTGGACGGCTCGCAGCACACGCTTCCGGCCGTTGGCAGTGTCGTATTTGCGGGGGAGCGCAAGGTGGGTACTCTGACATCTGTGGCGCAGCACTTCGAGATGGGCCCCGTCGCTTTGGCTGTCATCAAGCGCTCCGTTCCGGCTGATGAAACCTTGACAGTCATTGACGGCGAGGAGCCTTACATCGCAGCCCAGGAAGTGATCGTCGCCCCCGACGCCGGCCAGGTCGTCGGGCGCCAAACCGGATTCCTGAAGGGACCCCACCGATGAGCCAACCGAGTCACAGCACTGGATCCGAAGCCGAGTCTGACAACACCGATAGGGACGCCGACGACGAAGCAGTCGCCTTGGCCCATGCGCTCTTCGATGCCGCCCGCGAAGGCAACACCGGGATGCTTCGGAGCTACCTGAACGCCGGTGCCCCGGCCACGCTCACCAACGCGTCCGGTGATTCCCTGTTGATGCTTGCTGCCTACCACGGGCATGAGGAAACCGTGCAGTTGATTCTGCACCACGGCGCTGATGTGAATACCCCCAATGACCGTGGTCAGACCCCGCTTGCCGGGGCGGTATTCAAGGGATACACAGGCGTCGCCCGGGCGCTGCTGGACGCAGGAGCAGACCCCGACGCCGGAACTCCCACCGCGCGCGAAGCGGCCAGTATGTTTGCCCGGACCGAAATATTGGCCCTTCTCGGCTAAGGGGCGAATGGTTCGGAGAAGCCCGGTTGCTACGGCAGCCGGGCTTTCTTGCGTCTATATATTCCACGTGGAATAGTTGTAGTGGAATATATGTGAGAAAGGTTTCTGCCGTGCCGAAAGCTGCTGACTTAACGCCTCTTGGCGTGGCATCCTTGGCGCTCCTGGCTGAAAAGCCCATGCATCCTTACGAGATGTTTCAAGTACTGATGGCCCGTCATGAGGATCGGCTCGTTAAGGTCCGGCCGGGCACGCTTTACCACGCAGTGGGCCGTTTGGAGGCTAACGGACTGGTTGAGGCTACCGGAACGGAGCGCGAAGGCAACCGTCCTGAACGCACCACCTACCGCATCACCCTGGCCGGTCATGATGCCTTGGACGCGGGAGTTAAAGCCATGCTCTCCACGCCCGTCAATGACTACCCGGTGTTTCCGCACGCCATTGCTGAAGCGCACCACCTCCCCAAAGAGGTGGTGGCAGGCCTCCTTGAACAGCGGCTCGGAGCACTCGGCGCCGACCTCGACTTCCTCGTCAGCGCGGAAACAGCGGTCAGGGCGAAGGGCCTTGACCGCAAGTACTGGCTCGACATCACCTACCAACAAGCATTACGTCGCACGGAGATCGCGTGGATCCGCGGCCTCCTCGAGGAGTTGGGCAGCGGAATCCTGCCCTGGGGCGAACCGGAGCCAACTCCATCCGAACTTTCACACCAGCCGAAGGAATCCCTTGGAAAACGTAGCTAAGCCGTGGCCCGCGCTATGGTCACTCGTCATAGGCTTCTTCATGATCCTTATCGACACCACCATCGTGTCGGTCGCGAATCCGCGGATCATGCAGGGCCTCAACACCGATATCAATGCCGTCATCTGGGTTACCAGCGCATACCTCCTGGCGTATGCAGTGCCCCTTCTCATCACCGGCAGGTTGGGTGACCGTTTCGGGCCGAAGAACCTGTACTTGATCGGCCTGGTGGTCTTCACCTTGGCTTCGCTGTGGTGCGGCCTCTCCAGCGACGTCACCATGCTGATCGCCGCCCGCGCAGTCCAAGGACTCGGCGCGGCCATGATGACGCCCCAGACCATGGCAGTCATCACACGTATTTTTCCTCCGGACCGTCGGGGCGCCGCCATGGGACTCTGGGGAGCGACAGCCGGCATGGCTGTTCTCGTAGGCCCTATTCTGGGCGGTGTGCTGGTGGACGGACTGGGGTGGGAGTGGATCTTCTTCGTCAACGTCCCTATTGGAATTGTCGCTTTCGTCATGGTCACGCGTTTCGTTCCAAAGCTGACTACGCACAGCCATTCATTCGACGTCGCGGGCGTGGTGCTCTCCGCCGTCGGTATGTTTCTTTTGGTCTTCGGCATCCAGGAGGGCCAAACCTACAAGTGGGGAACGGTCACCGGCGCCGTCACCGTGTGGGGCTTGATCATCGCAGGGCTCGTCGTCCTGGTGCTCTTCGTCTTCTGGCAGTGGCTACTGGGCAGGCGAGGCGGGGAACCGCTGCTGCCGCTTGCTTTGTTCAAGGACCGCAATTTCTCCCTGGGCAACACCACCATCATGGTTGTCGGCTTCACAGTGACGGCGTTCCCGCTGCCGACCATCTTCTACTACCAGGTGGTGCGGGGCCTGACCCCCACCCAATCAGCGCTGCTCATGATTCCCATGGCAGTGATCTCCGGCGGCCTGGCACCGGTCGTGGGTAAGCTGATCGATCGAGCCAACCCGCGCTGGTTCGCGTCCTTCGGCCTCGTTTGCCTCGCAGGAGCGCTCTTCTGGACAGCTTCACTCTTGCGGCCGGATACTCCCATTTGGATGTTCCTGCTTCCCAGCGCCCTCCAGGGTGTTGCCAATGGCTTCATTTGGGGGCCGGTATCCAATGCGACCACCCGAAACCTTGAGCCACGCCAAGCGGGCGCAGGTTCGGGCGTGTTCAACACCACCCGACAGATCGGGGCAGTCCTTGGATCTGCGGCCATTGCCGCCCTGATCCAGGCCCGGCTTGCGGCCGAGTTGCCCGCGGCGCCGGCAGGAGCCCCGGCCAACGAAGCTTCCATGAACGGTGCCCTGCCAGAGGCGCTGCATGCAGGATTCTCGACGGCGATGAGCCAGTCGATCGTGCTGCCCGCCTGTGCGATTCTCCTCGGAGCAGTGGTGGCTATGTTCTTCGCGAAGCCAAAGTCCGTTGAAGGATGGGGCGGTGCTGCTGCAAAAGAGGCTCCGCAGGAAACTGTCCGGAAGTAGCGCGGCAAACGGCGGGGACCAGCCCATTCTTGGGCTGGTCCTGACCCGGACAGGGGCAGGATCTGTGCCAGCCAAGACGGAAAACTGCGCCGGTTCGGTTCTTTGTTAGCCGAGCAGCACGCTCGCATGGAGTCCGCCAGTGGCGAATCCCAAGCTACGGGCCATCGCGAGCGCGCTGCTGTTGCTGACATCGGCCTTCCACTGGAGCGTCAGCCCCGCGGCCAGGGCCTCGTGGGCAGCAATCGATGCAGCCAGCGTTCCCAGGCCCCGCCGGCGCCAGGGCGGTGCTACCAGGACGCCCATGTTGGCCAGGATTCCCTCCCACTCGGAGTAGGCCCCACAGGCCACGGGAGTGGGCTGCTCTTCTTCGGGGTGCATGATGGTGAAGCGGTGCTCCAGGGCTTGCAGGCCCACTTCGTTGACGTCATCCGGGGGGCACAGACCTTCCAGCGCGATCGCCTCCGGATTGCCTCTGGAGACCGTGAGGTCTTCGGAGGGTTGATTGAGCGGGAGGTCGTCGGCAAAGAACAAGGCTGAGGACCCGAGGCCATGTCCACCGTGCGACCGCGTGAGGGTCAACAGCGTCACATGCTGGGCAAGCTCGGTGTCTGGAATTCCAGCGGCTGCGTCGAGGACCCATTGTGGTCCCACCAACGCCGAGGCACCAAAAAGGCGCAGGAAAACAACCGCCCGCGCCGATTCATCGAGGCGGGTGATGCGGTCTGAGGGGTCGCTCGGGTCCACCGCAGAAGTGGTGGCCCGGGCAGCAGCAGCGGCGAAAGCGTCGTCGTCGAACCCCAAATGGCGAGCCCACGCCAGCTGGATAATGGCAGCGGACGTGGGCTCAAGAGTCATGGATTCAGCCTAGCCGACTAGCCGAAGAGCACACTCGCTTCGTCGTAGCGGTGCTGGGGAACGGTCTTGAGCTTACCCAGCGCTTCTTCAAAACCAACGTGGGAGATGTCTGTCCCCTTCAGGGCCACCATGGTGCCCCAACGGCCCTCCACCACTGAATCGATGGCTGCCATGCCCAGGCGGGTTGCAAGGACGCGGTCATAGGCAGTTGGTACGCCGCCACGCTGGATATGGCCAAGAATGGTGGCGCGGGTCTCTATGCCTGTGCGTGCTTCGATTTCCGGCGCGAGCTGGTCGGCGATTCCACCCAGTCGGGGTCGGCCAAAAGTGTCCAGTCCGCGTTCGGAGTGGGGAGATTCCATGTGGTCCGGAACGAAGCCCTCTGCTACCACCACCAGCGGCGCGCGGCCACGGTCGTGGGCTTCCTGGACCCATTCGGTGATCTGCTCGATGCTGACCGTCTGTTCCGGGATAAGGATGGCGTGTGCACCAGCGGCCATTCCGGCGTGCAGGGCGATCCAGCCGACGTGACGGCCCATGACCTCGGCGATCATGCAGCGGTGGTGGGACTCACCCGTGGTGCGGAGGCGGTCGATTGCTTCGGTGGCGATTTCAACCGCTGTATCGAAGCCGAAGGTGTAGTCCGTTGCGTCGAGGTCGTTGTCCACGGTCTTGGGGACACCAACAATTTTGAGTCCGGCATCAGTGAGCCGTTTTGCTGCCGCCAGAGTACCTTCGCCGCCGATTGCGATGATGGCGTCAATGCCCAGGCGTTCCATGTGGGCCTTGATGACGTCCGGGCCACCACCATTTTCAAACGGGTTGGTACGTGAGGTGCCCAGGATGGTGCCGCCCTGCTTGGCGATACCGCGGACCAAGGTGCGGGGGATGTCGATGACATCACCTTCCACAACGCCGCGCCAACCGTCCTTGAAACCCACGAACTCCTGGCCGTGGATTGCGATCCCCTTCAGGACCGCTCCCCGGATTACTGCATTGAGTCCGGGGCAGTCGCCACCGCTGGTAAGAATGCCAATTTTCATGTTTGCTCACTCATGGCTTGGAGGAATACGTCTGGAGCGCCACGCTGAGCTCCCAACGATTGTAGACGTCGATGTGGGGTGGGACACAAATGGTTACTTTTGACCCCGGCCGTGCGGTATTGGAAATCTCCCTGAAAACAACGAAAGCGCCCCGCTGCGGCGGGGCGCTTTGTGTCGCTGACGTCGAAGTTGCCGATCGTTGCGCGCCTAACGGGAACGCTGGCTGATGAATGACTCCAGCGCGATCCTGTTCTTCTGGTCCGGCAGGATGAGCCAGGCGAGGATATAGAACACCGCCGCTGGTCCTGGCAAGAGGCAGAAGAGCAGGAAAGCCACGCGGACATATGCCACATCCACCCTGAGCTTCGCGGCAATGCCACCACAGACGCCACCCAGCCAGCGCTGGGGTCCACGCTTCAGGCCGAAGCCCCTGACGATGCTGAAGAACTTGTCCATGGCTACAGACTTCCTTGTTGTGGTTGCTTTGTCACGTAAGTACCTGTCTCGATCTGTGGGCAGCTACTCGGCAGGAGTCTTTGATTTGCCCGCACTCCTGCGGGCGGCAAGGAGTCCTCCGATGACCAGGGCTGCGCCCGCGCCGATCATGAGGCCGATCAGTACATAGGTGCCGTCCAGCACCACCCAACCAAGGGTGGAGATGACCAACAAAGCGGCCAGGGCAATCACAATCAACCCCCACACCACGGTGCCGATCCGCGCCTGCTGCGGTTCGTCGTCGTCGATGGTCCGTTCCACCCGATAGGCGGGCTCAAGCGATGGCGTGAGCGGTATTGGCTGGAGTCGTGGTGAGGGTGCCGGTTCCTTGGCGAGCGGAGTGGTGTCCACCGGGTTCTTGGCATCACTGCTGTTTTCCCCTGCTTCGCGTGCCTTGCTTGGCTCGTTCGTGCTCATGTCAGTTTCCTTCCTGGATGGTCACGTTGCTGAATGTGCCGTCGATCTCCACCACGAGGTTGGCTCCCGGCTTTTCGGCGTTGTAGACCGTTCGCTCGTCCTGGAGGCGGCCGCCGCGGTCCGAGCCGTGTTCGTTCAGGTTGCCGAAGGTCATATCCGCCCTGACCTCAACGGGTACGTCCTTCGGGATGATGACGGTGACGTTGCTGAAGGTGGCGTCCACGGGAACCACGATTTCGGTGGTCAGTGGAGGCATCAGGGCGAGGTCGTCCAGGTTCACTGTTCCCTTGCCGCCGGTGACGTCGACTCCCTGCCGGGCCTGCTCGATGCTTACTGGTGCCCAGTTCACGTCATGGAAGGTGAAGCGATCACCATTCCTTGGGACAACGTTGAAGATTCCACCGATGATCAGGGCCACTACTGCCAGGAAACCGAGGAAACCGGAGGTCCGTCCCCGCAAGCCTGCAAAGAGGATGCCCAAACCCAGTACGGCTGCGCCCGTTGCCCACACGACGGCGTTGGCTGCGGTGCCGAGCTCGATGATGTTGCCGGCGTCCAGCGCTTTCAAGGTGCCGCCAACCAGCAGTGCCACACCCGCAGTAACCGCTACTATCGCTGGCCCGGGACCCTTGCGCCTGGCGCGCGGCGGCTTGGGTTCACCGTTGTGGGGCTGACCGCTAAAAGGCTGGCCGCCCTGCGGAGGAGTGGGTCCGTAGGGAGGAGTGCGGCCGTAGGGAGGCCGCGGACCTGATGGCTCGTAGGGGCCAGCCGCACGATCCTGCGGCTTTGTGCCTGGCTGGCCTTGACCGTACACCGGCACGCCGCTGTTGGTCCCGGTAGGAGTGCTGGTCCCGGCAACAGGGCTTGTCCCGGTGGCTGTTGGGGTTCCGTAGGCCGTGGGGGCTCCGTAGGCGGTGCCCGTTGCGTAGGAAGTGCCCGTTCCGTAAGAAGTGGCCGCGAAGTTCTGCTGGTTCATGGGCCGGGCTGCCTTCGGTCCTTTGTTGCGTTGTACCAGGTAGTAGATGAGGTAGATGACGCCGCCCACCCAGAAGAGCGTCCACAGCACGCCCGGAAGGCCGTTCCAGCCCCAGCCCCAGAATCCGCGACCCAGGCCGGGCAGGCCGATGATCGTGGTGATCAAGGCACCCGTCATGCCGCCTGACCAACGCCCGGCGGCTGCTTCCTGAACGTGGATGCGGCCGTCAGGTTCAGGCAGCAACGCCCACGCCAGGCCGTAGAGCAGGACGCCAATGCCGGCGAAGAGTGCCAGGACGATGAAGATGCCCCGAACAATCAGGGGATCGATGCCGAACCGGTGCGCAACTCCGCTGGAGACGCCACCGATCCAGCGGTCCGGCCCGCGGCGGACACCCTGGCTGCGGATCCAGTCGAAGAAGTTCTGCTGCTGTGCAGTATGGGGTGCAGCGGGACCGGTACCGGATGAAGGATAGGAGTGGGTGGACGGTTCCCCGGGGGCGCCGGCGGAGGGACCCGCCGATGCGCCGGCGGAAGTGCCGGCGTTGGCGTCGGGATCGGGTGTGCCGGCATTGCCAGGCGTTCCGGATCCCTCTGGGTTCATGCTGTTCGCGTTCATACTTCGATCCTGCCGTCCCGGGTACCCTGCCCTCTACTGGGGGATACCCTGAATGATCCCTGAGGGACCCCCGAAGAACGCCGGATTCAGGTCCGGGCAACCCTGATCCGTGTTTGGATTGGTACATGACAACCGCTGTACAACGCCCGCCGCTGGTCCGCAGCAGCGACCGCATGATCGCCGGCGTCTGCAGCGGATTGGCCGACCATTTGGGCTGGCCCGTGAAGTATGTCCGGCTGGGCATGGTCCTTGCCTGCTTCGCCGGTGGAGCGGGGCTGGCCTTCTACGCGTGGCTCTGGACCATGGTTCCCACCGCGGATGAGAGCGCGCGCCGCAATGCCCGCCGGCCGGCGTCGCCTATTGCTCCTGCAGTCAGCCTTCCCCCCGACGTCACTGCCGTGCCGCATGCGCCCAAAGCGCCCGACGCCGGACCCGCACCAGCAGTGGCCGGCATTCCAGCGGTGAGTGGAAACCTTCCGGTACGGGATATTGCAACTGGCGTAGGTGCACTGCCTGGGCGCCCACCGTTCGATGCGACAACTACTGGCAGCAGCACGGCAGCTCCGGCCGGCGGTTGGACCGAACCGGGAAGCCGGGCGTTACCAGTTTCCCGGTTTAACTTTCGGCGGATCCAGTACGGCAAGGAGATTCTGCTCGGCGCCGGCCTGCTCCTGGTGGCGGCGATCCTGATTGCACGCCAGTTCGGCGTCGATGTGCCCTTGGGAACGCTGATTCCCGCAGCTGCCATTCTGGGCGGCGCGGCGATCGCATGGATGCAACTCGACGAGACCCGCAGGGCCGGCTTGGTGGACAAGACCAGGGCCGACCAGGCGGGTGGCTGGGTCCGCCTGGCGGCTGGCCTTGCGCTGGTGGTGGCCGGGGTCCTGGTCATGGTGTCCGGATCGGGATCCTGGGAGCAGACCTGGCTGGCGCTCCTGGCGTCCATTGCTGTCCTCGGCGGCGTTGCCTTGGTCCTGCTGCCGTGGGGACTGAAGTTCTGGAAGGACCTCGAGACTGAACGGGCGGGCCGCGTACGGGAAACCGAGCGCGCGGAGATCGCAGCCCACCTGCACGATTCAGTGTTGCAAACCCTTGCGCTGATCCAGCGCAGGGCAGGCTCGGAGCAGGACGTTGTTCGGCTGGCGAGGGCGCAGGAACGTGAACTTCGGTCCTGGCTCTTCACTGATGCCGCCAAGGATGCCGGGCTGCTGGCCGAGCGGATCAAAGCCGTGGCCGCCGAAGTCGAGGATGCCCACGGCCAGGCCGTGGAGGTGGTAACCGTGGGCGACGCCGACATGACGGACAGGCACGAGGCACTGGTCCAGGCAGCCCGGGAAGCCATGCTCAATGCGGCCCGGCACGCTGGCGGAACAGTATCCGTCTACATGGAGAGCACAGCAGGCAGCACCGAGGTCTTCATCAAGGACCGCGGTCCGGGATTTGACCTGGAAGCGGTCCCCGACGACAGGCTGGGCGTCAAGGAATCAATTATCGGCCGCATGAAGCGTCACGGAGGCACGGCAACCATCAACAGCAGCAGGGACGGAACCGAAGTGCGGCTGGCCCTCCCTTCGCTCAACGCCGATGGCGGCGATAGGCGCACTGGAGATGTGCGCACCGGGGAGCGGACTGGGGATGTGCGCAGTACTGACATACGGAACCGTGAAGTACGGAACGGAGAACCACGGCAATGAACAACACTTCCCAAAGCGGTGAGCCGCGCAGTGTGCGTGTGGTGATCGTTGATGACCACACGATCTTCCGTTCCGGGCTGAAGGCGGATCTCGATCACCGCATGGACGTCGTGGGCGAGGCGGGCACAGTCGAGGAGGCCATCGCTGTCATTGCGGAAACCCGGCCCGAGGTTGTCCTCCTGGACGTCCACCTTCCCGGCGGCCTGGGCGGCGGAGGGCGCGAGGTCATTGCGGGGTCCGCTGCGCTCCTGGGCACCACCAGCTTCCTGGCACTCAGTGTTTCAGACGCAGCCGAGGACGTAGTGGCAGTGATCCGGGCTGGTGCCCGAGGCTACGTCACCAAGACGATTTCCGGTGCCGGGATTTCCGATGCCGTGATCCGAGTGGCCGATGGCGACGCCGTCTTCTCACCCCGGCTTGCTGGTTTCGTGCTGGACGCCTTTGGCACTGCACCGGCGGACATCGCGGACGACGAATTGGACCGCCTCTCGGCGCGCGAGCTGGAAGTGATGCGACTCATCGCGCGCGGATACAGCTACAAGGAAGTGGCCAAGGAGCTGTTCATTTCCATCAAGACCGTGGAGACGCATGTGTCCGCCGTGCTCCGGAAACTGCAGCTCTCCAGTCGACACGCACTCACCAAGTGGGCCGCCGAGCGCCGCCTCCTCTGACCTTCTCTCACATCCGCCGGCCTTCTGACGGATCCTTTCTCACATCCGCCGGCCTTTTGACGGATCCTCTCCCACATCCTGCTGCTTAAACGGAAATGCTCCTGCACCAATCATTGGTGCAGGAGCATTCAACCCGAAGCGCTACTGGGCTATTTCGCCCGGCCCAGGAATTCCTGGATCCTGCGCACACCCTCGGCGAGGTCGTCGTCTCCGAGAGCATAGGACAGGCGGACGTATCCGGAGGGGCCGAATGCTTCACCGGGAACGATGGCAACCTCAACCTCGTCCAGGATGAGCGTGGCCAGTTCTGCGGATGTGCTGGGGCGCACGGGGCCGTGGGAGGTTTCGAATTCCTTACCCAGCAGGCCGCGGACGTCGGCATACACGTAGAAGGCGCCGGTCGGCGTCGGGCATTCCACGCCGTCAATCGCGTTCAGGCCGGCGACGATCGCCTTGCGGCGGCGGTCGAAGGCGACCTTCATTTCGTCGACGGCGGTCAGCGGACCCGTGAGGGCAGCGGCAGCGGCGACCTGCATGATGTTCGAGACGTTGGACGTCGCGTGCGACTGGAGGTTGGTTGCGGCCTTGATGACATCGGCCGGACCGATCATCCAACCCACGCGCCACCCGGTCATGGCGTAGGTCTTGGCCACGCCGTTGAGGATGACGACTTTGTCGCCAAGCTCCGGCGCCGCGGTGGCGATGGAGGTGAACTCCACGCCGTCATAGGTCAGATGCTCGTAGATTTCATCCGTGACAACCCACAGGCCCTTGGAAGCAGCCCACTTTCCGATCTCCGCAACCTGCTCCGGGCTGTATACAGCGCCGGTCGGGTTGGACGGGGAGACGAACAGCAGGATCTTGGTCTTGTCCGTCAGCGCGGCTTCCAACTGCTCGATGGTGACGAGGTAGCCCTGCTCGGGTCCGGCGAATACCTCCACCGGAACGCCCCCTGCGAGTCGGATGGCCTCCGGATAAGTGGTCCAGAAGGGCGTGGGGATGATGACTTCGTCGCCCGGGTCAACCAAGGTGGCGAAGGTGTTGTAGACAGCCTGCTTGCCACCATTGGTCACCAGGACCTGCGATGGGTCCACTTTGTAGCCGGAGTCCCGGAGGGTCTTATCGGCGATGGCCTTTTTCAACTCAGGAAGCCCGGCAGCGGGGGAGTAGCGGTGGTACTTCGGCTGGGCAGCAGCCTCAATTGCTGCCTTGACGATGTAGTCCGGGGTGGGGAAATCGGGTTCGCCGGCACCGAAACCGATCACGGGGCGCCCCGCGGCCTTCAGTGCCTTGGCCTTGGCRTCAACGGCAAGGGTGGCGGACTCGGCAATAGCGGAGATTCGTTGTGAAATGCGGGCGGCAGGTGTTCCGGCAGACATCTATGTACCGTTCTTCGCAGGCAGCTCGTGGGCTGGATGATGGGATTCGACGTAAACTACCTTATGCTGTTCTGCGGAGCTCCCGGGCGCCTGCTGGACAATGTGACTGATAATGCTGCTCACATTGATTCATAAGCGGCCGGAAGGCCCGGAATTAGTCCGGTTCGACTATCGCGAAGTTCTTGCGTAGACTGGTTCACCGGTGTTGAAAAGCACCACAGGCTGAAGTGCGGCCTGAAACATGGATTCGATCCATAGGGTAGTGGCGCAATTGGTAGCGCAGCGGTCTCCAAAACCGCAGGTTGCAGGTTCGAGTCCTGTCTGCCCTGCGCAAGCTGTTCCGGCGGAAACGCCGGGGCAAGCGCAGCAACCATGGCTCTGATCAGAGCCGGGTCAAACGACTTTGCAAGGTGAGTGAGGACCAGGTGACCGAAACGGCTGCTAGCAGCTCAAAGGGCCGTCCTGCCAAGAAAGCCGATGCCGGCTTCTTTGCCCGAATTGCACTCTTCATGCGCCAGGTTATCGGCGAACTGAAGAAGGTCGTTGCCCCGACCCGCAAGGAACTGATCAATTACACGCTCGTGGTGCTGGTGTTCGTAGTCATCATGATGCTCATCGTCACCCTGCTGGACCTTGCCTTCGGCACGGGAGTGAGCTGGGTCTTCGGTGGATCAGGCGCTACGGACCGCTAAGCGGGTCTGTCCGCAAACCGCGTGAAATTCCATGAAGTTCAGGAATTTTATGGGGTTTGCGGAATTGAGCCATTTAAATAGGCATGTTAGGCAATGAGGAAGCAGGAGACCAAGTGTCTGAGCAGGAGCTTGAGGTAAACGAGGCTGAGCTGGATGGGCCCGCTGAAAGCACGGACGACGCCGCGGCTGAGGCTGCGGAAGAGTCGGAGGCTGACTCTGCTGCGCCCGAATCTGCCGACGTCGATGATTCCGAAGAGGATTTCGAGTCTGACGTAGACGCTGAGTCTGATGACGAGGCCGACGAAGTAGACGCTGAGTCCGATGAGGACGCTGCCGATGTCTCGCTGGAGGCGGCCGCTGCTGCAGCCCCCGCCGATCCGGCCGAGGAATTCAAGGCCAAGCTGCGCCGCCAGGAGGGTGACTGGTACGTCATCCACTCCTACGCCGGTTACGAAAACCGCGTGAAGGCCAACCTTGAGACCCGCATCCAGACACTGGACATGGAAGATTACATCTTCGAAATCCAGGTCCCGATGGAAGAAGTCGTCGAGATCAAGAACGCCCAGCGCAAGGTGATCAACCGCGTCCGCATCCCCGGTTACGTCCTGGTCCGCATGGACCTGACCGATGCTTCCTGGGGCGCCGTTCGCCACACCCCCGGCGTCACTGGCTTCGTGGGCAACGCCCACAACCCGGTCCCGCTGCGCCTTGACGAGGTCTTCTCCATGCTCGCCCCGGTCTTCGAAGAAGAGCAGGCCGAGAAGGGCAAGCCGGTCAACAAGCAGAACCAGGCTCCCGTGGCCGTCGATTTCGAGGTCGGCGAGTCCGTCATCGTCAAGGAAGGCCCGTTCGAGACCCTTCCGGCAACGATCTCCGAGATCAAGCCCGAGTCCCAGACCCTCGTGGTCCTGGTCTCGATCTTCGAGCGCGAAACCCCGGTTACGCTCGCATTCAACCAGGTCACCAAGATCTAGCTGATTCCAAGATTTCGCTCCCGTTCCGCCTGCTTTGCGGTTCGGAAGCGGCCGGCCGCCTTGCCATGGCGGCCACCAACCTGGGACGCGCTCCTGTGTCCCAGGAAGCTATTGAGAGAAGGACCCTACATTGGCTCCCAAGAAGAAGGTCACCGGCCTCATCAAGCTGCAGATCCAGGCAGGTGCCGCTAACCCGGCTCCGCCGATCGGTCCTGCGCTTGGCCAGCACGGTGTCAACATCATGGAATTCTGCAAGGCGTACAACGCTGCAACGGAATCCCAGCGCGGAAACGTTATCCCGGTTGAAATCACGGTCTACGAAGACCGTTCCTTCACCTTCATCACCAAGACCCCGCCGGCTGCAGAGCTCATCAAGAAGGCTGCAGGCGTTGCCAAGGGTTCGGCTACCCCGCACACCGTCAAGGTTGCCAAGCTGACCCAGGCGCAGGTCGAAGAGATTGCTTCCACCAAGATGGAAGACCTCAACGCCAACGACATCGCGGCAGCTGCCAAGATCATCGCTGGTACCGCCCGTTCCATGGGTATCACCGTAGAGGGCTAAATACAGCCTTCATCCGCCGGGCAACCGGCATCTGAAACATTGAAATGCCGCAGGATCCTTGCCGGATCCGCGGCTTGTGGCAGGGCCCAGCGCGGTCCGCAGACCACAACTGCACAAGGAGAAATAAGCAGCATGGCAAAGCGCAGCAAAGCATATGAGGCAGCCGTAGCCAAGATCGAGGCAGACAAGGTCTACGCCCCGTTCGAGGCAATCACCCTCGCGAAGGACACTAACCCTTCCAAGTTCGACGCAACCGTTGAGGTCGCTTTCCGTTTGGGCGTTGACCCGCGTAAGGCTGACCAGATGGTCCGTGGCACCGTCAACCTGCCGCACGGCACCGGTAAGACCGCCCGCGTCCTCGTTTTCGCAACAGGCGACAAGGCTGAGGCAGCAATCGCTGCCGGCGCCGACTTCGTTGGTTCCGATGACCTGATCGAAAAGATCGCAGCCGGCTGGACCGACTTCGACGCCGCCGTGGCAACCCCTGACCTCATGGGTAAGGTTGGCCGCCTCGGTAAGGTCCTCGGCCCGCGTAACCTCATGCCGAACCCGAAGACCGGTACGGTTACCCCGGATGTCACCAAGGCTGTCAACGACATCAAGGGCGGCAAGATCGACTTCCGCGTCGACAAGCACTCGAACCTGCACTTCATCATCGGCAAGGTGTCTTTCGACGTCCAGAAGCTGGCTGAGAACTACGCAGCTGCACTGGAAGAGGTCCTTCGTCTGAAGCCGTCCGCTTCCAAGGGCCGCTACATCCAGAAGGCTACTGTTGCCACCACGTTCGGTCCGGGCATCACCGTTGACCCGAACGTCACCAAGGTTCTCACCGACGCATAAGCATCGCGAGTACTAACTCTGAGAGGGACCGTCCGGCATTGCCGGGCGGTCCCTTTTTCATGGGTTCGCATCGGCGGTTGGTCACTTGTTTGGCACCAGAGGCGGCCGTAGGCTGTGGGGCGTGGCACCGTCGTCGAACTTTTCCGCCAACGGCGGGCTCACCATAGGGAGGCTTCCCGTTCTGCAAGCTCCGGAGGCCAATGCGTCAGCGGACTTCAAAGCCTTCCATGCGTTACGGATCGCCCATGAGCTTGCCTTGTGGGGGAACATGGATCATTCGGCCACATTGGCCGAGTCGTTCATGTTCTGGCAGGGCAACGAATACGAGGAGCGGCAGGTCTACCTGGCCCGCTTGGACGGCGTTGTGGTGGGCAGCGGTTCGCTGACGCTGCCGTTGAGCGAGAACACGACGACGGCGGGAGTGGACGTCCTCGTGGACGCCGCTTTCCGTCGGCGCGGGATCGGGACGAGTATCCTGGAAGTCCTTGAGCAGGCGGCAGTGGAGCGGAGCCGCACTTCGCTTGACGGGTACTGTGGGGAGCCGATCGCCCCCGTACTTGCCGGGGAGGCGCTGCTGAAGGCAAAGTCAGGCACGGGTGGCGTTCCACTGAACGCGGCATCGACCCGCTTTGCGTTGCACCATGGTTATTCCCTGGAACAGGTCGAAACCAGCAGCACCTTGGCCCTGCCGGTTGATGAGGCGCACCTGATTGAACTCGAAGTCGAGGCGATGCGCCGGGCAACGGAATACGACGTCATCGGGTGGACGGACGAATGCCCGGACGAACTCGTGGACACTTTTGCCAAGCTCAAGAGCCTGATGAGCACGGAGGTACCCATCGCCGGTCTGGGATGGGAAGGCGAAGAGTGGGACGCCGTGCGGGTTCGGCGTGAGGAATCGACATGGCGGGCAAGTGGCGTGGACCCAGTTGTAGCTGCTGCCCAGCACCACACAAGCGGGGAGTTGGCTGCCTATACGGTCCTGACCCACCGTGACGCGTTGCCGGCGGTCGTCAGCCAGGAGGACACACTGGTGGCTCCCGGACACCGGGGACACGGCCTTGGCATGCTGGTCAAAATCGCCAATCTTCGTCGTGCAGAAGATCTTTGGCCGGACGCCACGTGCGTCATGACGTGGAACGCCAGTGAAAACCGGCATATGCTGGCCATAAATATCGCCCTTGGATTCAAGCCTTCCGGTTTTGAAGGCGAATGGCAGAAACGGCTGGGATGACTGTAGACGAGGCGAAGACCGTTGTAGTCGAGCAGCTATGGGTGCCGGAGAATCTGGACAGCCCCAAAGCAGGGGATTTCCTTGACGCCGTGGAAGTGGCGCGACGGGTCCGGATGCAGACCTGGGGGAGCGATGACCTGGCGTACACGCCCCTGGAGAAGCTGCTTGAATTCTCCGACCCCTATGAGCGCCAGATCATCCTGGTGGCCAAGGTGGACGGGGTCATCGTGGGAACAGTGGACATTGCGCTGCCGCTCGCGGACAACATGGACCTGGCGGAGTTCACGCTGGATATCCTGCCGGACTACCAAAGCCAGGGCGTCGGACGCCAGCTCCTGGAGGCTGCGGAGCAGCTGGCACGTTCAGAGGGCCGCACCATGGTTTTGGTGGACACGAACCATCCGGCGACCTCGCTTACAGAGATACCTGAAGACCAATTGATTCCCGGCAGCGGCCCGGGTTTCCTTCCTGTCAGCAGCAGGGAAGTGGACTTTGCCCAGCGGGCCGGTTACACCCTTCAGCACATCGAGCAATTCAGTTCCTGCGTGTTGCCTCTTGACTCCAAACTGGTTGCGGATCTTCAAGCCGAGGCCGAGGAAGCGAACGCTGGCCGCTACAGGCTGCACCACTGGACTGATCGCTGCCCTGAGGCTTGGCTGGAGGCCGTGGCGGAGCTGGAAAACGCTGCGGGTGAGGTTGTCCACGGAGAGGACGGCGAGGAAGAAGACTCCGCCGTTGAGGTTTCCGGTATGGTCTTCGATGCCGCCGTTTTGCGCGAAACCGAAGACGCCGCCTTGGCGCAGGGTCGGCGGACGGTGGTTACCGCCGTCGAGCATATTGAGAGCGGGCGGCTGGCCGGCCTCACCACGATCAGCGTCCTCGCGCACCGTCAGGACGTCGTTTTCCAGGACGATACTTTGGTCCTGCAGGAACACCGCGGCAATAAGTTGGGACTGCTGATCAAGGTGGCCAACATGGAAAGGCTCAGTGAGCAATTTCCCGATGCCCGCGTCATTTACACCTGGAACGCACCGGAAAACCGGTACCTCTTGACCGTGAACAAGCAATTGGGATTTACGACGGCGGGAGTCACCGGATTATGGCAAAAGGAGCTTCCCGGCCGCGGGCCGAGGATCACGTCGTCGGAGTAGGCAGCTAGGCATCCCACCGGGCACAGCGGCGTCGATTTGGTTTGCTGATCCCTCTCCCGTAACCTTGAAGTACCAAAGACCGTCGGTTGATGGGAATCCACTCTTTCGAGCGCAGCTCAATTCTGCAGCGACGCCCCTGAGAACAAAGTGCATTCCTTGACGAAGGACCCTGAACATAGGGCGGCCAACGCAGGTGAACGAAGCAAGTCTCCACAGTGCAAACTGTGTTGAGCCAAGCCCCGTGCATCTGCGCGGGGCGTTTTTAGTTTTAGCTCTCGTGAGCGGGGACCCGGAAGACCGGCTTTATTCCCCGGAAGGAGGGTTATGACAACGCCTAGCAAGGTCTCCGCTGTTGCAGAGATCACCAACGATTTCAAGGAATCGAACGCGGCTGTCCTGACCGAATACCGCGGGCTCACTGTTGCACAGCTCAAGGAACTGCGTGTTGCGCTCGGCCAGGACACCAAGTTCTCGGTCGTCAAGAACACCCTGAGCGCCATTGCAGCCAAGGAAGCTGGAGTCGACGCGTTCGGCGATCAGCTTGCCGGCCCCACTGCAATCGCCTTCATCAAGGGCGACGCTGTTGCTGCTGCCAAGAGCCTGACGGACTTTGCCAAGACCAACAAGCAGCTGGTTATCAAGACCGGTTACTTCGAAGGCAAGGCATTGGACGCAGAAGGTGTTGCCGCACTGGCAGCGCTGGAGTCCCGCGAGCTGCAGCTTGCACGTGTTGCTGGTGTCCTCAAGGCCCCCGCATCCTCTGCCGCACGCATCATCGATGCCCTGCGCCTCAAGCTTGAAGAAGAGGGCGGCGCACCTGCACCGGCCGCTGACGAAGCTCCGGCCGCTGAGGCTGCTGCTGAAGAGGTTGCGGCTCCGGCCGAAGCCGCTGAAGCTGCAACCGAAGAGAACTAAGTTCTCCCCCCAATCAAACTCAGGTGCATGGAGCGGCATTGTCCGAACCTGCACCGACTAATGGAAGGACGCCACCATGGCGAAGCTCAGCAACGAAGAGCTCATTGAAGCTTTCAAGGAACTGACCATCATCGAGCTCTCCGAGTTCGTCAAGCTCTTCGAAGAGACCTTCGAAGTTACGGCTGCTGCTGTTGCAGTTGCTGGCCCCGCTGCCGGCGGTGCTGCTGAAGCTGCTGAAGAGAAGACCGACTTCGACGTCGTCCTCGAAGCTGCTGGCGACAAGAAGATCGCAGTGATCAAGGAAGTTCGCGCCATCACCTCCCTCGGCCTCAAGGAAGCCAAGGACCTGGTTGACAGCGCACCGAAGGCTGTTCTCGAAGGCGCCACCAAGGAAGCCGCAGAGAAGGCAAAGGCTCAGCTCGAAGAAGCTGGCGCAACGGTTACCCTCAAGTAACTCGTCTTGCTTGTGGAAGCCCCGTCCGGTTCGCCGGGTGGGGCTTCCTGCTTTAAAGAAACAACGCGGGGTCACTTATAGCCCAATAATCCCTCCGGAATGGGCTGTAAGTGACTGTGAGGATTGTTGTGGCTGGTCTGGGACTGGCTGGCAGAGTGGGTATTGGCCGTGCTGCCCCTTGGATGTGACTCAGTAAGTGACTGGCCCCGCAAGGGTGTCCTGGAGTGGGATCTGTCCATCCGAGGGG
>NZ_JBFTIL010000022.1:0-85085 GCF_056394745.1 Paenarthrobacter sp. 10N417
GAGGGCTGGTACAACCGCCGCCGACCCAACCGCCGCGCCGGCGGCCTCCCACCCGCCACAGCCCACGCAAACCACCACACCACCGCCCAGCAACCCCTGGCCGCCTAACCAACAACAACGAGAACTGTCTCAAAAACTTGACGAGCGCACGCCAGAAGCGTCGGGATGTGAGAGAACGTCCGGCCAGAAGCGCCACGACGTGAGAGAACATCCGGCCAGAAGCGTCAGGACATGAGAAAACATCCGGGCACAAGCGTCGGGATGTGAGAGAGCAAAAATGCCCGCGCCTTGGAAGGCAACGGGCATTCACGCTTGGTGAAGTATCTCTACTTCTTATTGCGGCGCTGGTGGCGAGTCTTGCGAAGCAGCTTGCGGTGCTTCTTCTTGGCCATACGCTTGCGGCGCTTCTTAATAACTGAACCCACGAAAGTTCCTTACAAACTAGATGAAGGTCCTGTCTGTTGGAACGGATCCGCGGACTAGCAGCAGACAGTACAACTGACAGATTCTTACATTGACGTAAAACGTTCCTTAACAGAGTACCGCTTCAAAGGGGCACCCCGTGACCACGGTCCGCGGGACGGACCCCGGCGACCTCAGGCGGTCTCCGATTGTCCGTCGACCACAGCACCCTTGAGGTACTGGGCCACGGCCTCCTCAGGCACCCGGAAGGAACGGCCAAACCTGACGGCAGGCATTTCCCCTGAGTGGACCAGACGATACACAGTCATTTTGGAAACACGCAGGACCTCGGCTACTTCAGCCACAGTCATGAAACGCGCATTCGAGAAGTTAGTCTCCGCGGACATTTCCCATATTCCTTTGCTCTCAGCTGGACAGGACACCCCCAGTAGAACGGTGTGCCGATGCTGAGCCATCAAACAACCATGTGCTAGATACTCTAGAGGCTGAAGTGACCAATGTGAAAGCATTTCCGCTAAGTGGGACTCTACTCCCCGGCTACTCCCCCGAGACCAGCCGGCGCTTCCGGGCAGACGCAGCGAGCTGTTCCAGCACCGAGGCGGTGACGTCCCATTCCATGCAGGCATCGGTGACGCTCTGGCCGTAAACGAGCTCCTGCTCCCCCGCGAGCTGCTTGGCCACATCCAGGTTCTGCGCCCCTCCCACGAGGAAGCTCTCCAGCATGACGCCAGCAATCGGCGAAGTCTCCCCCGCCTCAAGCTGCGCACCGATTTCCAAGGCAACTTCAGCCTGGCGGTGGTGGCTCTTTCCACTGTTGGCGTGACTCGCGTCCACAATCAAGCGCGGGTTCAGCCCCTTGGAGCCGAGCTTGGCCGAAGCAGCTGCAACATCGTCGGCAGAGTAGTTTGGACCCTTGCGTCCGCCGCGCAGGATCACGTGGGTGTCCGGGTTGCCGGACGTCGCCACGAGAGCGGCGCGGCCGTCGTCGTCGATTCCGAGGAAGGCTTGTTCAGCGGCCGACGCGCCGCAGGCATCGATTGCCACCTGGAGGTCGCCGTCGGTGCCGTTCTTGAATCCGATGGGCATGGACAGCCCGGAGGCGAGCTGACGGTGGATCTGGCTTTCGGTGGTGCGGGCGCCGATCGCACCCCAGGAGACGAGGTCGGCCATGTACTGCGGGCTGATGGGCTCGAGGAATTCGGTCGCGGTGGGCAGTCCCAGCGCGGTGACCTCCTTGAGGAAGCCGCGGGCTGCCCGCAGTCCTGCGGCAATATCGTGGCTGCCGTCCAGGTGGGGATCGTTGATGAGGCCCTTCCAGCCGACTGTGGTGCGGGGCTTCTCGAAGTACGTCCGCATGACGATCAGCAGGTCTTCCTTGTGCTTCTCCGCCTGGCTGACCAGCCGACGTGCGTATTCCAGTCCGGCTTTGGGATCGTGGATGGAGCAAGGCCCGACGATTACCAGCAGGCGGTCGTCCACGCCGTCCATGATGGCCCGGACTTCATCTCGGCCACGGTCGACGACGGCAGCTGAGCGGGCGTCCAGCGGCAACTCGGCGATGAGGTCCTGAGGGGCCGGAAGCGGCTCGAAGCGGGCCACGCGCAGGTTGGAGGTGGCGGGCTGGGAAGCTTTCCCGGCAGCGGGGAGTGCCTCGTTATCGAGTGTCTCGGTGGATTCTGCAGCGATGCTGGTCATTTGTGGGTCCTGTTCCGGATGCGGAGCGGGCCCCTTTTCAGAACCCGCCGGATATGGCGAAGGGCAGAGAATAATCTCTGCCCTGCTGGCTCTGAAGGAAAGTTGGATGCGTGTCAGTTAGACGCGGGCCCCTCCAGAGCCAACGAAAAATACGCATACCAACGGTTAGTCATAGCCACACCATAGCCGCGGTTCGTCAAACCGGGCAAATTGGGTCCGTCATGATGACAAAAGTTTGCGAAGGAACTGGAGCTGCTTGATCCACTGGTGCTCCTGGCCACCCTCGTGGTTGTTGAAGCGGTATACCTCGATGTCCTTGACGGGCGCACCTCCCGAAAGACCGTAATTGTTGAAGCTCGCAAACACGGTTGACGGCGGGCAAATGTCGTCCATTTGGGCGGCAGAGAAGAGTGCAGGCACTGTGCCTGCCCGGCCCAAATGGACTCCATCGAAGTAGTTCAGCACGGCAAGCATGGGCTCATACTTGTCACGGTGACGGCCCAGGAAGCCAGCGATCTCCGGGTATGGCCCTCGCGGCGTAATGTCGATCGCACGAGGAAAGTCCTGCAGGAACGGGACGTCGGGCAGCGCGGCGATCACGCCGTCGAGCCTTCCGGCCACCAGCCCGGCGGCCGCCACCGTGATGCCACCACCTTGGCTGATTCCGGCGAGCACCACTTTGGAAGGGTCGACGGCGGGATGGCTCTGCGCCGCTTCTACCGCACGGAAGGCGTCCACGTAGACCCGGCGGAAGTAGTAATCGTCCTGATGGTCAGCTCCCCGGGTCATCAGGCCTGCATAGTTGATGCCGCCGGCTGATGGATGCGGATCCGGCGTGTCACCGGATACGCCCCCGTAGCCCTGACCGCGGGTGTCCATGATGAAGTGGGCGTATCCAGCCTGCGCCCACCGTGTGTTTTGGTTGACCAGTCCGCGTCCACCGGAGTAGCCGATGTACTCCACGACGACGGGAAGCTGCTGCCCTGGTTCAAGATGCGAAGGAACGTGGAGCCAGCCCTTGATGCGGTCCCCACCGAAGCCGGAGTACGTGACATCGAAGGTGTCGATGACGCTGAGGTAGTTGTCAACGGGCTCGAACACAGCATTCAGCGGCAAGGTCCGGGCCTCGGCGATGGTGCGCTCCCAAAAGGCCTCAAAATCAGCAGGCGGAACTGCGCTGGAGGTGTAGTTGCGGAGCTGCTCGAGGGGAAGGTCGAAAAGAGGCATGAGGACATCCTACGTCATGGGAGTGTGTCGCCCGTCACGGGGACGGGAAGCTAAAGAGGTGTGATGGAGAGGTTTCGGTAGGCCGCCCGCAAAGGGGCCATCTGGCGGATTCCGAAGTAGCCGCCGCCCAGGGGTTCCTGACTGCTGTCCACCCAGTCAAACAAGGGCAAGCCATTGATCGAAAAGGCCACGCGAGGACCATCTTTGATGACTTCCATCCGATAAAACCCATCCGCATCTTCGGCTGGAGGAAGCGGGTCTGCTCCCTGCGCTACAAGTTCGAAGCCGGCACTTTTGCGCAGGTTGCACGTCCGGAAGGCCCGCTCGGCGGCGTATTTGTGGCGGAAGTAGGAGATGTGGAGCGCGTCCATATCCCCTGAGTGGTACTGCGGGTAGAAGCCCGTGCGCTGAGCCAAGTCGGGAGAGAACAGATCCTCGCCCCCGTGCCCCCGCGCAGAGAAGAAGACCATGGCCAGGCCTGGCTCCTCAAGCGGAAGGAACTCCCACCTGATCCTGACGTGGTCCGGGAGTTCCTCGGGGCACCAGAGAGTCCAGTGGGCGTGATCTCCGTGTTCCTCGGGATCGAGGGAACCGGAAAGGAGCAGGGCTGTGCTTTCTGCGGGAGCCGGCCCCGAACTGCCGGTTCCCTCCGGGACCAAGGCCGGCCCGCCGTCGTCGTAAATTTCCAACTGAACCGGCCCCTCCGCGATCCAACCAGCGATATCCGAGGGACCTCGTAAAGGGTTGGAATACATCAGGCCTTCGCCCCCAGGTTGAGGGTGGCCACCAGTCCGTAGCCGAGGGACTCAAGCTGCTCCGCGACGAAACCGGCAATCCGCTTGGCCCCTTTCTCGTGGAAGTGTGTGTTGTCCTCAAGGCCGCCAGCCCAGTACGCATGCTCCCCAGGAGCAAAGTGGAAGAACAACTCCTTGGAACCCTCCGCCCCCAGCTCCTGGTACAGCGCGCGGGTCCATTCATTGAGGTCGATGAGATCCAAGCCAAGCTCAACCGCCAACTCGCGAACCACCAGAGGGTATTCGCCCAGGGTGACGTCGAGGCGTCCGTCCGTGAAATGCCGGCGCTCCACCGGCGTGCACAGAAGGGGAATGCCGCCCTTGGAACGGACGTCGGCCACCATTGCCTTCAGATTGTCGGCGTAGCCCGTCCGGGCAGCGAGATGGGCGCGCTTTTGGTCGTTGTGCCCGAACTGGATCAGCACGAGATCGCCCTTCACGGTCTGGCCCAGCAGCTGATACCAGAGGCCTTCATCGCGGAACGACTCCGTCGTGGCACCGCCCTTGGCATAGTTATGGACCGCAGCCCACCAATAGGTTTCGGGCGCGAGGTGGGCTCCCCAACCGCTCATCGGGTACTCGTAACTGGGGCAGGCTGCCACGGTGGAGTCGCCCGCGAGGAGGATTTTCATGATTCTCCTTTCGTCAGCCGAAGCCTTTAACCCTTAACCGAACCGATCAGCATTCCCTTGGCAAAGTGCTTCTGCAGGAAGGGATAGAAGATGAGGATGGGCAGGGTTGCCACCACGATCACGGCGAACTTGATGCCTTGCTCCGGCGGGATGTACGACGGATCCACGTTGCCGGTGCCAAGGAGATCCGAGGCCGCCGTGACCTGGCGCAGGTACATCTGCAGGGTCCACATGTTGTTATCGCTCAGGTAGAGCAAGGGCGACATGAAGTCGTTCCAAATACCCACCGCATAAAACAGCGCAAACGTGGCCAGCACCGGTTTGGACAGCGGCAGCAGGATCCGCCAGAGGATTCCGATTTCCGTAGCGCCGTCCATCTTGGCCGATTCCTCGAGCTCGGCAGGGAGTTCCTGGAAGAAGTTCTTGATGATGATCAGGCTGAAGGGGTTGATGGCCGCAGGCAGGATGAGCGCCCAGTAACTGTTCAGCAGGCCCAGGTCCTTCACCAGCAGGAACGTTGGAATCATGCCGCCTGAGAAGACCATGGCAAAAACCACCAGGGACAGGATCAGTTTCCGGCCACGAAGTCCACGTTTCGCCAGCGGGTAGGCCATCGTAACCGTGAGAACCAACTGCACCAAGGTCCCGACCAGCGTGACCAGCACGGTGGTGATCAGGGCCCGGGTAAAGGACGGCGTGGAGAAAATGTATTCATACGCCCCCAGCGTGAACTGCTCGGGCCAGACGAAGAACGCCCGCCGGGTAATTTCCGCTTCGTTGGCGAAGGATCCTGCCAGGACGTAGACGAAGGGCAACAGGGTGATGATGCCGATCAGCGTGAGGAAGACGTAGTTGGCGGCATCGAAAATCCGCCCGCCGCGCGTGTTGTGAATCTTCATTAGAAAAGTCCGCTCTGGTTGAACCGCTTGGACAGCCAGTTGGTGCCGAAGATCAGTACGATGCCCACCAAGGACTTGAAAAGCCCGACGGCGGTGCTGTAGCTGTAGGCGCCTTGTGTGATGCCTACGAAGTACACGTAGGTATCGAAGACGTCGGCCACGCTGCGGTTGAGTGCGTTGGTCATGAGGTAGATCTGCTCAAAGCCGGTGTTGAGCATCTGCCCGATGGCCAGGATGAGCATCACGATGATCGTGGACCGGATGCCCGGCAAGGTGATGTGCCAGACGCGCCGGAACCTGCCGGCGCCGTCGATGATTGCGGCCTCGTACTGGTCCTGGTCCACGGTGGCCAGTGCCGCCAGGAAGATGATGGTTCCCCAACCGGTGTTCTTCCAGATCTCCTGAAGCACAATCAGCGGCCGGAACCAGTTCGGATCGGACAGGATATCCACGTTGGTGCCGAACAATCCGTTGACGAACTGGAACAACGGTCCGATGTCCAGGGCGAAGAGCAGGAAGCTCAGCGACGCCACGATAGTCCATGACAGGAAGTGCGGGATGTAGACGAGCGTCTGGACCGTCCGCTTCAGTACCGAAAGCCGGACTTCGTTAAGCAGCAATGCCAGGACGATGGTCAGCGGAAAGGCGATCCCCAGGTTCAGGAACGCCAGGATCAGTGTATTGCCCAGCAACCTCGGAAAGTCGGGGTTGGCAAAGAAGTCGGTGAAGTTCGTCAGACCCACCCAAGGACTGCCGTTGACGCCCAGGAACGGAACGTAGTCCTTGAAGGCGATGGAAACACCGTACATGGGACCGTACCGGAACACTGCGAAGTACACGACGCCGGGCAGGAGCAGCAGATACAACCATTTGTAGTGCGCGAAGTGGACTGCAAAGCTGCGTCGCCGCGCCGGGGCGGGCGGCTTGCTGGCCGCCCGCTCCGGGGCTTTGGCTTCGACGACCGGGGCGGTCACTTCTTGGTGTCCTGCCACAGCTTGTTTATTTCTTCTTTGACCTTGTCACCGCCGCTGGTGTTCCACAGCTTGATGGCATCCTTTAAGCCCTGCTCGTCCAGCTGCCCAGCCAGGTACTTAATGCGGGCGTCGGCCACGATGTTGTCCAGTTGTGCACCCTTGGCGACATACGTGGGGGAAACGAAGGCCGCGGCCGGGTTGTACACGGCACTCTTGAGGTCGTTTGCCATCACTGCCACGCGGTCGTCAAAGACCTTCTGCTCGTACTCGGACGCCTGCTTCACTGGGTAGAAGTTGTTCCCCGTGACGTTGGTTCCGAGTTGCGCGTAGCTCTTGATGTCGGTGTTGACTACCTTGCCCTCCGGCGTTTCCGGCTTGATGGTGGCCGCCAAGCCCTCTTCTACGGTGAAGTTGACGCCCTCGATGCCGTTGTTCATCAGGACGGCAACTTCCTTGCTGTTGAGTTTGTCCAAGAACGTCAGGACGTTCTTCAGGTCGGCTTCGGTTTTGACGCTGGACTTGGGGATGGCAAGGAAGCCGGAATAGCCGTCGGTCGGGTGGGCGTGCAGTTCACCGTCCGGGCCCTTCAGGCTGCCTACGAAGCCCACTTTGTTCTGGAAGTCGCTCGGGTTGGCCTGCTTGAAAAGGTTGATCAGCACACTGACCCGGGAGTCGACGTCGACAATAATGCCGCCCTTGCCATTGAAGAAAGGCTCGTTCCATTTGGTGGGATCGAAGGTGGCGAAGTCGGGGTTGATGAGCTTCTCGTCCACCATCTTCTTGATGAAGCGATCGGCCTCCAGGAATTCCTCGGTTTCGAAGCTCGGCACCAGCTTGCCGTCGCGCTCGGTCCAGCGGTTTCCGGCGCCGAACCAGGTCTCGATCATGTCGTAGGGGCTGTTGGTGCCCAGGGCGCCCCACTTGGGAATGGTGATGCCATAAGTATCGTTCTGGCCGTTGCCATCCGGATCCTGCTCGGTGAATGCCTTGGCCACCTTGTACAGGTCTTCTGTGGTCTGCGGAGCCTTCAGGCCCAACTTGTCCAGCCAATCCTGGCGGAACATCACGGCGGCACGGATCGGGTTACGGGCCCGGAAAACGCCGTAAACCTTGCCATTGACGCTGGCGTTCTGCTGGACTTCGGGGAATGTGGTCTTCAGGTTCGGGTAGTCCTTGAGTTTATCGGTGAGGTCCCAGAACGCCCCGGCTTCGGCGTTCTTGACGAAGCCCGGCGACTTGCCCTGGACCACCAGGACGTGCGGGATGTCGGAGGAGGCCAAGGTGATGTTCATCTTGTCCTCGTAGGAGGCGTTGGGCGCCCACGAGATGTTGATGTCCTTGCCTGTGAGCTCTTCAAGCTTCTTCTGCACAGCGCCATCGGGCGAGGGCGGCTGCGCCTCCAGGAAGGGTGCCATGATCTTGACGGTTGAGAGGTCCGACGCCGGCGCTTCGCCACCGCAGGCGGTCAGGGCCAAGGCGGCAGAGACGATGACGGCGGCCGCAAGCGTTGGTTTTCTACGGAACATTTTCCTACTCCACTTCTTCGGGGTTGTTGTCGATCGACGATTCCGGAGATACGCCAGGGAAGCGCTTCAGGCTCCACAGGTGCTGCCCGTTCTCGTCTTGATACGTTTCATTAGTGCTCACACCAAGGGAATCTGCGCCTGGTTCGGGGCGCCCTTGGACAAGTTCGGCATGCCCTTGGATGTCAAGGGATCGATGGAGGATGTGGCGGCCGCCCGTGGGCAGGCCTTGGCGGTCGATCTCAGGCAAGGCTGGTCTCCTTGGCAGTGGAAGGGGTGGTCGAGGTGGTGGTTGCGCGACTTGAAGCTGCAACTGCTGCCGCATGGCCCGCTTCCTTGGCAAACATGGCGTCGTCATTGGCAGTAAAGAACCTGTCGCACAACCAGCCGGTGAGATAGAGCCAGCCGCCAACGCCAAAGAAGGGCACCAGTCCCGGAAGCGAGCGGCAGGCGAATACGGCGGCGGCCGTCACAAACAGGAGGATGACGGTCCCCGCGAGGTGGCGCATGGCAAACCGGGAAGACATCAGAAAGTACTGCGGAATCGTGAGCTCGTACCTGGCAAACATGGGAAAGAGGTAGCACAACGTTCCGGCGGCAAAGAGGACAGCCAAGAGGATCGCGGCCGACGCGACTTGCGAACCCAGATCCCAGCCGGCAGAAAAGTAGCCCCAGTTCAGGGCAAGGGACGCGGCAACTACCAAGACGGGAACGCCGAGGGCATTGCCCTTCCCAAAGTTCTTGAAGTACTCCTTGGCATAGCGACGCATCAAAGGCACGGCATTTCCCTGTACCTTTTCACGGATCAGGATTTGGGCCGCAGCGGTACTGGGCCCGGCTCCCAGCACCACGCCACCCAGCAGTGTGAAGACGATCCACAGCATATTCAGGCAGGCGATCCATAGGAGTGTGTCGAAGAACGTGTATGCCCGAAAGCCAAATCCCCCAGCAGTCATGGAACTCCCTTTCTCCATCGTTGCAGAATTCGCCGATTTGTCTGGCGCCGACGATTGTCCTGGTCTCCAACTGCGGTCACCAATGCCAGCCAGAGTGGACTCGACCAAGTGCGCCACCTCACAAGTAAACGGTTTCACCGAAATCTAGACTGACCACACGCCTTCAGTCAAGACTTAACTTGAATCGTTACATTCGCGGGGGCGATCGCGCTACACTTGCAGAGCCAGCTATTGGAAAGCGCTTGCCGGTGGTGCCTTGCGAGATATAGCCTGAAGCGCAGGCCATTTCAGAAACGCCTTATCGACTACGCCTTCAGGTAGTGGCCAGCAGTTGCCAGCCAGCAGAGGAGAATCATGGAAATCACTTCCGCCGGGTCCGCCGAAAGTCCCAACGCCCTCAGGACTGCACCGGCAAGGATCGCTCTGGTAGGCGTTCATGGATTCGGCGCCCATCATCTTCAGAACCTGGAAAGGCTCAGGTTGGAGGGCGTGGTGGATCTCGTTGCGGTCGCAGACCCGAATCCCCCGGCCCCAGGGACGTTACCGCCTTCAACGGTGGTCCACTCCGATCTGGATGAGCTGCTTGCCGGGGGCCATCGGCCGGACGTGATCATCGTGGCGACCCCGATCCAGACACACGCCCCGTTGGCTCTTTCTGTGCTGGCTTCTTCGGCCCATCTGTATCTCGAAAAGCCTCCCGTCGCCTCCATGAGCGACTTCATCCGGCTGCAAGAGGCCGCGGCGACAGCTGGCCGCAGCGTACAAATCGGCTTCCAAAGCCTGGGCTCCCATGCACTCGCCGCGCTTGAAAAACTGGCTAACGGGGAAGCTTCGGCAGAGCTCCCCCGCATTGGGACACTCAAAGGCATCACGGCCACGGGACGCTGGGTCCGCGACCGCGCTTACTACAAACGCTCACGCTGGGCTGGAAGGCGAAGCATCGACGGAGTCGATGTAGTAGACGGCGTGGCCACCAATCCCCTGGCTCATGCAATCGCCACAGCGCTCCGGATCGCCGGAGCCCGCAGCGCAAAAGACCTGGCCAGCGTGGATACGGACCTCTACCGGGCCAACGACATCGAGGCGGACGATACCTCCGTGATTCGGATGCGGACAGTCGACGGGCTGCCCATCACTTGCGCCCTGACGCTGTGCGCCACCGAGTCAGTGGAACCCTACGTCACGCTGCACGGCACTGAAGGGACGGCCGTGTTCCGCTACACGGAAGACCACGTGACCGTCCGCACCGAAGCGGGCGAAGTAACGCACACCTTCGGACGTGACGACCTCACCGAAAACCTGCTCCAGCATTTGTCCCAAGGCACTCCGTTGCTGAGTCCCCTGGATGAAAGCGGTGCGTTCATGCGCGTCCTTGAAGCCATCAGGACCGCTGACGCGCCAGCACTCATTCCGCAGCAATACGTCGAATGGATAGGTGAAGGAGAACAGGCGCATGCCGTGATTCATGGGATAGAAGAAATCCTGGAGCGGGCAACCAGGGCGCATGCCACCTTCTCCGAGCTCGGGCTTCCGTGGGCACGGACGAAGACTGCCGCCGCTGAGGCCCTTTTCGCCACTCGAGGCGGCTCTCCCATTGCACTCTTCCGCGCCGGCGACGCCTTGGAACCGGAGCTCTCACCGCGGCCTTATCTCCACCCGGTTATGACGCCGTCAGGGATTGTGGTGACGGAACATCTGCCTGTGGACCACGTTTGGCATCTCGGCGCCGGGTTCGCCCTACAGGATGTCAACGGCAGCAACTTCTGGGGTGGCCGCAGCTATCGGCGTTCTGCCGGCAGATATCTGGATCTCAGAGACCACGGTCGGATCGATTTCCAGGGCGTGCGCCGCGAAGAGGACAAAACCACGCTTGACCTCCACTGGCTCGCTTCCGACGGCGGACTCGTCCTCGAAGAGCAGCGGAGCTATCAGCGAACGCATCTGGACCCCAACACCTGGCGACTCGATATCCAAACGGAACTTACCGCCGTCGTGGATGTCTCACTGGGCAGTCCAGGTTCCCACGGCGCGGCCGCTAGTGGCTACGGCGGCTTCTTCTGGCGCCTCCCCATGAACCATTCACCACGCGTCTTCTCCGCCTTTGCTGAGGGAGAGGCTGCTGTGCACGGCTCGGTTGCGCCGTGGCTTGCGTGGACCGGAGAGTTCGACGGCGGCCCGGCCACTTTGGTGTTTGCCGCACCTGCCGAATCGGCGGACCCGTGGTTTGTTCGCTGCAGTGAGTACCCTGCCGTGGGTTCTGCC
This sequence comes from Paenarthrobacter sp. 10N417, assembly GCF_056394745.1. Classification (NCBI taxonomy): domain Bacteria; kingdom Bacillati; phylum Actinomycetota; class Actinomycetes; order Micrococcales; family Micrococcaceae; genus Paenarthrobacter; species Paenarthrobacter sp. 10N417. The sequence continues at coordinate 11,386 of NZ_JBFTIL010000022.1, forward strand.
TTGGCTTGGGACACTGCGGTTGAGCTCGCTGCAGGCACGTCACTCACCCGCACAAACACGGTCTGGATCAGCGATGGAAACCTGAGCGTGGAGGCTATCGAGGAGTTGGTTGCCGGACGTTGAGCGGGTTCGTGGAGTCGCTTAGCAAACTCGCATAGCCGATTTTTTCGGAAGGCATTGTCCGAGGCCTTATATTGTCGTACCCCTCCGGAAGAGTGTTGGTATGGATCGGATTCGGGCAAGGCAAGCACGCACGGTGGTTTCGGGTGTGCCCTTGCCTGCGACTGCGATTTCCAGCGGCTCTGAGTCCGAGAGCTCTGACGTTGGGGAGTTCCTCGCCAGGTTGGGCTCCTTCCGCATCCGTGCAGGCAGTGCTGCTTTGATTGATCAGATTCGTGGTTTGGAGGACGTGAAGTCCGCGATCGCGGCTTTGCAGGCGCGGGCGTCGGTGGCGTTTGACCTGGCGCAGCGCCGCGAACAAGCCTCTGCCGGTGTCTCCTCCTCGGAGCGTGGTCAGGGTGTGGGTGCGCAGATCGCACTGGCCCGGCGCGAATCACCGAACAAAGGGTCCCGGCTCCTCGGACTGGCCAAGGCACTGGTCTCGGAAATGCCGCGCACCATGGCCGCCCTGGAAACCGGGCACCTGAACGAATGGCGCGCCACTCTGTTGGTGAAGGAAACCGCGTGCCTGTCCGTCGAAGACCGGGCAGCGGTCGATGAGGAACTCGCCCCCGACACCGGAACGTTCGACGGCGCGGGAGACAAGACCATCATCGACGCCGCACGAGCCGCCGCTTACCGGCGGGACCCCCGCTCGGTGACCCAGCGCGCAGCCCATGCCGCGTCCGAGCGGCACGTCAGCTTACGCCCGGCCCCGGACACCATGACCATCCTCACCGCACTGCTCCCGGTCGCTCAAGGCGTCGCCGCGTATGCCGCGCTCACCCGGCACGCCGACTCGGCCCGCTCCGGCGGGGACACCCGGACCCGCGGCCAGGTCATGGCCGACACCCTGACCGAACGCCTCACCGGCACCCCAGACGGGATCAGCGGTGTTGATGTGCAGCTCGTCATGACCGACCGGACCCTCTTCCAAGGCGACAGCGAACCAGCACGGCTGCAAGGCTACGGAATCGTCCCCGCCGAATGGGCCAGAACGCTCCTCGCCGGAGGCAGCAACCAGGCAGACGGAGCACCCGGGGCCGTCCAGACGGACGGGGAGTCGCGAATCAATGGTCAGAGCGGAACCAGCGGCGAGGCCGGAGTTGTGAGAAAGGCCGGGGTTGTGGGAAAGGCCGGGACCGACAACCAAGCGAAATCCGGGCAGGCCAACTCGGGTATGAAACGCACGGACCGCGAGGACCTTAGGGTCTTGCTTCGCCGTCTATACACAGCACCAGCCAGTGGTGAACTGCTGGCCATGGACTCCAAAGCCCGGCTCTTCCCACCCGGAATGCGCCGCTTCATCGAAACCCGCGACGACACCTGCCGCACACCGTATTGCGACGCGCCCATCCGCCACATAGACCACGTGGTTCCCTGGCACTACGGCGGCGCCACGAGCCTGGCCAACGGCGCGGGGCTCTGCGAAGCCTGCAACCACACCAAAGAAAACCCCGGCTGGAACGTGAAAACAATCCCTGGCGGGCGACATGAACTGGAAGTCAGCACTCCCACAGGACACAGCTACCAATCCAAAGCCCCACCCCTGCCAGGGCATCCGGGCGCCCCGGCGACGCCTGACGCGCCAGCAACTTCACCGCCACCATCTTCACCGGCACCTTCCGGAACGTGGTTCCCAGCATCGACCTCACTTTGGGAGAGCTTCTTACTGCAACGCGCCAATTCAACTGCGTCAAGGGATCAGCTCCAAGGGGATAACTGGGCCAACGCAAAAACCCGCTACAAGCACCACCAGCACGTCCACTGGCTCGACGCATCTCCACTCAATAAGTTCTCCGCGCAGGAGGTTTACAGTGCCGTAGGTTCCGGGCGCGCGCTAGGTTTCGGCGCGCTAGGTTCCCCGCCCAGTCCGTTGCCGAGCCCAGCACCTTAACGAGCCCAGTACCTTAACCGGCTCGGTCAAAACTCCGCTTTCGGCCCAGCAACCAAAGAAGGAACCCAATCAGGAACGCCGAAGCCATACCCAGCGCACCGGTGACCAGCAGTGCGGTACGTACTCCGAAATCTTCCGTGAGCCAGCCGGCGAGCAAGCCTCCCAAGGCATGCCCACCCAACAGAAGCGGAAAGTAGAGGGCCAAGACTCTCCCACGCACGCTGGCGCCAGCTTCGAGTTGGACGCTGGTGGCCGCGCTGGTGAGGAACATGAGAGTCATGAAGCCAACCACCACGAGCATGACGACGAACAATTCCTGTGTGGGCATTAGCGCGGCAAGGAGCTGCGTGAGACCGAAGAGTGCTGCGCTACCCACGATCCCCTTGCGACCCAAGTGCTTGATCCGGGCAGCCAGGAGAGCGCCAGCCAAAGCTCCCAAGGCGCTGACCATATTGAAGAGCCCAAATCCGGCAGGACCGCTGTGCCACACGCGGTCAGCGAACGCGGCAAGGACCACCGGACCGTTCATGCCGAACGCTCCCAAGAGACCCGCCAACAGCATGATGAGCAGAAGCTGCGGCCGCGCGCTCACGTACCCGAAGCCAGCCAGGATTTGTCCACGCCTATCCCGCGGCGGGCAATCAGGGTCGTGTGCGTGATGGAGCTCAGCTGGCCGAATAATAGCGATCATCACCAATACGGCCACCCCGATCCCCGCATTCGTAGCAAATGCAGCGGCCGGGCCAGCTTGGGCAATGACGACTCCGGCCAGGGCGGGACCGAGCATGGCACCTAGTTGACCTATGGCACTGTTTAGGCCGATAGCGGCGGGTAGCCCGGCATCGCCTACTACCTCATTGACGAAGACTTGCCGGGCGGGCCCATCAATAGAGCTGGTGATGCCCAAAGCAATGCAGGAGCCGTAGACAACCCACACGTCCGTGCCGCCCATCGCATTCCAAACGGCCAGTCCAGCCGCCAGAAGTGCAGCAACGGACTGGCACACCATGAGGATTCGGCGCTTCGGAAAGAGATCCACCAACACACCGCTGATAGGACCAACCACCAGCATCGGCAGGAATTGAAGTGCAACAGCCAACCCCACAGCGGCCGGGCTTCCGGTGAGCTGCAGGACAAGCCAGTCTTGGGCAAGTCGTTGCATCCACACTCCGCCGCTGCCGACGAGCGAAAGCGTTACGAAGATCCGGTAATTATGGTGCCGGAGCGGGTAATACCAAGTCTCTGTGGAGCGACTAATGGCTGCTTTGGTGGAAGACCCGGATTGGGTGCGCGGTGACACAGTGTGATCGGCTCGATTCAGCGGGTTATCGGATCCACTTTCAGTCTTGGGCGCGGCTGGCGGCCCGGATCTTGACGGCAGCAGCGGCAAGAATCAGCATGCCGGGAACAATCACGAAGAGCGCCTGCAGCATCCACACGAAAACGACTGCCACGAAAACGGCCCCGAGGAGCAACAGCGAACCGCTCCAATCACGGAACGAATCAGCCTTGGCTTGGGAGTAGGCAAGCCGCCACTGCTGCTGTGGACCGGGAAGATCCACGGACTTCCGGCCGGCGTCGCCGTCCCAGATCACTCCGCCACTCCAGCTGCCGGCGATCCTGAGCAGGAGCACGGCGGCTGCGACCGCCAGAATCAAGGTCGCCGGCAGAATCAGTGCCCGCCCGGGCAATTGACCCACCAGTGCGAGCAACAGGTTAAGGACAATCACGACGGCGGCTGCCGCCGTCGTGATTCCGATCTTCCAACTGCCGGGAAGCGCACGGCGGAAGTTGCCCCAAAGGCTCCGAAKGGAGTCATCCCTTCCGCTGAGGTGCCGCTCAAGATGTGCGACGCCGGCAGCATAGGCAGCCGGCGCCGTCACCAAGGGGACGGATAGGAGGAGCACAACGACTCCGGCGAGGATGGTCTCGGAGAAGAGGGCAAAGCGGTTGACCGAAATGGCCTGCTTATCCGAAGAGGACTTTCCTGTAGTGTCCACGATGCTCATTTTCTTTTTCCGTCTTCCGTGTCTGTCAGCCCTTGAGGCCCTGTGTTGAAACGCCTTCGACGATGTAGCGCTGGAAGACGAGGAAGAAGACCAACACGGGCAGGAGCGCAAGAACGGACATCGCGATCATCGCTCCGTAATCCGAGCTCTGGGTCTGGTCCACGAAGAGCCGCAAAGCCAGGGGCAGCGGGTACTTTTCGGGGGTGTTCAGGTACAGCAGCGGGCCCAGGAAGTCGTTCCAGCTCCAGATGAAGGAGAAGATCGACGTCGAGATCAATGCAGGCTTCATGAGCGGGAGCATGATGGACCCGAAGATGCGGACGTGTCCGGCGCCGTCGATGCGGGCGGCCTCGTCCAGTTCGGCCGGGAGGCCGCGCATGAACTGGACCATCAGGAAGACGAAGAACGCGTCGGCGGCCAGGAACTTGCCGATCAACAGCGGCACATAGGTGTCCACGAGACCAAGCTGCTGGAACACGATGTACTGCGGGATGATCACCACGTGGAACGGGAGCAGCAAGGTGGCAATCATCATGCCGAAGAAGATTCCGCGGCCGGGGAAGTTGATGCGGGCAAAAGCGTACGCCGAGACGCTCGCTGAAAGGACGGTGCCGACTACTGCGCCCACGGCCAGAATCAGGGAGTTGGTGAAGAACGTCAGCGTGGACACCCCGCCGATGCCGTCCATGGCTGTGACGAAGTTGTCGAAGCTGAAGTTGTTGGACCACAGCTGGGTGGTGGAACCACCGATTTCGGAGTTCGGTTTGAAGGACGAGACCACCATCCACAGAGCCGGGTAGAGAACTACCCCAACGAGCGCCAACGCAACGATGTGGAAGATGATGCTTTTGATGCGCTTGACCGTGCCCGACTCGGACTTCGGGTTGTAATCCTGGGCCGACGTCGCGGACGTGGACTGGGTGGGGGTTGCCATGGTCGTCATTTTGAATCACCGCTGTAGTGGACCCAGGACTTGGAGGTCTTGAAGAAGATCAGCGTGATGATGCCAACCACGATCACCAGGAGCCAGGCCATGGCCGAGGCGTAGCCCATCCGGAAGTCGCTGAAACCGCGCAAGTACAGGTAGAGGGTGTAGAAGAGGGTGGAGCCTGCGGGGCCGCCTTCACCATTGGAGATGATGTAGGCCGAGGCGAAGATCTGGAAAGCGTGAATGGTTTCCATCAGTAAGTTGAAGAAAATCACGGGCGAAAGCATGGGCCAGGTGATGTTGAAGAACTTACGGACCGGACCGGCGCCGTCCATCGAGGCTGCCTCGTAGAGGTCCGCAGGAATCTGCTTGAGTCCGGCCAGGAAAATCACCATTGGGGCGCCGAACTGCCACACCGTCAGGAGGATCATCATGGGCATCGTCATGGAGGGGTTGCCCACCCAGCCGCCGAGGTCGATGCCGAAGAAGGACAGGCCCTCGTCCACAGGACCGGAATCGCCGAACATCGCCTTCCAGACGATTGCGATGGACACGGACGCGCCGATCAAAGACGGAGCGTAGAACGCTGAACGGTAGAACCCCTGTCCCTTTCGCTTGCTGTTCAGCAGCATGGCGATCGCCAGCGCAGCAGCGAGCTTCAGAGGGGTGCCGAACACTACGTAGCTCAGGGTTACGCCCACTGACTGCAGGAAACGTTCGTCCTGGAAGAGCGTGGCGTAGTTGTCCAGGCCTATCCACTTGGGGGCATCGAAGAGGTTGTAGTTGGTGAAGGAGAGGTACAGCGAGGAAATCATCGGCCCCACGGTCAGGGCAATGAATCCGAGCAGCCAAGGCAGCAGGAAGGTGTAGCCGGCGCGGGCGTCCGCCCCTCGACGCCGCGATGTACGCGGCTGCGAGGAAGCGGACGACTGGGAGCGCCTGCTCAGGGTTGGGGTTTGAGTCACGAGATCAGTCCGTCGGTTGGAACGCCTGGATCAGACACGAATGTCTGCTCAGGCATTCTGCTTGATGAGGTCTTCGGCTTCTTTGAACCACGCGTCTGCGGCGCCGTCGATGGTGAGTTTGCCGTAATTGAGGTCAGAGCTGACGCGCTTGAAAGAGGATTCAAGCGTGCCGAAACCGACGATGGGCGGCTCCGGAGCATCCTTGAGGTACTTTTCGATGGACTTTTCGTAATCCACAACCAGCTTGTCTGTTCCTTCAAAGGTGGTTCCGTCGCGCTGGGTCTTGGATGCCGGAACACCACGGGAGGTCTTGAAGATCTGGCCTACCTCGGGATCGTTGACCATGAAGTCTATGAAACGGGCAGCAGCATCCTTGTACTTGGTCTTGGCGCTGGCCACCATCAACATTGAGGGCTTAAGGAAGAGTCCCAGGTTGTCCGAGTTATCGGAAGGAACCGGCACCAGCTTGAGTTCCTTGGCGCCGCTATCGCCGAGGTAACCGGCCATGAAGTTGTCCCACGTGACTTCCGTGGCAGTGACGTTTGAGCCGAACGGGGACTTCGGCAGCAGCTGCGTCGTCTTGTCTTCGCCAACGATCGCCGGGGTTCCGCGAAGCTGGGCGGTGGTGTTCCACCACTTCTTCAGGTCGTCCTTGGAGAAGCCCAGCTTGCCTTCATCCGTGAAGGCCTGAATGTTGTTTTGGCGCAACCAGATGTTGAACATCCACCAAACACCGGTGTAGTCGGTGCCGCCAAACAAGGTTCCGTTGCCCTTCTGCCCCACCTCAGCAAGGAAAGAGTTGAACTCCTTGTAGTTCCACGTTCCGTCAGGCTCAGCGATGCCCATGGTCTTGAGCTTGGCGGGATCGTAGTAGACAGCGAATGCATTGGTGCTGGTGGGTATGCCGTAGGTCTTGCCGCGGATCTGGCCCGAAGGCAGGAGGGACTTATCGAAGGCATCGGTGTTGATTTCTACGGTGCCCAGGTCCAGCAGCTGGTTCCGCTGGCCGTAGTCGCGCAGGTAGGACAAGTCCCACTGCATGACGTCCGGCAAACCACCACCAGCGGCTTCTGTGGCGCGCTTCTGCCAGTATCCAGCGAAGTCAGTGAAGTTTCCGTTGACCTTGACATCCGGATTCTTGGACTCGAAGAGTGCAATCGCCTTGCGGGTGCGCTCGGCACGGTCGTCGTTGCCCCACCAGGTGTACGTGATGGTCACAGGGTTCTCGGCCGAACCCGCCTTGCCGGACGACGAAGACTGGCCGCAGGCGGACAGGAACGCCGCAGATGCAGTGCCAAGGGCCACCGTAGTGAGGAAATTCCTTCTGTTGATCATGAGAGCCTCCTTGCTCAGTTGGTGCAAGCCTCTTCGGTTCCCCTCAAGGGAGAGTGACGTCGCTTACACTCGTTCTGAATCGATACAATATCCTCAATCTGGAATCTGGGCAAGCGTTTTCCAAGATCCTCGCCTAACCTGATAGCAGTCAAGCTCCACAGTTATCCCGCCCTGCCGAACCTGACCAAGGAGTCCCCTTGTCCTCCCCTGAACTCTCCCGAGGCCCATCCGAAAGCCCCTCCGGAGCGCCCTCTGTATGGAACAGCATCAACGGCCTCGCCTACGGCGGCGACTACAACCCTGAGCAATGGCCGGAAGACGTCCGCCGTGAAGACATCGAGCTCATGAAGGAGGCGGGGGTCAATTTCCTGAGCGTCGCCATCTTCTCCTGGGGCCTGCTGGAACCCGTGGAAGGCCAGTACGATTTCGACTGGCTGGACGACGTCATGGACAACCTCCACGAGGCCGGCATCAAGGTGGCGTTGGCTACGGCTACCGCATCACCGCCCGCCTGGCTGGCCAGGAAACACCCGGAAATCCTGCCCGTGACAGCGGAAGGAACAAGGCTGGAACGCGGCTCGCGGCGCCACTACACGCCGTCGTCCTCGGTGTACCGCAGTTACGCGACCACCATGACGCGGGTCATCGCCGAACGCTACCGGAACCACCCGGCGCTGGCACTGTGGCACGTGGACAACGAGCTCGGCTGCCATGTTGGCGAGTTCTATGGAGAAGAGGACGCGGCCGCATTCCGGGCCTGGCTTGAGCGCCGGTACGGATCCATTGAGGCACTCAACGAGGCTTGGGGAACGGCTTTCTGGTCCCAGCACTACGCTTCATTCGAGGAAATCATCCCGCCCGGAGCCGCCCCCACCTCGCTTAACCCCGGGCAGCAGTTGGACTTTGCACGCTTCAATTCATGGGCGTTCATCGATTACTACCGCGCCCTGCTGGCGGTTATCCGCGAGGTCACGCCGAACATCCCCGCCACCACTAACTTCATGGTTTCCAGCGCCACCAAAACCCTGGACTACTTCGATTGGTCCAAGGACATGGATGTGATCGCGAACGACCATTACCTGGTGGCTGCCGATCCTGAACGGGAGATCGAACTTGCCTTCAGCGCGGACCTCACGCGCGGCGTGGCCGGCGGCGAGCCGTGGATCCTGATGGAACATTCCACGTCTGCGGTCAACTGGCAGCCCCATAACCAGCCAAAAATGCCCGGGGAAATGCTCCGCAACTCCCTGACGCATGTGGCCCGTGGCGCCGACGCCGTCATGTTCTTCCAGTGGCGCCAAAGCAAGGCCGGATCTGAAAAATTCCACTCGGCCATGGTTCCCCACGGCGGACGGGACACACAGGTATGGGGCAACGTGGTGGAGCTCGGCGATGCCCTGTCCAAGGTGGAATCCGTGAAGGGTTCCCGTGTGGAATCGCGGGTTGCTTTCGTCTTTGATTACGAAGCATGGTGGGCCTCCGAGCTGGATTCGCACCCAAGCCAGGACGTGAAGTACCTGGAAACCATGCGCGCTTTCCACCGTTCCCTCTACCGGCGCGGTGTCACTGCGGACTTCGTCCACCCCTCCGCCGACCTCTCCGGCTACGATCTCATCCTGGTCTGCACCCTCTACGCCGTGACGGACGCTGCCGCCGCCTCGATCGCTGCCGCAGCAGAGCGTGGTGCAACGGTCCTCATCAGCTACTTCAGCGGCATCGTGGATGAGCTGGACCACGTTCGGTTGGGTGGCTACCCGGGTGCTTTCCGCGAATTGCTGGGTATCCGAACCGAGGAATTCCACCCGCTTTTCCCGGGCAGCACACTCACCCTCAGCGATGGAACAGTTGGTTCCTTGTGGAGCGAGCACGTTCACGTGGCTGAGTCTGGGCCGGCCGAAGTTCTGGCAACCTTTACGGACTACCCGCTCGACGACGTCCCCGCCCTCACGCGCAGATCCACCGGCGCGGGGGCGGCTTGGTACCTCGCCACACTCCCGGACGCCGACGGCATCGATTCACTCACGGCACGACTGTTGGAGGAATCCGGGGTGACAGCCGCTGCCGAGGCTTCTTCCGGCGTCGAACTCGTCCGGCGGCGATTTGCGGACGGCCGCAGCTTCCTCTTCGCCATCAACCACACTCGGGATGACGTGACCGTGAAGGCCGACGGCGACGAGCTGCTAAGCGGAGCACGCTTCGGCGGCGTGGTCCCCGCCGGAGCCGTGGCAGTAATCGCAGAGGACTAACCGAAGCAGATAGCGCCAACGCAAAAACCGCGCCCGGGCGGATCACGAATGATTCGCCCGGGACGCGGTTCTTTGGTGCCTTGGTGCGTTGATGCCGGAAGCTAGGCTCCGATCGCGGACTTCATCTCGTCCACGGCCTTCTTACCGGCTTCCTCGGTGGAGAGCCTGTTGAACAGGACCTCCGAGGAGTAGCGCTTGATGATTTCCTGGATGGCACCTGCACCCTTGGGCGGGGCGGCCGGGGCTTCACCGAGCTCGGGCTGGATCTCACTGATGAAGTTGACCACCTTGGTGTCCGCCGTCGCCAGTTTGGGAGCGATTGCATCGCGGACGTCCGAGTTGGGGTAAACGCCGCGGTCAGCCAGCAGAATTTCGCCGGCCTTGACGTTGTTCGTCAGGAAGTCGATGAACTTGGCCGTCTCTTCAGGGTGCTTGGTCCTGGAGGATGCTGACCAGAACTGGGAAGCCTTGTACCAAAGCTTCGTATCAGCGGCCTTGCCCGTCTTGGAGGGGAAACGAAGGATCTGCAGTTCGCCRCCCGCAGCTTTCTCGAGCGCCGGCAACTGGTTGGACCACCAGAACGCCATGCCGTTCTTGCCGGTTGCCAGGCCACTCTGATCCAGTGGAGCAGCCTCGGCCTCAACAATTTCCGATGCCGACGGAACAGCCTTTTTCTCGCTGAGTTCCTTCAGGAAGTCCCAGTAGCCTGCGACGTCCGAGGGCTCGAAACCAAGCTTGCCGTCCTGGGTATAGAGTGACTTGCCGTTCTGACGCAGCCACACACCCAGGGACGCCTCATCGGTACCGTACGCAGCAGCCCCGTAGGTTCCCTTGGGAGAGTTGGCCGTGACCTCCGCGGCAATGCGCTCGAAGTCTTCCCACGTCCAGGTCTTGTCGTCCGGAAGAGCGACGCCCGCAGCCTTGAAAACAGCCGGGTTCGCGAGGATGGTGGCAGCGTTGATGCCTGCTGCAATACCAGTGAGTCCCTTGGAACCCTTGCCAGCATTCAGCGCGGCTTCGTCCAGCTTGGACGTGTCGATCTTGTACTTGGACAGATCCAGGAGGGCTCCACGAGTGGAGTACTCGGTGATGTACTTTTCGTCCATCTGGATGATATCCGGAGCATCGTTGGCAGCAACCTGGGTGGCCAGCTTGTCCCAGTAGCCACTCCAGTCGCCATACTCGGCCTTGATCTTGATGTTGGGATTCTCGGCTTCAAAAGCCGCGATGGCTTGCTGCGTCAATTGCGCACGCTTGTCGCCGCCCCACCAGGAAAAGCGGAGTTCCACCTTGCCGTCGGCACTCCTTTGTTCTGCTCCGCTGCCACAAGCGCTGAGCGCCAGAACGGCTGCAGCTGTGGCAGCGATGATTGCGGAGGCGCGAAGCCGCCGCTTGGACCGCTTGGCCTTGGGTTCCGATGCGTGGGCTTTGGAAGAACCTGCGGAAGCACCTGCAGGGGCGATTCCTTCACCCTTTGGAAATACCGGCACTGTTGTCTCCGATCCTCTTTGATCTTGATGCGAATGAGAAAGCGTTTTCTTGCGTGGGTTTTATGCTACAAGTCACAATCTTGTATGACAAGATCCCAGCTTGTATTACTTGCCGGGCGAAAAGCCCTGGACTTCCACTCAGTACGTCGACGTCCTATTTGATGCCGGTGGTTGCGATGCCTTTGATGAGGAACCGCTGGCCGAACAGGAAGACAAGGAACACAGGGAACAGGGACACGATGGACATCGCGAAGAGCGATCCCCAACTGGTGGCGGACTGCGAATCAACGAAAGCGCGAAGCGCTACGGGGACCGTAAACATGTCCGGATCAGTGAGGTAGATAAGTGCACCGAAGAAGTCGTTCCACGTCCAGATGAAAGTGAAGATCGTGGTGGTGGCGAGGGCCGGAACCATCAAAGGCAGAATGACACGGAGGAAAATCCTCGGGTGGCCGGCGCCGTCAATGCGGGCAGCCTCATCCAATTCCTTCGGAATGCCACGGATGAACTGGACCATGAGGAATACAAAGAACGCGTCCGTGGCCAGGAGCTTCGGCACGATGAGTGGCCAGAAGGTGTTCACCCAGCCGATCTGCGAAAACAGGATGTACTGCGGCACGATCACAACATGGAACGGCAGCATGATGGTCAGCAGCATAATTCCGAAGAACAGCTTTTTGCCACTGAACTGCAGCCGGGCGAAGGCATAGGCGGCCATGGAGCACGAGATCAGGTTTCCGAGGATCGAGCCGAGTACGACGATGGCGGAGTTGATCATGTAATGCCCGAAGGGGTGCGTCAGCGCAGACCAACCATCGGTGTAGTTGCTCATTTCCAGGTTGTTCAGCCAAAGGCCGGGTTCGCGGAAGATGAGGTCATTGGGCCGCAGCGAGGAAACAACCATCCACAGCAGCGGGTAGATCATGATCCCGCCAACGAGGATCAAGATGGCGTGCTTGATGAGTCCCTTGATGCGGGCGTTCCGGCTGAAAGCCAGGCTTCCTGGCGATTCACGGCGGCGCGGGCTTTTGCTGGTCTTGCTGCTTTGGCCCTCAGCGGCGGCGGGGAGGGTCTGGATTTTAGTCATCGTAGAACACCCAATACTTTGAAGCGATGAAGTTGATGGCAGTGAAGGCGCCGATAATGACCAGCAGGAACCAGGCCATCGCGGAGGCGTAGCCCATATCGAACTGACCGAAGCCCTTCTGGTACAGGTACAGCGTGAAGAACATGGTGGAGTCGGACGGTCCGCCGTTGCCGCCAGAGACGATAAACGCCTGCGTGAATGACTGGAACGAACCAATGATTTGCAGCACCAGGTTGAAGAAGATGATGGGGCTCAGCATCGGCAGCGTGATCCGCCAGAACTTCTGCAAGGTGGTGGCGCCGTCAACTTCGGCGGCCTCGTAGTACATGTTCGGGATCTGGCGCAGGCCCGCCAGGAAGATGATCATGGGGCTGCCGAACGTCCAGACGTGCAGCAGGATGATGGAGCCGAGCGCCGTGTTGGGATCCGAGATCCAGCCAGGCCCCTGGATGCCGATCATGGCGAGGACCTGGTTCACAAGGCCGGTGGTGCCGAAGATCTGCTTCCAAAGAATCGCAACAGCCACAGATCCGCCCAGCAGCGACGGCAAGTAGAAGATGGAGCGGTAGAACGGAAGGCCACGAAGCCCTTTGTCCAGGACCAGCGCGATCACCAGGGCCACAGCCAGTTGGAGCGGCACGCCTACCAGCACATACGTGAAGGTGACGCGCAAGGAATTATGCAGGCGGGCATCGCCGAACATACGGACGAAGTTGTCGATTCCCACCCATTGCGGTGGTTGCAGAAGGTTGTAGTCCGTGAAGGACAGGTACAACGACATCAGCATCGGACCCACGGTGATGACCACGAGGCCGATCAGCCACGGAAGCAGGAAAACATAGGCGGCCTTGTTGTCGCGGCCGTTCGCTTTCTTCTCCTCCTTGGTCATGGGCCCCTTGCGGCGGGTCATTGTGGAGAGTTCGCCGATGGCGCTCATCGCTTCCCTCCTGCCTGACCGCGAACGCCTTTCGGCGTCCCCGTGTGTTCATAAGCGGCCATGTGGTCTCCTTTGGTCATCGTGGCCATCCACGGAGTACGAGTGTGGTTGATGCTTGCCTTCCGGGACGCCGCCGTTCTCTTGGCGGTACCCCTTGACTCACCGGGATACAGGTCCTGGTAATCAGCGGCTCCGTACCAAAGTAAACGCTTTCTTGACCCATGTACAGCCTTTTGCTAATTTTTGAGAAAGCGTTTTCTGACGAAGCCGCCCGCGCGCCGAAGAAGTCCGGCGTGCGCTTTCGCGCATCATCCGCACCGAAAAGGCAGGACACCATTGTTCCCCAAGCACGGCGACTGCCATGACCACTGCTGACATGGCCGCAGCGCCCACCCGCCCCAGCGCTCTTGAGCGCTACGAGGATTGGCCCGCTTACGTTGCCCGACATCCCTTCGCGGCAGCCTCTCCACGTGCCCAGCAGCTTGCCGACACACTCGGAGTTCCAGCTATTGGCCCGGCTCCCGAATACAGCGTGGACTCGGTAACCGAACACGACGGCGTCATCACCTCCCGCCTGTCGTGGCAGCTTGGATTCGGGCCAAGAACCTCGGCTTGGTTCGTGCGGCCGGCTGGCTCCATAGGCCCGCTGCCCGGGATACTGGCTCTTCACTGCCACGGTGGGATCAAATCCCATGGCGCGGGGCGGCTGGTGTTACTTCCACAAGACGAAGAGAACGACGCCGACGCCACCACGGGGAGCGGGTTCGGTCCCGTGCCGGCTCAGTTGCGGGAAAAGCTCTACGGTGGGCGGTCCTTCGCTACGTGGCTTGCCCAGCAGGGTTTCGCCGTCCTGGCGCACGACGCCTTCATGTGGGGCAGTCGCGGCTTCGGCCTGGAAACCGAGCCTTGGCGGACGGCCCAGGCCGTCAACGGCCAGCAGGCACTGTGGCGGGAGGCCGGCGTCGAACCTTCCGCGGCGGATCTTTACAACGCAGCAGCGGCAGACCACGAACAGACTGTGGCAAAAGCCGCGACGCTCCTGGGCAGCAGCATCGCCGGAACGGTCGCGCATGACGACCTCGCGGCGCTAGGCATCCTGGCGTCCCTCCCCGGCGTCGATCCGGGACGCCTTGGATGCACCGGATTTTCAGGCGGTGGCGGCCGGGCCATGGTGCTCGCCGCGCTCAGTCCCCTGATCCACAGCTATGTGGTCACGTGCATGATGACCACCTTCGCGTCCCTGCTGCCCTCGTACCTCGATGCCCATTCCTGGTTGCTCCACTCCCCTGGCCTGTCAAAGCTGGGGGATTGGCCCGATCTGGTGGTGCGTTCAACTGCCGGAGCTGTCCTGGTCCAGTACGCACTTGCCGACGAACTGTTTCCAGAGGCAGGAATGCGCGACGCCGATGCCCACCTTTCGCAGCGGATGCCGGCTGGGCGGTACACAGGCAGCTTTTGGCCCGAGCCCCATGTTTTTTCCACCGCCATGCAGGAAGAGGCGGCAGCATTCCTCTCCTCCAACCTCCGGGCAAAACCCCATCGTTTCCCCACAACTGATCCCGCTAGGACAGCACTATGACTTCGCCCTCAACGGCCGCCGGCACCAACGTGGCCATTCCCAACCAACTGCCCCGGGTAGCACTCGTTGGCGTTCACGGATTCGGCGAAAGGCACCTTGAAAACCTCCGTCGGCTCGGTTCTGCCGGAATGCTTGAACTAGTAGCTGTTGCCGATCCAATGCCGCCGGCCCAGGACCAGTTGCCTCCTGAGGTGGGCGTCTACAGTTCCCTGGAGGAGCTGCTGGCTGCGGGAAGAGCCCCCGACGTCGTCATCATTTCCACCCCTATCCAAACCCACGCCCCGCTGGCGCTCACGGCGCTCGGGGCAGGCGCCAACGTTTACCTCGAAAAGCCTCCCGTGGCTTCCATGGCGCAATACGAAAGCGTGCTTGCAGCGGCGGCGAGCGCCGGGCGGCTGGTTCAAGTCGGTTTCCAGAGCCTTGGTTCGCACGCCCTTCCCGCCATTGAAAAGTTTGTGGCCTCGGGGGAAATCGGCGAGGTCCGCGGCATCAGCGCCACCGGTCTATGGCTCCGGACCAAGGGCTACTTCAAACGCTCCCGCTGGGCCGGGAAGCGAAGCCTGAACGGTACGGATGTGGTGGACGGCGTAGCGACGAACGCCTTGGCACACGCTGTCGCTACTGGGCTGCGACTCGCAGGTGCCAGGACCCTTGCCGACGTCGAAGTGGTCGAAACCGACCTATACCGTGCGAATGACACCGAGAGCGATGACACCTCCGTGATCAGGGTCCGGACCGTGACAGGCACTGTGCTGACCTGTGCCTTGACGTTGTGCGCACCAGTGCAGTCAGCGCCATCGGTGACCATCTACGGCACACTCGGGCAGATCACGCTTTCCTACACGGAAGACAGTGTGGAGGTCACCACTCCCAGCGGGATCCGGACTGAGACTTTCGGGCGGACGGACCTGTTGGAAAACCTCCTGTCTGCGCAGACCGAACAGGATCTGCTGAGCCCCCTGAGCGGAGCCGGCGCCTACATGTCCGTGCTGGAAGCGGTCCGAACCTCGGACGCACCCACGCTCATCCATCCAGACCATGTGACATGGCTGGGTGACGGCGACGACGCCCATGCCGTGGTGCAGGGCATCGAATCGTGGATCCGCCGTGCCACCCTGGGGCAAGCCACTTTCGCGGAACTCGGGGCGCCGTGGGCGGCGAGTACCGCTGCAGCAGTCAAGCCAGAACTGAAGGTCAACGGCACAGCCGTCGCCACCATCCAGGACGGCTCCCACATCCGGCCAACCTCCTCGCCGCGTCCATACCTCCACCCCGTCCGAACCCTTGCCGGCACGGTCGTAAGCGACCACATCCCGGAAGACCATGTGTGGCACCTTGGGGCAGGGGTCGCAATCCAGGACGTGGACGGTATCAATTTCTGGGGTGGCCGGACCTACACCCGCGACGCCGGAGCTTACGTCTGGCGAAAGGACCACGGCCGCGTGGTCCTTGAGTCTGCCGAGCACAGGGATAGCGCCGACCACAGAGACGGGCGGCGGCGCGAGCTGTTGAGCTGGATCGGCCCTGACGGTACCCCTGTCCTCCGCGAACAGCGCGAGTGGCGCTGGGCCGCCGTCGGGAATTCTGCCTGGCAGCTGACGCTGGACTTCAGGCTCGAATCTGCAACAGGACGTCCGGTGCAGCTGGGCAGCCCCGGTTCCAACGGAAGGGCGCAGGGCGGTTATGGCGGCTTCTTCTGGCGCCTGCCGAGGGTTAGCGACGCGACCATCTGGACCCCTGATTCGCGTGGTGAAGATGCCGTCCATGGCAGCGTCGCGCCCTGGCTGGCTTGGTCAGGAACTTTCGACGCCGGAACGGGCAGCGGTCATACTGCAGGGGATCCGGGCCTGGGTCATCCGGCCACGCTCGTCTTCCTGGCATCCCCCCAAGCCCCGGACCCATGGTTCGTTCGACACTCGGGTTATCCGGGTGTGGGGCTGTCCTTGGCGTGGGAGTCGCCGGTGGCTGCAGAGCCCGGCCGTCCTGTGCGTCGCACGGTCAGGGTGCTCATCGCTGATGGCTTCCTGGCCACTCAAGACATTGAACAGCTCATTTCAACCCAGGGGGACCCAGCATGACCGCTCCGACTCAATTAACGCCGGCTCTGACTGCCGTCACTGCGCCCGGCAACGTCGCCGACCGAGCGGTGAAACGCCGCCGCATCATGGACATCCTGGACCGCTCGGGTCGCGACTCGCTTCTGCTCACCACCAACACGGCACTCACCTGGTACTTGGACGGCAGTCGGGTCCATATCAGTCTGGCAGGGGATCCCATTGCCGCCCTCCTGGTGGATCGAACCGGGGATCACCTGGTCACGTTTAATAACGAAGCCGGCCGGATCGAGGCGGAGGAACTGCCGGAGGGCGTCAACCTGCACAGTATTCCGTGGCATGGCCAATTGCATGCCTCTGCGGCAGGGCTGGCCGACGATGGGAATCCGCTGATGGAGGCGGCTGTCGCGGGGGAACTTCGGGCAGCACGGCAGCAGCTCCTGCCCGCGGAGACAGCCCGTTATGCCGAATTGTCCGCAGATGCAGCCAGCGCGATGACGGACGTCCTCACGGCCGCAACGCCCGGGACAACGGAGTTCGAGCTGGTCTCAGACCTTGCTGCCCGGATCGTGGCAGTGGGCGCCGAGCCGCTTGTCCTGCTGTGCAACGGTGCTGCCCGGAGCGCGTTCCGCCACCCGCTGGCAACGCATGCTCCCATCGGCCGCAGGGCCATGGCCGTGGTTTGCGCCCGGCGTCGTGGCTTAGTGGCCAACGTGACCCGTTGGGTAGCTTTCGACGCCGGTACTCCACAAGAGCTCGACGCCGAAGCCCGCATCGCGGCAGTTGAGTCGGATATTTTCCGGGCCGCCGTGCCCGGTGCCAAGCTCAACGAGGTCTTCGGTGAGATCAAGGCGGCCTATGTGCGCCACGGATTTGGTGCCGAGCAGTGGACGCTGCACCACCAGGGTGGTCCTGCAGGCTATGCGGGCCGTGATCCGCGGGTCACCGCGGAAGTGACGGACAGGATCGTCCTCAACCAGCCATTCACGTGGAACCCCTCCGGGCCAGGCGTGAAAATCGAAGACACGGTGCTGCTCACGGATTCCGGCCTCCGTGTCCTGACCACTGACGACCGTTGGCCAACCACCGAAGTGGACGGCCGCCGTCGTCCGATCACCCTGCGGCCCTAAGCCGCACCAAACCTCAACCAACACGAAGGGGCGGGGTCACCGCAATGGTGACCCCGCCCCTTTCGTCCGCCCCTACCCAAGTAAGTTAGCGGGCGTTAGCCCAGTGTCAGTACGCCGTCCACCCGACGCGGGATGCCCAACGGGTTCGACTCGCGCAGGGCCGGGTGCAGGATGTTGTCCGGCGCGTCCTGGTAAGCCACCGGACGCTGGAAGCGGCGGACCGCGGTGGCGCCCACGGAGGTGAACAGCGATGTGGTGGCGGGGTATGGTCCTCCGTGCTGCTGCGACCAATTCACGGCAACGCCAGTGGGCCAACCATCAAACAGGACCCGGCCGACGAGCTCACTCAGCTGCTCCACGAGCGCCGAAACGTCCTCACCCGGCTGCGCATGGACAGTGCCGGTGAGGCTGCCCGGAACCTTGGCGAGGGCTTGGGAAAGCTCTTCGTCATTGGCGTACTCAATGAGGAGCGTGGTGGGCCCGAAGCACTCTTCCAGCAACTCATCAGGACGCTCCAGCACGTTGGCGGCGCTTGTGGAGAACACCACCGGCGCGGCGCCGTCGGCCAGGCTGTCCTGATCCACAGTGCCACTCACCACCGAAACACCCGGCTGCTCCGCAACACTGCGCAGGCCGTAAGGGTAGGCCTCCGCGATCCGCTCAGTCAGCATGGCCGCGGTCGGCTTGTCCTTACTTGCCTCTGCTACCTGGGCAGCGAAGTCGGTGCCAGCGGGGATAAAGACGAGCCCGGGCTTAGTGCAGAACTGCCCCGCGCCTTGGGTGAAGGAACCAGCCAGGCCAGCCGCAAGTTCGTGGCCGCGGTCGGCCAGGGCAGCATCAGTGATAACCACCGGGTTCAGGCTGCCCAGCTCGCCGTAGAACGGGATCGGCTCCGGACGGGACGTTGCGAGGTCGAACAGCGCGCGGCCGCCGGGGATGGAACCAGTGAAGCCCACGGCCTTGATCGCGGGATCCTGCACCAGGGCGGTACCTGCCTCGCGTCCGCTCACGAGGGCGAAGATTCCGTCCGGAGCGCCGGCACTGGTCAGGGCTTCGGTCACGATCTCGGCAGTCCGCTGGGATAGGCGGAGGTGGCCGGAATGTGCTTTGACGATCACCGGGCAACCGACAGCCAGCGCCGATGCGGTATCGCCGCCGGCCACCGAGAACGCGAAGGGGAAGTTCGACGCCGAGAACACGGCCACCGGTCCAATCGGACGCAGGATGCGGCGCAGGTCAGGCTTGGGCGGGGTGGCGGCAGGATCCGCGTGGTCGATGACGGCCTCCAAGTACGAGCCCTCCGTGACGACCTTCGCGAACAGCCGGAGTTGGCCGCTGGTCCGGGCTACCTCTCCGGTGAGCCGAACCGTACCAAGGCTGGTTTCGGAGTCAGCTATGGACACCAGTTCCGTCACGTTGGCGTCCAGGGCGTCGGCGACAGCGGTCAGCCAGGCTGCGCGCTCGGCGTCGGACGCTGCGGCGGTCACTTTGAAGGCTGCGGCGGCAGCGGCCGTCACCGCGGTCAGGTCAAGAGTTGCTGTACTCAATGTGGTTTCCTTTACTCTCAGGGTCGGAGCTGCTCTCAAGGACGGAGCTCTCATGTGCGGTCGGATTCGCGGCAAAGTCGAAGCCAAGGCCTGGACGGCCTACGGAACTGAGCCTGCTGTTGCGGATTCGGATGGGAGAGGGCTCAGCGAGGATGCCGAGCTGCTCAAAGGAAGCGTCTTCCACGTCCTCCACGCTCACGGCCTCAGCCAGGGTGAGCGCCAACTGCCCGGAGAGCTCCGGAAGCAGGTGCGGAGCCACCCTGATGCTGTTGGCGCGGGCCAACTCAACGATCCTGCGGAATGGCGTAATGCCGCCCACGCGGACAATGTTGGGTTGGATGATATCCACGGCTTCGGCTTCGATGAAGTCGCGGAAACGGTAGATGGTGTGGACATTCTCGCCCAGCGCGATGGGCACTGGAGAGTGTTTACGCAGGCGCCGGTAAGCCCAGAGATCGTCAGCGCGGATTGGTTCTTCCAGCCATTCCAGTCCGTACTCCCCCAAAACGTCCAAAGCACGGAAGGTGTGGGCCAGGTCCCAGCGTTGGTTGGCGTCAATCATGAGCAGACGGTCCGGGCCGATGACCTGCCGCACTGCGGCAACCCGTTCAGCATCCTCGCGTAGCTCAGGCTTTCCCACCTTGATCTTCACAGCCTTATGACCAGCGGCAACCCAACGCTGTGCCTGCTCCACGAGTTGTTCCAAGGAGTAGTGCAGGTTCACGCCCGAGCCATAGACGTCCACCGATTCCTGGCGTTGACCCAGAAGTGCAGTGACGGAGGTGTCGGACTGACGTGCCTTGAGGTCCCACAGCGCGAGGTCCACGCCGGCCATGGCGATAGTGGTCAGGCCTCCCCCACCTGCCTCGTGCAGACGCTTCCACAGCTGGTCCCACACCGTTTCGGGGTTGGGATCCAGGCCAAGGATGAAGGGGGCGATGTCGTGGTCCAGGAGGGCTTTGACTGCCTGGGGACCAATAGTAGGTGTCCACGAGAAACCATGGCCCACGCCGCCGTCGTCAGTGGTCAGCTCGGTGACGATCACATGGTTCTCGGGCGCTTCAGCACCCCAACTGCGCAGCAGCGGAACCGTGATCAACCGCGTGGTGAGCCCCGTAATGCGCGCTGTCATCAGCTGACGGCCAGCTCGTGGCCCTTGGCCAGGATCGATTTGAGCTCCAACAGTTGTTCGTCTGTGGGGTCGACCAACGGCGGGCGAACAGGGCCTACTGGCAAACCGGCCAGGCGCAGGCCCGCCTTGACGAGCGAAACGCCGAAGCCGGGAGTCTGGTCCCGAAGTCTCACGAGGGGCGCGTAGAAGCCCTCAAGGAGTGCGTTTCGGCGGTCTTCATCACCAGAGACGTAGGCGTCGTAATAGGCCTTTGCGATCTCCGGAGCCATGGCAAAGGCAGCAGAGGAATAGAGCGGGATCCCGAGGCCACGGTAGGCGCCCTGTGTCAGCTCTGCCGTGAGGAGTCCGTTGAAGAGTGCGAAGTCGGTTCGGCCGCTGGCGTTGATGGCGGATACGATTTCCTGCGCCAGGCCGACGTCCCCGATCCCATCCTTGAAGCCGATGACTTTGGGGTTCGCAGTAAGGCGGGTCATGGCTGCGGCAGTGAACTTCGCCGTTCCCCGGTGATACACGATCACTGGCAGGCTACTGGCTGCGGCGATGGCCTCGACGTAAGCAACGACGCCGTCTGTTGGCCCTGTTACGAGGTACGGCGGGAGAACCAGCAAGGCGTCAGCGCCTGCCTCCTCGGCAACCTTGGCGGCAGCAAGGGCGTGGCCCAGCGGGCCGCCTGCGCCAGCGACTACCGGGACAGCTCCGGCAACAGCTTCGACGGCGGCAGTCACCACTGTCCGGATCTCCTCCAGGGAGAGGGCATGGAATTCACCCGTGCCGCACGCTGGGAACACACCTCCGGGGCCGAAAGGAAGGCGTGACGTGATGTGCTCCTTCAGGAGTGCTACGTCCACCGAGCCGTCTTCGGCAAAGGGTGTGACGGGGAAAAACAGTACGCCGTCGAAGTTCATGGTGTCTCCTTGGTTGCTCCCGCCGGGACCAGGCCGGCAGGATTCTCGTCGTCGAGTAGTGCTTGGTCTGATGCTGCTGAATCCGTGCCTTCATAGGGCGGCGTGAGTTCGGTACGCCAGCTGCGCTTGGGCTCCCAGCCAAGCAGCTCACGCGCTTTGCCCACCGAGAACGCCGGGCTGGTGCCGGTCAGGTGTTCGGTGAGCGGGCCGCTGCCGGGCAGGAAACGCGGGAACAGCTCAGCGAGCGGGGAGGTGGCCAAGGCATCCTTGGCTCCGACGAAGAAGACCTGGCCGTTGGGGATGGTGTCCATCTTTTCCAACAAGACGTCCAGGAATTCTGCTACGTCCCGGGCGTCAATGTAGTTGAACAAAGCGGGGGCGGACAAGGCCGGATCGGCAAGGCGGTCGCGGACAGTGTGTCCCTGCTGCGTGAGCGCGCCCTGCCATTCTTCCGGGGAGATGACAAAACAGGGCCGGAATGCCGCATACCGGATCTTGTTGCCTTGCGCCGCGGCGAACATCTGCACTGTTTGTTCGGCGATCAGCTTGGAAAATGCGTAGGCATTCCAGGGCTTGGGCGGCGTCTGCTCGTCCAAGGGGAACGACGGCGGCAGCCAACCGGCGGGTGAGCCGTAGCCCAGGGCGGTGGGGCTGCTTGCCGTAATAATCTTCGGAATACCGGCGTCAGTGGCTGCACTGATCACTGCGTAGGCGAGCCTGGTATTGGTACTGAAGATGACTTCCTCAGGCGCGCTGAAAGGTACGGCGATAGCAGCGAGGTGGATGACGGCGTCGGGGCTTGTTTCCCGGAAAAGCCGCTCCGCTTCTCCCGGGGCCATAAGGTCTGCCGTGTACTGCACGGCATTGGCCGGCAGTTGCTCGGCCGGGATGGCATCGCGATCAACCGAGACCACCTCGTGGCCGGCCTGGGCGAGGCCGGTCACGACGCTGCGGCCAAGGCGGCCGGAACCGCCGGTGACGAAAATCCTGCTCATGGTGTTGTCCTTGTGTAAGTGGCGGGCCGCTAGGCCTGGCCGCGGCTGAGATCGACGCCGAGGCCAAGTTCGCTGATGCGGACAGGGAGTTCAGTGTCCAGGGACTGGTTTCCGGCGATGCCAACTGAGACGGAACGAAGGCCGTCAATGTACCCGGAGGGGCGGCCCAGGGGGTCTACGCCCGGACCGTTGAAGAGGTCTGAGAGCAGCAGGTTGTCGCCGCCTCCGTGGCCTCCTTCGCCGTTGACGATCGGGACTTCGTAGGCAGCCTCCCAGTGACGCTGGACCACCAGGCGCTCACCGTTGCGCCGAACGGCGTCTTCTTCTTCGACAGGCGTGGCGCTCGGGTCCACCACGGTCTTCTTGTCCGTGCTGAACTGAACCGCTGCGCGCTCAATCACCTCGAGTTCGGCCCGGCCTTCCGTACCGTTGACGCTAACCCGGTAGCCTTCCCACGGGCTGTGGGCGTTCAGCGAGTAGCTCAACGTGGGGCCGCCCTGGTAATCAACCACGAGGGCAAGGTTGTCCTCGATGGTGATGCCTTCAGTGAAGACGTCCTGGTCCCGCAGGTAGCCGTCGAACTTTTCGTTGTCGTAGTACAGGGCCTTCAGCCGTTCGTCCTCCCGCATGTCCAGGCGGAACGGATCGCGCGCCAGGCCATCAACGGTGCCGCGTTCGGGGCGGGCAGCCAGGCCGCGTTCGGCAGCATTCTTGTCGCCGTAGAAGCGGAGCCCCCCGGAGGCGAAAACGCGCTCGGGGACGTCATTGATCCACCAGTTGACGAGGTCGAAGTGGTGCGAGGCCTTGTGGATGAGCAGGCCACCGGAGTTCTTCTTCTCACGGTGCCAACGGCGGAAGTAGTCCGCACCGTGGACGGTGTCCAGCACCCAGGTGAAGTCGATGGAGGTGACCTTGCCGATCACGCCGTTTTGGATGATCTCCTTCAACGCGGTGTTGCGCGGCGAATAACGGTAATTGAACGTAACAACGACGTTCCGTCCGGTTTCCGCCACGGCAGCGGTAATGCGGCGGCAGCCCTCAACGTCAATGGTCAGGGGCTTTTCAACCACGACGTCGGCACCCGCCTCGAGTGCCTGGACGATGTAGTCCGCGTGGGTGTAGTCCGGCGTCGTGACGATGACGCGTTCGATGCCGTTGCCCTGGATGAACTCGGTCAGCTTGGCTGGCTCGAAGTATGCCACCGGCTCTGTCCCGCCGAGTTCCTTGATGAGTTCCTGGTAAAACTCCACGCGGCCCTGGTTCACGTCCGACAACGCGACGAGCTCAGCTACGTCAGCGTGCTGTCCATAGATCGCGCGAATGTACATTTCAGAACGGCCGCCGGTGCCGATAAGGGCCATGCGGGTCCGATGACGATCAGCGTATCCGGTGGCGGATGCGGATGTGTCTGCCCCGGGTGAATGGGTCTCGGCGGTGTCGACGTTGACCATGGAAATGCCCCTTTCAAAAGGCAGAGTGAACCGCTTGACGGCCCGGCGTGAACTGGGAAGAATCATGAGAAAGCGTTTTCTCAGAGCGTTATAAGCTTTGTATCAAGACTCTGGCGGTTCCGTCAACCATTGCCCCAACGCAGGGGCAGCACGCGGACTGCCAACCGGAAGGGGCAACATGGCACGGAGGAACACCAATCGGCGGGTTGGCATAGCCGATGTCGCGGAGAAAGCAGGCGTCTCGCACGCCACAGTGTCCCGCGTCATGAACGGTAACGCCGCCGTGGATCCCGGCATCGCCGCCCGCGTCAGGGCTGCAGCGGCCGAACTCAAATATCAACCCAACCCCGTCGGACGAAGCCTGGCCTTGGGCAAGACCGACACCATCGGCATTGTTGTCCCGGACCTGGCCAACCCCACATTCCAGGCCATTCTCCGCGGACTAAGCATTGCGGCAGCCCAGGATGGGTATCGCGTTCTGATCGCAGATTCCTCCGAAGTCACCAGCGAGGAAGCAATCCTTGCCGGAGAAGCCCGCCGCCGCTGTGATGGCGTGGTGCTTTGCGCACCCCGTATGGGCGATGCCGAACTCGAAGAGCTCGCACCAACCCTGCATCCACTGGTTCTCATCAACCGCACCACGGTGGCAACCAACACTCCAAGTCTCAGCGTGGACTACGGCCAAGGCATCCAGCAACTGGCACAGCACCTCGTGACCCTGGGTCACCGGCGTCTGGCCTTCCTCTCCGGACCGGAGCACAGCGCATCCAACCGCCAGCGCTTGGTGGGCCTGGAGCAATTCCGGAAGGAACACCCGGAGATTGAACTCCAAATGCTCCACGGCGGGTCCAACTTCGACTCCGGACATGAATCCACCGAGGCCATCATCGCCAGTGGCGCAACGGGCATCCTGGCCTTCAATGACCTCGTCGCCATGGGTTTGCTCAGCGGCCTCCACGAGCGGGGAGTGCGGGTTCCGGAGGACATCTCGGTAACGGGGTTCGATGACATCCCGTTCGCCAAGTACACCACTCCCCCACTGACCACCGCCGCCGTTCCCATCAATGAACTTGGGAGCCTGGCGTGGCGGCGGATGCGGGAGCAGATCCAGCAAGCCGGAGAATCCACCACGCAAGCCCAGGATGAGTTCTCGCCGCGCATGGAAATCCGCAAGAGCACCGCGGCCCCGGCCTTGAAGCCCGCCTAGAAATGCAACGCGGGGTCACTTATGGCCCATCCGGAAGACCAACATGGGCCACAAGTGACCCCGCGTTGCTCTATTCCCCGGCGGCTTGCGAGCCCACTCCGGCTTCCTTGTAGAAACCCTGGATGTGGGCGGCCACAAGATCTGCTGCCCGGCCGCCGTCGTTGGCGTTGACGGCTGCCAATATCGCGTGGTGTTCCGCCCGAAGCCTGGCCGAAGTGGCCTTCCAGTCAGGCAGGTTTCCCGTGAGTTTCCCGGCGTAATTTTCAATGGCGCCACGCAATGACGCCATCATGGCACTGACCACGGTATTCCCGGCAGCCTGCGCCAGTGCCACGTGGAACCGGGCGTCAAGCGCCAGGAACGTCTCGATGTCCGGGCTGTTGTCCATTTGCTCAAGCAGCGCCGCCGCCTCATCAAGGGCCGGGGCGCCAACCTTTGCCCGCGCAGCCGCCCAGGATTCGAGCAACACGCGCGTCTCCACGATGTCGGCCACGGGAAGGTGTCGCGTTGCCACGTGGAGGCGCAGCGTCGAGCCCAGTGCCGAGCCGGGCTCGGCGATCACTACTGTTCCCGCATCCTTGCCCGAACCAACTCCCGCGCGGACAACACCCATTGCTTCAAGGATCCGCACAGCTTCCCGCACGGATGTCCTGGATACCTGCAGCTGCTCGGCCATGGCCCGTTCTCCGGGGAGGCGTCCTCCGAGGGCGAGGTCGCCGTCGGATAGTTGCTTTTCTATCCACTGCAGGACTAGTTCGTGGGTACGCATACGGGAATACTAGTTGATGTGGTCCAACCACATGGCTTAGAGTGTGGTTAGACCACAGTGGTAGGACCACAGAATTTCAAGGGAGAACCGCATGACCGACACCCTCGATCCGAAGATCACAGCCGCTCCGGCCAATGCCGGCAGCGACGAGAACGTCAGCCGGCCGCCGCAGCCGACCCCCGCCGTCGTGCAACCTCCGGCACTGAAGCGACGCATACCCAAAGTGTCCGATCTGGCCCCGCTGATGCAGTTCAAGAAGCCGGAATTCAGCAAGGCCGCCCGCCTCAAGCGCGCCAGCACCATCTGGGAGCTGCGCGAAATCGCAAAGCGTCGCACGCCACAAGCACCCTTCGACTACACAGACGGCGCCGCGGAGGAAGAAATCACACTGCGCCGCGCGCGCCAGGCGTTCCAGGACATCGAATTCCGCCCCGGGATCCTTCGTGATGTTTCCAGGATTGACCTTCGCACCGACATTTTGGGGAAGGAATCGCGCCTCCCGTTCGGCATCGCGCCCACCGGGTTCACCCGCATGATGCAGTCCGAAGGCGAATACGCTGGCTCGCAGGCCGCAGAAGCCGCGGGTATTCCCTACACGCTGTCCACCATGGGCACTGCTTCGATCGAGGACGTTGCTACAGCCGCTCCGAACGGCCGCAACTGGTTCCAGCTGTACCTATGGACCGACCGCGACCGCTCCCTGGAGTTGATCGAGCGCGCGGCCAAAGCAGGCAACGATACCCTCATGGTGACCGTGGACACCGCTGTAGCCGGGGCTCGGTTGAGGGATGTCCGTAACGGCATGACCATCCCGCCGGCACTTACCATCAAGACCGTCTTGGATGCGTCCTACCGACCCGCCTGGTGGTTCAACTTCCTGACCCATGAACCGCTGACCTTCGCGTCCCTGTCGCGCTACACCGGCACGGTGGCGGATCTCATCAACTCAATGTTCGACCCCACGCTGACCTACGAGGACCTGGACTGGTTGCGTGAAACCTGGAAGGGCAAGCTCGTGGTCAAGGGCATCCAAACCGTTGAGGATGCCCGCAAGGTGGTGGACCACGGCGCTGATGGCATCGTCCTGTCCAACCATGGCGGCCGCCAACTGGACCGGGCACCCATCCCGTTCCACCTGCTTCCCGAGGTCACTTCGGCGCTGAAGGCTGACAACAGCAAGGCTGCCGTCATGCTGGACACTGGCATCATGAGCGGCGCCGACATCGTGGCAGCTCTCGCCTTGGGGGCAGACTTTGCCTTGATCGGACGGGCTTACCTCTACGGACTCATGGCCGGCGGACGCGAAGGCGTGGACCGCACCATCCAGATCCTCGAGAAGGACATGACCCGGACCATGGCGCTGCTGGGCGTCAGCAAAGTCTCGGACCTGAACCCGGACCACGTGCGGCTGCTTCGGCGCTAGCGACCCCATGTACGGGACAGCACCTGTCGCTATGAGCGTTCATAGCGACAGGTGCTGTCCCCCAGTTGGGCAAGGACGGCGCTAGATCAGGCCTTGAGCCAGCATGGCGTCGGCTACCTTGACGAAGCCGCCGATGTTGGCGCCCACCACGTAATTACCAGGCGAACCATACTCTTCGGCGGTTGCTGCGCAGCGGTCGTGGATGCCCACCATGATCTCCGTAAGCCGCTGTTCAGTGTGCTCGAACGACCACGAATCACGGCTGGCGTTCTGCTGCATTTCCAGTGCGGACGTAGCAACACCCCCGGCGTTGGCGGCTTTGCCCGGCCCGAACAGAATGCCGGCTTCCTGAAACACTGACACGGCCGACCGTGTGGAGGGCATGTTGGCCCCCTCGGCCACCGCGATCAGGCCGTTGCTGACCAACTTGGCGGCAGCATCGCCGTCGAGCTCGTTCTGGGTGGCGCAAGGCAGCGCGACCGTACCGTTCACGTCCCACACCGAGCCACCCGCTACGTAGCTGGATCCGGGCCGTCGTAGCGCGTATTCCGTCAGCCGGGCGCGCTCCACTTCCTTGATGTGGCGCAAAAGCCCGACGTCGATCCCAGCCTCGTCCACGATGTAACCGGACGAGTCGGAACAGGCCACCACAGTTGCACCGAGCGACTGCGCTTTGGCAATCGCATTGATGGCTACATTTCCGGAACCGGACACCACAACACGTTGGCCGTCGAAGGAAGTGCCGCGGGTCTTGAGCATCTCCTGGGCAAAGATCACGGTGCCGTACCCGGTAGCTTCAGGCCGGACCAACGAGCCACCCCAGGAAATCCCTTTGCCGGTAAGGACCCCGGATTCGTAGCGGTTGGTGATGCGCTTGTACTGGCCGAAGAGGTAGCCGATCTCGCGGCCGCCAACGCCGATGTCGCCAGCGGGGACATCGGTGTACTCACCAATATGACGGTAGAGCTCAGTCATAAATGACTGGCAGAACCGCATGATCTCGGCATCCGAGCGTCCGCGCGGATCGAAGTCGGAGCCGCCCTTGCCGCCGCCGATCGGCATGCCTGTGAGGGCATTCTTGAAGATCTGCTCAAAGCCAAGAAACTTGACGATTCCCAGGTAGACGGAGGGATGGAACCGCAGCCCGCCCTTGTAGGGACCGAGCGCCGAGTTGAACTCCACCCGAAAACCGCGGTTTACGTGGACTCGGCCAGAATCGTCGGTCCACGGTACGCGGAAGATGATCTGCCGTTCGGGTTCACAGAGACGCTCCAGCACGGCGCCTTCCAGGAATTCCGGGTGCCGATCGTGAACCGGCCCCAGGCTTTCGAAGACCTCGGTGACAGCCTGGTGGAACTCCTTCTCGCCTGGATTCCGCGCCAACACGGTGTCCCTGACAGCTTCGAGCCTCGAATCCATGCGTCTTCCTATCCCTCAGTGCGTCGGCCGGCGGCGAGACGATTCAGTCCCGCTCATGGTTGCACCAATGGACATAGGATCTCCATCCGATGGGATTGTGACCTTCGGCCCGGAGTTAACACAACTGTAGAAAATCCGCGCAAACGCAAGGAAACCTGACCTTAACGAAACCTCACAAGGTGTCCAAGATCACGTTAGATTGCTCTGGACATAGCGCACTAGCGCTTGCGACCGAACTTCGGGAGGTTGGGAAGGTTCGGGAGGTTAGCCAGCAGGTCCGCGGCTTTAGTGGCAGCGCGGCCAACAGTCCGGCCGATCTGCTGCGGGACGGTATCGTCCGATGCGAGTTCCAGCGAGACGGGCATCCCATCTGAGTGGACTTTCACGGCCTTACTAACGGCGTCTGCGCGGGTTTCGATGACGTCCGGCACAGTGGGTTCCACAAGCGAAGCAGAAGCCACCGTTTGAGGGGCTGCTTCCACGGACTGTTCGACGGCGGCAGCAGCCGAGGGTCCGACGTCGAAGGTTTCCAGCCACGTGGCTACGCCCGCCAGCGGTTTCGGGTTCAGCGCGTAGTAGCGCTTCTGCCCCTGGGCGCGCATGCTGACGAGGTCAGCCTCACGGAGCACCTTCAGATGCTTGGAGATAGTGGGCTGGCTTGCAGCCAGTTCTTCCACCAATTCGCCTACAGCTTTATCCCCAGAGCGGAGTGAAACCAGGATGTCGCGCCTGGTTGCCTCAGCTATGACGGCAAATACGTCGTCAGTCACCATGCCTCCCACCCTAGCGACATATACGCCAAATGGCATCCCTGTTTCGCGCCGCGACGGCGCCGGATCGTTGACCCTATCAAGAGCCGATGCTAAAACGGACTCACGGTCCGTCCGGGCTCCCAGGCCCCGGCCGCCAAAAGCACGGGGTGCGGGCAATGACTGATTTCCTTCGGCGGCAAATCTTCAACATCATCGCCGGGGTGTTCCTTGCCGTATTCGTCTTCGTGTGGAGTACGGTGCTCCTCCGGGTCGGCACCTGGGTTCCAACCGGTGGGTTGAGCGCCCCTGAGCTGAACGGAGCGTTGGTTACCGCGGCGGGAGTCCTCGCAACGTCCCTGAGTTCGCTTACGGCATCTGCACTCGGGTTCACTATCTCGGAGGTTAAGCGGGACAACACGAACGCTGGCGAATCCGGTCCCCTCGTCAGCCCGGCGGAGGTTGCCCTGCGTTTATCGGGACGGGTGATATTCGCGATCATGGTTTACATCACCATGGGCTTGCTGGTCCTGGTGCTATGGCTGTTCAAGGGCCAAGCGTCCACGGACCTCATCGGAGCCTTTGCGTTGTCGTTGCTGGGCTGGCTCGTGGGTGCTGCGGGCGTGGTCTTCCAGACGGAGAAGTCCGAGCCATAGCTGGCGAGTCAAGACCAGCTAATCGAACCAGGGATCCAACCCGTACAAAGGGAAGATCTCCTTGCGTGTGGCAATGACCGTGCGGTCCACCTCGTCCGCTGGGTCGTATCCAACTTCCCAAGAGCGCCACCAAACATCCACGTCGTCGCCCATCGACTCCGGAGCCCACACCCCGTAAGTTTCCCTGACATAGTTACGCCATGCTTCTGGCACGGGGGTGCTCAAGGGCACCGGCCGCTGTGTCACCATCCCGATCAGATGGCTCCAGGCACGTGGCACAACACCCGTAACGTCGTAGCCGCCCCCGCCTGTGGCGATCCAGCGGTTATCGCAGTACCTGGCGGCGAGGCTCGCCACGGCGCTGGCCGCCTCACGCTGCCCGTCCACGCTGAGGTTGAGGTGCGTCAATGGATCCAGGCGGTGCGAGTCGCAGCCATGCTGGCTGACAATCACCTCGGGATTGAAGGCGGCAACCAGCTGCGGTACCACCGCATGGAAGGCGCGAAGCCACGCGGCATCTCCGGTGAACGCCGGCAATGCGACGTTGACAACCGTGCCCTGCGCATCAGGGCCACCGGTTTCATTGGCAAAACCCGTTCCCGGAAAGAGGGTAAGACCGGATTCATGCAGGGAAATCGTCATGACGCGGGGGTCATTCCAAAAAATGCTTTGGGTTCCGTCGCCGTGGTGGGCGTCGACGTCGATGCTGACGACGCGCTGCACGCCGCCATCCAGCAGCCGTTGGATGGCAATCGCGACGTCGTTGTAGACGCAAAAACCGCTGGCGCGGTCACGTGCTGCATGGTGCATTCCGCCACTGAAATTCACGGCACGGACGGCGTTGCCCGACAGAATGGATTCCGCAGCGAGCAAAGAGCCACCGGCCAGCCGGGCGCTGGCCTCATGCATACCGGCAAACGCAGGATCATCCTCCGTCCCAAGACCCCGCCCCTCCTCCGGCATGCCAGGATTCTCGCTCACCCGGCGGACGGCTTCCACATAGTCGGCGCTGTGCACCGAGCAAAGTTCGACGTCGGTGGCCAACTCCGGCGACTCCACCACCACATGTTTGTGGTCGAAAAGACCAAGGGATTCCGCGAGCCTCGCTGTTAACTCCAGCCGCTGCGGGGCCATAGGATGGCTGGGTCCAAAGTTGTAAGCAGTCATGGCTGGATCCCACACCACCGTCGTTGGCAGTGCGGATCGCGTAATGCTGGAAGCGGTTGTTCCAAGCCTGGAGTTCATCCAGAACAGGCTACCTGAGGCCGCGCTGCACTACCGCCCGGTTACGCCGCAGGAATAGTGGTTTACTACTCAGGAAAGCATGTTCAACCGAGGAAGAACCCCATGTCTCAAAGCCAGTCGCGCTCCGTGAGCCCGGCCAACTGGCAACCCGGCCAGCAGGAACGTGAAGGTCTGTGGATTTTCACGCGTGCGCGCGACTTCATTGACAACATCGCCAACACGTCCCCGGCCCGTCTGGCACTGGTCGCTTTCGCCTCGGTGATCCTGCTCTTCACAGGCTTGTTGTCTTTGCCATTTTCCTCGGCGTCGGGCGAACCTACGCCTCTCCACC
This sequence comes from Paenarthrobacter sp. 10N417, assembly GCF_056394745.1. Classification (NCBI taxonomy): domain Bacteria; kingdom Bacillati; phylum Actinomycetota; class Actinomycetes; order Micrococcales; family Micrococcaceae; genus Paenarthrobacter; species Paenarthrobacter sp. 10N417. The sequence continues at coordinate 43,031 of NZ_JBFTIL010000022.1, forward strand.
AGGCCATGTTCACGGCAGTTTCCAGTGTCTGTGTTACCGGCCTGACCGTGGTTTCCACCGCCACGCACTGGTCCTTCCTCGGCCAGCTCATTATTTTGGTGGGCATCTTTGTGGGCGGCCTTGGCACTCTGACCCTGGCTTCACTGTTGGCGCTCATGGTCAGCAAGCGGCTTGGTGTCCGCGGCAAGCTCATCGCCCAGGAAGCCATGAACAACGCCGGCAGGCTTGGTGAAGTGGGTACGCTGCTCCGCATCGTCATCGTGACCTCCGTGGTGATCGAAGGCGCGCTTGCCCTTGCGCTGATCCCCCGCTTCATGCTCCTCGGAGAGCCCTTCTGGCAGTCGGTTTGGCACGGAGTCTTCTACTCGATCTCGTCCTTCAACAATGCCGGATTTACGCCGCACTCGGACGGCATCGTCCCCTACGAGACCGACCTCTGGATCCTCGTTCCACTCATGCTGGGCGTGTTCCTTGGCAGCCTCGGCTTCCCCGTAGTGATGGTCCTCCAACAGAACGGCCTGAACTGGAAGAAGTGGAACCTCCACACCAAGATCACCATCCAGGTGTCCTTCATCCTGCTGCTCGCCGGCACAGTCCTGTGGGCGCTCATGGAATGGGACAACGTGCGGACCATCGCGCACATGGACCTGGGTGACAAGCTCATCCATTCCCTCTTTGCTTCCGTGATGACGCGCTCAGGCGGATTCAACCTGGTGGACCAAAACCACATGGAATCCACCACCATGCTCCTCACGGATGCCCTCATGTTTGCCGGCGGCGGCTCGGCGTCCACGGCCGGCGGCATCAAGGTGACCACCATCGCCGTCATGTTCCTCGCCATCGTCGCCGAGGCCCGTGGCGATGCCGATGTGAAGGTCTACGGCCGAACGATTCCCCAAGGCACCATGCGGGTGGCGATTTCCGTGATCGTTGCCGGTGCCACCCTTGTCTCGGTCGCGGCATTCCTGCTGCTCTCCATCAGCGGCGCAACACTGGACAGAGTGCTCTTTGAAACCATCTCCGCCTTTGCCACCGTGGGATTGAGCACCAACCTCAGCGCCGAGCTGCCGCCGTCGGGCGTTTACGTCCTGACCGTACTCATGTTCGCAGGCCGTGTGGGCACCGTAACCCTCGCTGCCGGCCTGGCCCTGCGCCAGCGCAGCCAGCTGTACCACTACCCGGAAGAGAGGCCAATCATTGGCTAGTACCACAGGGGCGCCCAACCGTCCCGCCCACAATGCACCAGTGCTGGTCATTGGCCTTGGCCGGTTCGGGTCGGCCACAGCCGAGCAATTGGTCAAGCAAGGCCGGGAAGTCCTGGCGATTGAACGTGACCGCACCCTGGTCCAGAAATGGGCGCCTGTGCTCACCCACGTGGTGGAGGCCGACGCCACCAACATCGATGCCCTGCGCCAGCTGGGGGCCCAAGAGTTCAGCTCCGCCGTGGTAGGCGTGGGCACGTCCATCGAGTCCTCGGTACTCATCACTGTGAACCTGGTGGACCTGGGCATCCAACACCTCTGGGTTAAAGCGATCACCCCATCCCACGGCAAGATCCTCAGCCGGATCGGCGCAAACCACGTGATCTACCCGGAAGCCGACGCCGGCGTCCGTGCCGCGCACCTGGTCTCAGGGCGCATGCTGGACTTCATCGAGTTCGACGACGACTACGCGATCGTCAAGATGTATCCGCCCAAGGAAACTGTGGGCTTCACCCTGGAGGAATCCAAGGTGCGCTCCAAATACGGCGTGACGATCGTCGGCGTGAAGACTCCCGGCGAGGACTTCACGTATGCGCGGCCGGAAACCAAGGTGTCCGGCCACGACATGTTGATCGTGTCCGGACACGTTGACCTACTGGAGCGCTTCGCAGCGCGACCGTAGGGTGCGGTTGGTTGGGCCCACGACCGCAGGGTTCCCTGGCCGAGCTTGCGAGGCTAGGGTGCGGTTGGGGACTAGCCCAACTGCTTGGTGATCTCCGCCGCCCGCGTAGCAGCTGCACGGGCTCCTTCGGCAATGATCCTGGGGATCCCGCCGTCGTCGAATGCTGCGATAGCCCGCTCGGTGGTTCCGTTGGGACTGGTTACGGCAACTCGAAGTGCGGTGGGGTCCGCACCCGGTTCCGCCAGCATGAAACCGGCGCCCGCCACCGTTTCGCGGGCCAGCATGACCGACAGTTCGGCGTCCAACCCCAGCTCAACACCCGCAGCGGCCATGGCCTCAGCCAAATAGAACGCGTAGGCCGGGCCGGATCCACTGATGGCGGACAAAGCGTCCACTTGTTCCTCGGGCACGTCCACGACTTTGCCGGCACCTGCCAGCGCTGCCTTCACCTTCTCCAGCTGTTCGGGCGTGCAGTGCGTTCCGGGCGAGACAGATACGACGCCGCGCCCCAGCTTTGCGGGTGTGTTCGGCATGGTCCGGATCACCGGTTGCCCCTCCGGAAGGGCGGCCTCAAGCTGTGCGATGGAGACCGCAGCTGCCACGCTCACAACAACGGTGTCCTTCGCGAGTGCCGGGCTGATTTCCCGTGCAAGGTCTGTAATGCCAATTGGTTTGACGCCAAGGATGACTATGCCGGAACCTTTGCTTGCAAGCTTGTTGTTGTCCGGCTCTTCCTCGCCGGCGATCGCCATAACGCCGTACCGCTGCGCAAGCTCTTCTGCGCGCTCGGCACGTCGGACAGTGGCGACGACATCAGATGGGTCAGTTCCGGCGGCAAGGAGACCGGCCAGAATTGCCTCGTTCATGGATCCACAGCCAAGGAATGCGATTCGGTTGCTCATTGCACCATCATGGCAGTTTGCCCATGGAGGGGTCGAACGCTGTCCGGATTCCCAGCTTGTTCCCAAGAATATTGCAGGCAGCACCCAACCTTGGTCCGTAACTTAGTAGTTACCTCATTGAGGGTGCGAGTGATGAGGCGGGCATGGGGATGTCCGCCAACAGCACCGGTGGCCGGGGCGGGTTTTCCCCCATTTCCCGATTCGGCCGCCGGTGCTTTGCTTTTAATTGCGTTGGCTACTAATTATCGTGTGAGCGCACCAGCGGGATGCTGAGGTGCTGCCGCGCGAAACGAAACGTCTCCGCCAACATTTCTTCGCGCTCGCCCGCCACCTTGGCCTTGCGGGTTGAAATCTCCGCCACCACAACACCATTGAAGCCGTTGGATGCAAGGTGTTGCAGGGCATCGGCACACTGCTGTGTCCCTGTGCCCGGCACCAAGTGCTCGTCTTTTCCCGAACCCGAACCGTCCGTGAGGTGAACGTGGCGGAGCTTGCTGCCCAGTGCTTGGATTGCTTCCAAACTATTGGCCCCCGCAGTTGCCGCGTGCGAGAAGTCCCAGGTGACGTCGTCGTAGTCCTGTCCCAACGGATCCCAGTGCGGAAGGTAGGCAACAGCCTCCCGTCCGCGGACGCGCCACGGGTACATGTTCTCCACCGCGATGTGCACTTGGTACATCGCCGCGATCTCCCGAACACCCGCGGCGAAGTTCTCGGCATAGTTCGACTGCCAGCGGAATGGCGGATGGACCACCACGGTGTCGCAGCCAACTTCCCTGGCCATCTGGCACGACTTCTCGATCTTGTTCCATGCAGCTCCCCAGACTTGCTGGGTGAGCAGCAAAGTGGGCGCGTGAATAGAGACGATCTCTTGATGGTAGCGATGGCTCAGCTGGATGAGTGCGTCAGGATTCTGGCTCACGGCGTTGTTGGTGACCATGACCTCAACGCCTTCATAGCCAAGGTCCTGGGCAACCGCGAAAGCATCATGGACGCTCAGCGGGTAAACGGAGGCACTGGACAGCGCCACCGGGATGTGGCGGTTATTTGCAAAGGGCTCGACGTCGGTACTCATCTCAGGAAGCCAGCCCGCCTGCAGCAGGTGCCGGGATTGGTGCAGGGGCAGGGTTGTTCACCGGCACTGTGTTCAGCGGCACCGGGAACTCCTCAAAGCTGGGCTGGGGCTCGTCGTTGTCCGTCGTCTTGTCGCCTTCCTTGACTGCTTTTTTCTTGGACTTGTCCTTCTTGCGCTTCCCGACGTGTGGGGCGGGATCCACTGCGTCCTCGAAGACCAACTGGTCCAGGCGGCGAAGGATCAGCCCTTCACGCAGAGCCCACGGACAAATTTCCATTTTAGGGAATTCGAAGAGTTCCAACGCTGCTTCTGCAACCAGAGCCCCGGCCAGCAACTGGCGGGCGCGCGCATCTGAAACGCCGGGGAGGTACAACCGGTCCTCGACCTTCATGGCGGATATGCGCTGGGCCCACAAGCCAAGATCGGCGGCGTGGAGTTCCCGTTTTACATAAGGACCGGCTCCGCTGGGGGCAGCACCGGCGATCCGGGCAAGGGAGCGGAACGTCTTGGAGGTCCCTGCCACCAGGTTGGCGCGGCCGAGCTCGTGAAAGTTGCGGACAACAGGTTTGAGCGTAGAGCGGATGTACCGCCTCAACTCCTTGACGCTCTTCGCGCTGGGTGGATCTTCGTGGAGCCAATCCCGCGTCAGCCTGCTGGCTCCCAAGGGAACGGATGTAGCGAATTCCGGGAGTTCGTCCGTGCCATACGCCATTTCGAAGGATCCACCGCCAATGTCCAGATCCAGAATCGGGCCGGCGCCCCAGCCGTACCAACGACGAACGGCAAAGAAGGTCATCGAAGCTTCTTCGCTGCCAGTGAGCTCCTGTAGCGTCACCGTGGTCTCGTGTTTGACCCGGGCCAGGACCTCGGCTCCGTTGGTTGCCTCACGGATCGCCGAGGTACAAAACGCGAGCAAATCCTCAGCCTTGTGGCGGGCTGCGAATTCCCACGCCTCCAGGACGAACTCAATCAGCTCAGTCTGTCCGGCATCGTTGATGTTGCCATCACCGTCGAGGTATTGCACCAGGGAAAGTGGCCGTTTGTGGGAGGCAAAAGCCACTGGGCGGGCGCCGGGATGGGCATCCACGAGCAGCAGGTGGACGGTGTTTGAACCGATATCGAGAACGCCAAGACGCATTCTGCCATTATTCACCGATTCGAAGCCGGGGAAGCAACTTGGCGTCCACGTTTCGCTGGCAGGCGGACGTCCCGTGCCCAGGATGCCAGCTATTCCGTTGGCTCCCCTGCTTCGTCTGCCCGTTTGAAGTCGCGGCGGATGTTGGCGATCCCTTCAGGATCGATTTCGAAGCCATATTCGCTTCCGGGGTTAATGACCATGCCCAGTTCGTCGCCGATGTTGCCAAGGATCGCTGAACCCATGGTCCCCAGAATGTGCGGAGCGGCTTCCAGGAAACGCTCGTCCACGCGGCTCGGGTGGCTGAACACCGCCAGAACGGGCTGTCCGTCGGCGTTCGAAAGGACCAATGGCTCTACTGCAGAATCCGGTCCGTCCACTGCTTCGGAACTGATGAGATAGACCTCGTTGTTCAGGAAAGCAAGGATGACGTCCACCGGGTTGGCGTCCGGCTGTTCAGCCAAGGCGAGCTTCGCTTCGAGGTCGTTCAAGGGTCCGTTGTCCGGTGAAGCCGTCTGTTCAGTCATGCTTCTACTCGACCACGATGCCGTCCGGGACGCAATTCGCTTGCTTCCCGGACGGCATCCTGTCTTGCTGCTGCTTTACTTTTTGGCTGTTGCCTTCTTGGCTGGCGCCTTGCGGGTAGTGGTCCGCTTGACGGGGCCCTTGGCCCGCTTCTCGGCAAGAAGTTCGACGGCGCGTTCCCGGGTCAGTTCCTCAAGGGAGGTTGAGCGCGGGACCGTGATGTTCGTGACGCCATCAGTGATGTAGGGACCGAAACGGCCCTCCTTCACGACGATGTTCTTCTCCGACACGGGGTCCGGGCCAAACTCGGCCAGTGGGGGCACTGCGGCCCGGGCACCACGCTGCTTGGGTTGGGAGTAGATCTCCAAGGCCTGTTCCAGGGTGATGGTGAAGATTTCTTCTTCGGATCCGATGGAACGGGAGTCCGTACCCTTCTTCAGGTAAGGTCCGAACCGGCCGTTCTGGACGGTGATGACATTTCCTTCAGCATCCTCGCCAAGCACCCGTGGCAGGCTCATGAGCTGCAGGGCCTCATCCAGGGTGACGCTGTCCACGGTCATGGACTTGAACAGCGAACCTGTGCGTGGCTTGGCTTTCACAGGCTTCTTTGGAGGCTTGGGCTTGCCGTTCTTGTAGTACTCAACAGGCTGGTTTGCCAGCTGTTCCTCGGTCATCTCGGGGATGATCTCGGTGACGTAGGCGCCGTAACGGCCGTTCTTGGCAACCACGGTATGGCCGGTGTGTGGATCGGTTCCCAGGACACGTTCCTCGGGAGCAGCAGTTTCCATGAGCTCGATTGCCTTGGCGGCCGTCAGCTCATCCGGGGCGAGTTCCTCCGGGACGTTGGCCCGCGCGGACTCCACCACTTCACCGGTCTTCTCATCAACGGTGGGGATGCTGCTTTCCAGGTACGGGCCGAACTTACCCACACGCAGGGTGATGCCTTCGGCAATGGGCACGGAGTTGATCTCCCGGGCGTCAATTTCGCCGAGGTTGTTCACGATGCTCAACAGCCCGGGATCAGCGTCTTCACCATAGTAGAAGTGCTTCAGCCATGCTGCGCCCACGGCTTGGCCGTTGGCGATCTTGTCCAGATCGCCTTCCATGTCGGCGGTGAACTCGTAGTCGACATAATCCGTGAAGTGCTGCTCAAGCAAACGAATCACCGAGAAAGCGATCCAGCTGGGAACCAGGGCAGAACCTTGTTTGCGGACATAACCGCGATCCTGGATGGTGGAAATCGTGGAGGCATAGGTCGATGGACGGCCGATGCCCTTCTTTTCCAGCTCAGCAGTCAGCGACGCTTCCGTGTACCGCGGAGGCGGTGAAGTCTCGTGCCCCACGGCCACGATGTCCGAGGCCGTCAGGGAGTCATCCTTGGCCACGTTCGGGAGGCGGCGCGCTTCATCGGAGTCGTCATCTCCGCGGCTCTCATCCTTGCCCTCCTCATAAGCGGCGAGGAATCCGGGGAAGGTGATAACGGTACCCGATGCCGAGAATTCAGCGTCGCGTCCGTCGGCTGCTACGGCACCGAGGCGGATGGTGGCTGTGGAGCCCTTGGCGTCGGCCATCTGGGATGCGACCGTGCGCTTCCAGATGAGCTCGTACAACCGGAATTCGTCGCCGCTGAGCTGCTTGGCCACCTGGGCGGGCGTGCGGAACGAGTCACCTGCGGGGCGGATGGCCTCGTGGGCCTCTTGCGCATTTGCAGCTTTGTTGGCGTACACGCGGGGGCTTTGGGGCACGTACTCGGGGCCGTAGAGCTCCGCAGCCTGACGGCGGGCTGCTGTGACAGCTTCATCGCTCAAGGCAGAGGAGTCCGTACGCATATAAGTGATGTAGCCGTTTTCGTACAGGCGCTGGGCGACCTGCATGGTGCTCTTCGAGGAGAAGCGGAGCTTTCGGCCGGCTTCCTGCTGCAGCGTGGAGGTTGTGAACGGTGCGGCAGGGCGCCGGGTGTACGGCTTGGTGTCTACCGAACGAACGCGGAAATCGGCGTTCTGCAGACCTGCGGCCAATGACGTTGCGAGTTCCTCGTTGAGGTGAACCACGTTGGAGGATGTGAGCTGGCCGTTGTCGTTAAAGTCACGACCACTGGCCACCTTGGAACCGTCCACTGCGGCAAGCTTTGCCTTGAACGATCCCGAGTCGGCTCCGAACTGGCCCGTCAGGTCCCAGTAGGAGGCGGCCCGGAAGGCCATACGTTCGCGTTCACGGTCAACCACCATGCGGGTAACCACGGACTGCACGCGTCCCGCGGAGAGTCCCCTGGCAACCTTGCGCCACAGAACCGGTGAGATTTCGTAGCCGTAGAGCCGGTCAAGGATACGCCGGGTTTCCTGGGCATCAACCAGTGCGGTGTCGACGTCGCGCAGGTTATCCATGGCACGGTGAATCGCTTCCTTGGTGATTTCACCAAAGGTCATGCGATACACGGGAACTTTGGGTTTAAGGACCTCAAGGAGGTGCCATGCGATGGCTTCGCCCTCGCGGTCCCCATCGGTTGCGAGATAGAGCGCGTCAGCGTCTTTCAGCTGGGCCTTGAGTTCGGCGACCTTCTTCTTCTTATCCGGGGATACGACGTAGTACGGCTTGAAGTCGTTTTCGATGTCGACGGCGAACTTGCCCAGCGAGGTCTTCTTCAGTTCTGCAGGGAGGTCCGATGGCTGCGGGAGATCACGGATATGGCCGATGGAAGCCTCGACGATGAAGCCCTCGCCAAGATACTTGGCGATGGTCTTGCTCTTGGCCGGAGACTCCACGATCACGAGTTTCTTGCCGGTTTTTGCCTTGCTGGGCACGGTGCTCCTACAGAAAAAATGTGTAATTGGGCTGGTGCCCATATTGGCCTAGTTCACCATAGATTGCAGAATCCTGCGTTCTGGCGTGGAAATCCGGGGGGCTGGCCGGACCCTAGTGCCCAGGTGCCATGCGGTCATCCGGGATCATTGACCACAGAGTAGCAACACGCTCGGCACCTTGCGGAATCCGGGTTGGGTCTTCGAGTTCGTACTCCCGCAGGACCTCCCGGATCCGCTCAGAAAGCTCCTTGCGCTGTTGGTTGGTTAAGTACAGCAAATTGCTCGCCAGCACCACCGACGCCGGTTCTTCCGCCGCTTCGCCACGCTGCCGGCGCTCCCCACGGGCCTTGGCAAAAGCTGATGCCCTGCGTCGGAAGGCGTCCAGCTCAAGATCGACCACTGCGATCTCCGGGCTGGCCGCGCTGCCACCTGAAATCCGGAAATCAGTTCCAGCAGCCTTCCACCGGCGTTCCCTTGCATCGCCGGCATTTTCGGCCGGGGCTACGATCCCCCATTTTTGCAGTGCGCGAAGGTGGTAGCTCATGGCACTTGGGGTCAGGCCGGTACGGGCCGCGAGCTCAGTAGCCGTGTGGCTTACCTGCGTGGCGTAGAGCTCGGAGATGACTTCGAGACGGGCAGCGTGCGCCAAGGCGCGGATGGCCTTGGGATCGGTTATCTCAACCGTTTTCTCGGCCCTCTTGCGCCGGGGGGTATCGCCTGACGCCTGGGATGTCTCGTTGTTCGCAATCACTTCCTCAGTGTAATCACGGTCACTTGCCGCGGGCTTGGTGCGGAGTGGCCGCGGCGGCCGTGCACTGTTCATGCGGACGCCTCCGGCACGTCGGGAAGGAGGAAGCCATCCAGGACGAGATTCCGCACTTCGGCAAGAAGCCCTTCGCGAAAGGATCCTGAATCGAAGTCGTCTGTGCCTCCCAGGAGTGCTTCCAAGGCGCCGACAATCTGCCGTACGGATAATTCGCCATCACAAGCAGAAACAAAGCCCGCCAGCTCAGTGCTGAGCAGGTTTGTCCGACGAAGGCCAGCCCCCTGCCGAAGGAGGATCACGCCTGGATGCACAGCCCCAGGACGCTGATGGCGCTCTTCGGTGACGTCCTCGGCCACTACAAGGTGTACTTCCGGCAAACTGCTGGCTGCAAGCCAGTCGGCGCGCTCCACGGCCGCGCCGAGGTGGGGTCCGATGGGTTGCTCAATGGGGTAGGTAATTTCCTCAAACCGGCTGAAGCGTACTTCGTCTGAACTTTGTGGGCGGCGTAGCCAAATCATGCCAAAGCCGATTCCTTCGACATCCCTCGATCCGAAGTCCTCGAGGTACGCGGCGTACGACTCCTGGTAGTGGCTGCGGTCCCGGTTCTCCGAGGCGTCCTGCAGCCAGGTCTCAGCGTACTGCTCCGGGTTCAACTGCTCACGTTGAATGAACCAAACATCCAAACCCGAATCTTGGAGCCATGCGGAAGGCCGGTCATGCCACTGGGTCCCTTCGCGGATCTCCCAGTTGCCAAGCATCTGGGCTGTGCCGCCGGGTTCAAGGACATCGGCCAACGTTCGCACCAACGATGCGACGATCTCGTCACCTGGTAGGCCACCGTCCCGGTACGTAAATTGGTCAGCCGAGGACTCTCCTGTGCTACGCGGAGTAATGACAAAGGGCGGATTGGAGACGACGAGGCCGAAGCGCTCCCCTGCCACGGGTTCCAGGAGCGAGCCCAGGCGCAGGCTGACGCGCGCTTCCAGGTTGTTCGGATCCAGGTCCAGTTCCGCAGCGTTGAGGAGCAGATTGAAACGGGTGAAGGCGAGCGCCCTCTCGGAAATGTCGGTTGCCGTGACGTGTTCGCAGTGATGCAACAAGTGGAACGTCTGGATGCCGCAGCCTGTCCCGAGGTCCAGCGCACGATGCGTGTGCTGCCTGATGGTTGTTTGCACAAGGGTTGTTGATGCCCGCCCTATCCCCAGCACGTGATCGTGCCTCAGGACCCCTGCTTGTTGGTGGGCAGCGAGATCGCTGGCCACCCAAAGCTCCGCTCCCCCGCTGCCGTCTGCATTGGCCTCCCAGCCGTAGGGGCGTAGATCCACCTTGGCCGTGGCAACGCCGGCCTCCAGCGTCACAAGTCCGAGCCGGGCGAGGCCTTGGGCACCGATGGTGGGGAGCGCAAAGTCAACATCGGACTGGGGCTGTGGGACAGCAAGCAACCACAGCCGCACTATGACGGACAGCGCACGGGTGGTTTCCACGCCGCTCTTGGACAAGCCTTCGCTCACCAACAACGCTGGAATGACCTGGTCCCTGTTCAGTGCGGCATAGGCGGATTCCCCCAGAAGCTCCGCCACGCCGTCGACCGTGTATGAGATGGCGCGAAGGTCAGAGGCGAGCGACACCAGGAGCTCCGGGTGGTCGCTGCGTGGGGCGTCGTCAGTATTGCCAACGGTAAATATTTCGGGGGTTTGAGTCACATTGCAAGTCTATGGGGGCTGCTTCATGGCAGGCGTTCGTGGTTTGGGCTATGTGGACAAAACCTTGCTGTGGGACCCGGTAGCGTGGAAGCATGCTCAACCTCTCCTCCACAAGGCGCCGCGCAGGCCTTGTTGTCATTGCTGCGGGGACGCTACTGGCGGCCACAGCCTGCCAGGGTCCGGTCAGCGTCGAACATGCCGATGTACCGGCATGGAAAGACAAGATTCTTCCCACAGCCAGCACCGTGACGTTGGAGGATTCCGGCAAGATCCTGAACCGGGACCCCTTGGTTAAGGACTCACCCAGCGTTCCCGCGGGGAATTACACACTCATGATGGCTTGTGATGGAGGAGGGAAGGTGTTCTTCGCCGTCTCATCCGGTGGAAAGCAAATTGCCGATGCGGGAGCCGCCTGCAACGGCAGCCTTGAAATGGTGAAGATCAAAGTCCCCGCCACTGCCGCTCTTAGCATCTCCACGAGCAGTGTGGATGCCCCGCTGATCTTTGCGTACCAGCTGGTACCCAGCGCTAATTAAACCCCTTCCGCAGCCCTATGGCGGGCCTCCGGGCAAGCGTAAAGTCACCATATGGGCAGCAAGGTGGCTGGCTCGGTTATGTCCAGACGGCTGGCAAGTGCCGCCGTCGGACTCTTGCTCGTGCTGTGTAGCGCGCTGTCGGCGTGCGAGTACACCTATGACGACGGCGGGCGTGCCGATTCCAGCCCCACAGACACTACCGGCAGCAATGTCGTGCTTCCTCCCGACCCAGCCTTGGAGCAAACCGTTACGGGTGAGGCCCTGAAAGAGTGGGCCAAAGCGGCCTTGCCGGAATCGCAGGGGCAATCGTTCTATTCCAGCAGCGGATTCCTGAACTCCGGCGAGTCCAGAACTGAACAGACCGTGCAGTTGCCCGGCGGAACGTATGCCGTGACACTGGCATGCCGAGGCACTCGACGCGTTTCATTCGCAGTCAGCGTGGGCGAGACGGCCTTGGTTGACCTGACCTTGGGATGCGCCAATGCCCGGGTGAGCGTGGTGCAGTTGGAAAAGGACGCCATCCTGGCCATCACTGTGGGTGCCAGATCCGACGCGAATTTCGCTTACCGGGTCAGCAGGCTCTGATTGAGTTGCGCCTCAGGCGACTTCACAGCCTCCGGGGCAGCGAAGGGTTTCAGGACTTGAGGCACATTCTGCACAGTAAAGGGTCAGTGTCCGGCAGCTCAGGTTGGAACAATTCTCGAACTTGTTGGTGGGCGCGGCGCAGCGGACGCACTCTCCGATGGTCTTTGCTTCGTCGCTGAACTCTACGTGCATGCGTTTGTCGAAAACATAGAGCGAGCCCTCCCAGAGGCCCTTGTCCTTGAAGGTTTCGCCGTAGCGAACGATCCCGCCGTCGAGCTGGTAAACCTCTTTGAAACCACGGTTGACCATCAGGCTGGAGAGCACCTCGCAGCGGATGYCGCCCGTGCAGTAAGTGACAATGGGCTTGTCCTTGAGGGCGTCATACTTGCCGGATTCCAGTTCCGTGATGAAGTCATGTGTAGTGGCGACGTCCGGAACGATGGCGTCCTTGAACTTGCCGATCTGCGCCTCGAAGGCATTGCGGCCATCGAAGAACACCACCTCTTCCCCGTCCGCTTTCTTTGCGTCCATCAGGGAATGAAGTTCTTCAGGCTGGAGATGCTTGCCTCCGCCCACCACGCCCTTTTCGTCGACCTTCAGTTCCCCGGGAGCCCCGAAGGAAACTATCTCGTCGCGGACCTTAACGCTGAGGCGGGGGAAATCGGCGGCCCCGCCCTCGGACCACTTGAAGTCGATGTCGTGGAAGCCCTTGTATTCGCGGGTGGTTTTCACGTATTGCTTCATGTTATTGAGCTCGCCGCCAACTGTGGCGTTAATACCGTCCTTGGAGATCAGGATCCGGCCGGTGAGGCCCAATTTCTCGCAGAGGGCACGCTGCCACAGACGCACGGCGTCGGGGTCGGCGATCGGGGTAAAGCCATAGAAAAGTACGATCCGGTTTAAAGCCACTATTAAAGGGTACTGGGTGGACTAAAATCCTCTGCGCCTCGCTGACAGACCCACTGAAAACCTAGAGAGCATGGGTTCAGTTCAACGCGTCGAAGTCACAATTTCATAAGCACGGATTGTTCCTCTGACCGGACCCTGTTGCTTCCCCGGGCGCTGACATAGTCTCTCTACATGAGTCCAGACGCCTTGGTTGAAGACATCGCGCACCTTTTGGAAGTCTGGGTGGCCGGCTGGTCCGGCTGCCGGGGCTATGAGTCGCGTCAAGAGGGACGCTTCCCCGCCGCGCTGCGGGCCGACAAGACGGGTGACTGGGAGTATTTCGCCCACGATCCCTCCGATGAAGAGTTCGCCGCGCTGGCGGCTAAGACTGCCGAAGCCGAGACACGGATCCTGACCGTGCTGACCAACGACGTCCAACGTTATAAGTACTTGGCCGAGCAGCATGGGCTGAATGTCACTTCTGCCTCACAGACCATGATGATCGTGGACATGGAAACGCAGGATTCCGAGGACCCATGGCTGCCTGACGATGACCTCGAACTCGCTACCTCGGAAACCAACGGCGTCCATCATGCGGTGGTCCACTCGGGCGAGAACGTGGCCGCGAGCGGCCGGGTATACGTGGTCAACGGCACCGCGGTTTTCGACAAGATCGTTACTGAGCCTCAATTCCAGCGCCGCGGCCTTGGAAGTTTCATCATGAAGGCCCTCGCCGCCCAAGCGTTCGAGCACGACGTCCAGAACGGGCTTCTCCTGGCATCCTTGGACGGCCAAAAGCTTTACTCCCACCTTGGGTGGGATGTGGTGTGCCACGTTCTGATGATGTCCGTCAGCAGCAGTGAAGGTTCGGACCTCTCTGTAGCGTGAGGATGCTTGTTTAGCGGACCTTCGACGGCGGCCTCATCGGGTGCCGCGGCGGGCGTCGCCGTCCGCGCCGCAACAGAGTGACAGAATGATTTGGTGGCTGCACCGAATTCGCTGATCTCTTTGCTGGGCCGGAACCCGGACCCGGAGCAGTTGCGCCATGTCCACACCATCCCTGCGCGCAAGGCCGTCAACGAGCCGTGGCCCGAATGGGTGCACCCGGACATCGTCCAGGCCTACAGCTCGCTGGGCATCCACGAACCGTACCGACACCAGGTCCAAGCCGCCAACCTCGCCCAGGCAGGCCAGCATGTGGTGATCGCCACGGGCACCGCCTCAGGGAAATCGCTCGCCTACCAACTACCCGCACTGGATGCGATCCACCGCTCGGAGCTGAGGGTATTGTCCGAGCCCGGAAAGATCCACGACGACGGTGCCGTGACACTTTACTTGTCTCCCACGAAGGCACTGGCGGCAGACCAGTTAGCAGCGATCCGTTCGCTGAAGCTCCCTACCGTTCGAGCAGAAACGTACGACGGCGACACCGACGTCGCGTCGCGCCGTTGGATCCGCGACCATGCCAATTTCATCCTTGCAAACCCGGACATGCTCCACTTCGGCATTCTGCCCAACCACACGTGGTGGGCGCGGTTCTTCCGCAGGTTGCGCTATGTGATCGTGGATGAGGCTCACAGTTACCGGGGTGTTTTCGGCTCGCACGTAGCCAACCTCATGAGGCGTCTTCGCCGGATCTGCGCCTACTACGGCGCCGGGACCTCCTTCCCTGAACCCGTCTTCATCGCTGCTTCTGCCACTGCCTCCGAGCCCGGGGTCTCCTTTGGACGGCTCATCGGTGCTCCGGTCAGGGAAGTTTCCGAAGACTGTTCTCCACATGGCTCTACGACCGTGGCGTTCTGGGAGCCTGCTTTGACGGACGTCAAGGGTGAAAATGGAGCCAAGCAACGGCGGACTGCTGTGGCCGAGACAGCTGACATCCTGGCGAACCTTGTTTCCTCCCGGGTTCGGACCATTGCCTTTATCAAGTCCCGGCGCGGCGCCGAGTCGATTTCGTCGATCACCAAGCGACTGCTGGATGAGGTGGATCCCAGCTTGCCCAGCCGCGTGGCCGCCTACCGTTCCGGGTACCTTCCCGAAGAGCGGCGTGCCTTGGAAAAAGCGTTGCGGTCCGGACAGCTGCTGGGGGTTTCCAGTACCTCTGCCTTGGAACTCGGCATCGATATCTCCGGGCTTGACGCGGTTTTGGTTGCCGGTTGGCCAGGGACCAGGGCCTCGCTCTTCCAGCAGATTGGACGCGCAGGAAGGGCTGGTCAGGACGCCATAGCGGCGTTCGTGGCAAGCGACGACCCCTTGGATACATACCTTGTGAACCATCCGGAAGCTATCTTCGACGTGTCGGTCGAAGCCACAGTATTTGATCCGGGAAACCCGTACGTCCTGGGACCTCACCTGTGCGCGGCAGCAGCGGAGTTGCCAGTGGGCCCGGCTGAACTCGAACTCTTCGGGCCCACAGCGGAAGGCCTCCTCGACCGGCTGGTCTTGCAGGGATATCTCCGCAAACGCCCTGCGGGGTGGTTCTGGACCCATCCGGAGAGCGCAGCCGGCATGGTGAACCTGCGTGCTGACGGAGGTGGCCCTGTGAGCATCGTTGACGCCGAGACAGGTTCGCTTCTGGGGACGATGGACTCGCCGCAGACCCACTATCAGGCACATACCGGGGCGATCTACGTGCACCAGGGGGACAGCTACCTGGTGGAGGAACTCAACGAGGCGGACCACTGCGTCATGGTGAGGCGCGTGAACCCCGATTTTTACACCACGGCACGGGATGTAACGCAGATCGAAGTCCTGGAAACCTCGCGCTCAGTCCAATGGGGCGACATCACTGCGCACTTTGGGGACGTAAAGGTCACAACCCAAGTGGTTTCCTTCCAGCGCAAGGCATTGATATCGAACGAGATCCTGGGCGAGGAGCCGCTCGATCTCGGGGCCAGGGATTTGTTCACCAAGGCCGTATGGTTCGTTGTGGACAACAGGTCACTGCATGGTGCCGGCTTGGTGGAAGCGCAATTCCCCGGTGCATTGCATGCTGCAGAACACGCGGCGATCGGCCTCCTTCCGCTGGTGGCGTCCAGTGACCGTTGGGACATTGGCGGTGTCTCCACTGCACTGCATGCCGACACTGGGGTACCGACGATCTTCGTCTACGACGGTCACCCTGGCGGCGCCGGATTTGCCGAGCGGGGCTTTGAAAAGGCCAAGGTGTGGCTTACAGCAACACGGGAGGCCATCAAGGCCTGCGAATGCGAAGCCGGCTGCCCGTCCTGTGTGCAGTCGCCCAAATGCGGCAACAAGAACAACCCACTGGACAAGGCAGCCGCCATCACACTTCTGGATGTCCTCTTGAAAGACGCCATCTAGCTGCAACGGCTCTAGGCAACCCTGCGGCCCAGTCCGTTACCTGGCTAAGGAGGCGGCCCAGCGCGTGCCCTGCCTGTAGCCGTGCCGAAGAGGAACGGTTGTTCCAGCTTGGTGGCGAGCTCCACGACGTCGCCCCCGACGACGTCGCAGGCAGTCAGTGTGGCACCCTGCTGTCCTGCAACGCTGGCCGCCACAGCACAGGGCTCACCCGAGGCTATTCCACGCGCTGCATCCGCCGCCGCGAGAGCTGCCAGATCTGCTGCCGACGCAGCTCGCGACGCCATGACCCCCGCTTGGGCAAGAAGCAGCAGCCCGCCAAGCAATGCCAGGACTGCGAACCCCAGTGACAGCGCCAGGACTGTGCCGGATCCTAGCTCAGGGTGTGACGCTACAGGAAGACCCTTCAGCGTTCGCCGCCATAGGCACCGCACCCTCACAAGGGAATCCATGGGTTCGCCGCAACCCGTAAGGCGGTATCCCCCGGTGGCATGTTCCACGGTGATGCCACTTGCGTTGCCCCGCCCACCAAGGCTCCCGGCATGTCACTCACGTCGCTCCAACCAGATGCCCCGGGTGTTTCACCGCGGACCGACGCCGAAGCTGTGAGAGTCCATGGGATCAGTGAACCCAACGAGCCTGCTACCGCCGCGGAGGCTGTCACAGTCACCCAGTCGCCGTCGCTTGCCACCCCCGCAGTTGCCCCCTCGCCCGCCATGCGCCTGACGATGCCCTGCACTTCGCCAGTACTCTCGCCCCGAGCAAGACCTCGAGCACCCGCCCTGGCCGCCTCCTCCAACCGCAGCTGGGTTATCCCCGCTGCACCGGCCGCCAGCAAGAAGGCGAACAGCAAAATCACCGCTGGCAGGGCAACTGCGAACTCAGCTGTTACGGCACCACGTTCCTTCTGCCTTGCGGGCATTTTGGTGGGCAGAGGCACCACCTCGATTGGGAGAGGTACCGGCTTGATTGGGAGAGGTACTGGCGAGGTCATGGCAAGGACAACGCGGTGCGAACCAGATTGAGCAGGAATCCTCGAACTTCCTCGCTCCGCAGGATAACCACCAGCAGACCCGCCAGGCCCACGGCCGCGAGCGTTGCTATGGCGTATTCCGCTGTTGCCATGCCGCCTTCGGAGCCCATGAGCGGGGTTCGCCTGAGGCTCGTCTGCCTGAGAGGGGTCCGCCTGAGCGTGATTTGGCTGGGGCTCGTCTGCCTGAGAGGGGTCCGCCTGAGGGTGGTTTGGCTGGGGCTCGTCTGCCTGAGGGTGGTTTGGCTGAAAGTGCTGTGCCGGGGAGGGGTCTGCTGGATGCTGCCCGGCTTCGCGCTGGCCTGCCGGCGAATCCCGCCGGGTGTACGACTGCGCAGGTAGTTGGTCCACTTGCTGATCCATGCTGTCCCAACCCGTTGGCTGTCCAACTGCTGGATTGCGGCCGGAGCGTGAGGTTCTACTCGGTTAAACAGCTCGATCTCCAGCTGCTCCATCCCATGCTCTTCAATCCCGAACTGCACACCCGCGCGGTTGCCACTCTTGTGTTGTGGGGCCTCATCGTGGCCGCTGCCATGCTCGACGGATTCAAGACCGCCAGTATTTGCTGCGAGCGCACGCGATGCGTTCCGTCGGCCAGAGCGCCGGGCGGGGAGGGTGCTGGAGGGAGTTTCCATAGTGTGTTCCTTTCAAAAAAGCCGGCAGATCTGCCGGGGTGAAATCGACTCTTCCTTGACTCCGGCCGACCCTGAAGCCCCTGGTTCATCCAAGTGGATAAAACCCCCGCGGGGACAGTTTGTGGAGGAAAAGAGCGGCCTGTGTGGAGGAAGAGAGTGGCCAGCCTCGAAGAATAGACTGGCCGGTCTGGAGGAAGAGCCGGCTGCCGTGCATGTGCTGGTGCCCTACTTATCCAGCCGGAAGCATGGCAATGAGCACCGGCACGATTCCCAGACAAATGAAGGCCGGCAAGGAACAAAGGCCGAGAGGAACCACAAGCTTCACTCCCAGGGCGGCGGCTCGCTTCTCGGCGGCACGGAATTGCTCGCGGCGCTCCCTGGCCGCTTGGGCATAAAGAATCGAAGCCGAGGGCGCACCAGTCAAAGCGGCGAAAGCCAGAGCGTCCTTCAAACGCGCTACTTCGGGCTGATGCTGGGTGGGGTTTCGCCAGGCAGCGTCCCAGTCCGCCCCCATGGCCAGCGCAGCGACGACGGGACGGAGATCCTGGCTGATTTTCGGTGTGGCGCTGTGGGAAATCAGTTCCAATGCCCGCCCTATCCCGGCACCTGCATCCAGCATGGAAGCTACGAGTTCAAGCATCATGGCCGTGTCCCGAAGCCCGTCCCCTGCAGTGGCGGTATCTGGCTGAAGGCCGGGATCGCTCTTGCAGTTATGGTCGTCCTTGGAGTTACGGGCCTCGGTCAAACTTGCGTGCAGCCGGTCTCGAAACCCTGCCGGTCTGGCGAATCCGACAAAGGCTGCCAGAGCCAGTACTCCCACCAGAGCCAACAATTGAATTCCCAACATCATGTGGCCCCTACCGCCGAAGCGACGAGCCGGGAGGACCACACACGCCCTGCCACGGTCAGCAGAAGGCCAACGATCAGAGTGGCCACACCGAGGAAGTTACCCAGCAGGATTCCCAAGGGGTCCACCCCCAGGGCCATCCCCAGTACCAAGCCAAGTACCGGTAGCCAGGACAACAGCCTGACCGTGGCTTTGGGTCCAGCGAGGGCAGTTTGACGTGCCGCTTCAGAATCTTCCTCCGCTTCGAGTTGCGCTGCGAACCGGGTGAGGAGCTCTGCGAGTGGACAGCCGCTGGTTTCGGCTACATCCAGGCACGCAGCCAATTCCATCCAGATGCGGCGTTCTGTGCTTCCTCGGCCGGGATAGACCTTTGCGGAGGTGTTGCGAATTGCTTGTGCTGGTGAATTTCCAACGACCGAGGCTGCCCGCGCTGAGGCCAGCACCCTGACCGATTCCACTGAGATTTTTGGAGCGGGTTGGTGGCCTCTGCTCCTGGACTTGGCGCCCAGGCCAGGCCTGGAGCTATGGACGAGCCATAACTCTTCCCAAAGCTGCAATTGTCCACGTCCTCCTCGCAAGAGGGCAGCGAGCTGCTGCACCAACACCACGAGGGACAAGGGTTCTATCTTTGCCCGCCACACCCGGCCCCACGGCCCTTTGTCCGCTCCTGATGTTGCATGCTCTTTCCCAACACCGATCCCACTCAGGGATGAGGGCTTGGCGAGTCTTGCCCGCATTCGCCGGCTGCCGGCTTGGGGCGGCTTGAGCTGGAGCCATACCGCCAGCGCCAGGGCTAGAACCAGGGTGGGGATCACGAGTCCAAGCCCATCACCGTGAGTACATCCGAGCCGACGGATAAGCCCTGCAAAGATCCGCCCGCCTCGGCGGATGATCCGGGAGAAAGCCGTAAATTCAGCTCAGCCCAAGCAGGTCCATGCACCAGACCTTCGGGGCTCCATCGCAGTGCGGTCACCACTCGTTGGCCATCCAAGGAGTCAGTCAGCACACCGATTGAGCCTACTTTCCGCCCCAAAGGCGTCCGTTCCACGTGAATCACAACGTCCAATGCACTTGAGACCTGCAACCGCACGGCCTCGGCGTTCAACCCTGCAAGCGCGCCGAGGGCTGTCAGCCGTGCCGGAACTGCTTCCGCCGTGTTGGCGTGGATTGTTCCTCCACCGCCTGTATGACCGGTATTGAGCGCGGTGAGCAACTCGCGGACCTCGGCACCCCGGCACTCCCCCACAATGAGCCGGTCCGGACGCATGCGCAGGGCTTGACGGACCAACTCGCCAAGATCCAGCGCTCCACCTCCCTCAAGGTTTCCATGGCGCGATTCAAGCGTGACCACATGAGGGTGGATCGGGTTGAGTTCAGCGGCATCTTCGATCAATACCAAGCGTTCGGACGGGTGGCACAGCCCGAGCATGGTGGACAGGAGCGTTGTTTTCCCTGATCCGGTGGCACCACTGACAAGGAAGCTCAGGCGCCGCTCCACAATCGCGCGGAGAAGAGTCTCTATGTGCTGATCGAACATGCCAGCTTCCCGCAATTCAGCCATTGTGAAGGTTTCTTCGCGTCGAATTCGAATCGATAACAGAGTCCCCGCAGTTGATATCGGCGCCAGAACTGCGTGCACGCGATAGCCGCCTTTGAGCCTGACGTCCACGCAGGGAGAGCCGTCGTCCAACCGGCGACCACCTGCCGAAACCAGCCTTGCGGCCAGCGCCCTGACCTGCTGTTCAGAATCGAAATGCACCGGGGACCGTTCCAGGCCCCGTCCCCGGTCGAGCCAGACTGATTCGGGGCCATTGACAAAGATATCTGTGACCGAGGGATCGTGCGCAAGCTGTTGAAGGGGCCCTAGACCATTCAATTCCGCATTGATGGATTCCGCGGCTTCCAGTGCTCCCGAAGTACCCAACAGTTTGCCGCTGGCCTGCACGGCGGCGGCCACAGTCGAGGGTGTTACCGGCCCATTCCCGGCGAGGACGGACTCCCGGACCGTTTCGAGAAGCACGGAGTCCAACCGACGGCTCTGGCTGCGGCGCCCTCCCGTGAATGGTGTCCCTGTCCGTGACCATCCCGGGATACTTTTCTCCGACCGGCTCATTCACCAGCGCCGTTCAAGTCCAGCACGCCCCGGGCGAAGCGATTCACGGACTTGCGACGGCCCAGCTCAAGGAGCCGGCCGAGCTCGGTCCCTGCGGCCGCTCCTCGAATCTCCGGAAGAATCCCCAGGAGTGGCAGTCCCAACGACTCGGCAATGAGTTGAGCATCAACCGCCGAAGGGCCACCACCCCGGACCACCAACCCCGTGTCCAACGGTGGCAGCTCGTTGAGGATACGTGCCGCGGCAACAGCCGGTTTCAGGTGGGCTGTGGTCATCAACAGCATCTTCTCGCAGTCCCACGCAAAGGTTCGAAGGCATTCCTCACTGCGCCCAATGTCCACCACGACGAGTTCGAAACTTCGCCGCGCGGCATCCAGGACAGCGGCCACAGAACCGGCATCCGGCATAGTGAACGCTTCACGTGTACCCGGCCAAGACAGGAACGCGAAGCCACCGGCCACCGGCAGGGAGTCCCTGAATTGGACGGGATCGATGCTCCCCCGCGTTTCGGCGAAGTCCGGCCAGCGCAAGCCGGCCAGCTCTTGAACGGTGATTGCCAGTTCCAGGCCCCCACCCCAGGGATCCCCGTCCACCAGCATGGTGCTGATGCCGTGGCCCGCCGCTGCCTGGGCAAGCCAAATTGCCGTGGTGGAAGCTCCAGCCCCACCGCAGCCTCCAACAATCCCGATAACGAACCCGCCAGGTTCCGGCGAACCGGACACACTCAAGTACTCGGCCAACCAGTTTGCGGCCTCGGGAAGGACAGCTACGCGCTCTGCGCCCAGGGCAGCAGCAAGCCGCCACAAGCCGTCCCCCTCAACAGACCTGCCCAGTAAGACAGTGGGCGCCTGCCTTCGTGGCGGCAGCTCACGGATGTCGCTTCCCACCAGGACGACGTCGGCACCGTCCCAGCCGTGGATTGCCTCTCCGACGTCGGCGGCCAACTGGAGGCTGCCACCTGCCGCAGCAACAATCCTTCGCGCCTCCTCCTGAAGGTAGGCGTCGCCGGTGACGAGGAGGATTTCGGCAGCTTCACGCGGCATCCACGAGTTGTCCGTGGTCTGCCCCAAAGGTTCGCTGCTGGACCGTCTGTGCCGAAGCTGTCGCTTGCTCATGAAGCCACTTTCCCGGCGTCGAAGCCTTGGACGTAAGCTCTCAAACGCCCCATGTGGAGAACCCAGCCCAACCAAGGAGTGTGGAGGAACAGTTGCTGTACTGCGACAGGGCAGAATGGACACATGTATTTGCTGCTCGCCGCCCATCCGGACGGCGCAGCCATACAAAGAGTTTCTCCGTCCGGGAAGGCCACCACCGACGCGCGCGTCGTCACACGAGGTGAGTTGCCCGGCGTCGTCCGTGAACTGGAAAGCCAACGGCCCCGCTGGGTGTGGCATCGCGCGCAGGACTTCTACCCGGACCTCCTGGCGAACGGCGTGAAGCTGGAGCGCTGCCATGACCTCGCTCTCTGCGGAGCTATCCTGGCGCACTCCTCTCTCACGGCGCACACAGACTTCGCAAAGAACGCTGAAAAGCTCACGCAGGACGACGATTCAACGCCGCCGCGGGCACTCCAGCCTCCACCACCACCCGCCGATCAGGGCGCACTCTTCGAGGACTTCACCCCGAAGTCCAAGAGTCCGGGTCTCGCTGAACTGCGGGATGAGTTTGCTGCACAGCAGCATGCGATCGCCCAGGTCCCTGCAGAGGACCAACGGAGACAACGGCTGCAGTTGCTGCTCGCGGCCGAGTCCGCCTGTGCAATCGTTGCGGTGGAAATGCAACACGCCGGCGTTCCCTGGCGGGAAGAGGTGCACGAGCAGATCCTTGGGGACGTGCTCGGCCCCCGTCCGCCACTTGGGCACAGGCCCCAGGCACTTGAGATGCTCTGCAACGAATTGCGAGACATCCTCAAATCACCAAGCCTGAACCCGGACTCGCCACAGGACCTGATGCGCGCCCTTCATCGGAACGGCATCGAAGTCAAAAGCACCCGGCAATGGGAGCTCCAGGAGTCCAAACACCCCGCGATCCAGCCACTGCTTGCGTACAAGAAGCTCTCCCGCCTGCACACCGCGAATGGTTGGGCCTGGCTGGATGCCTGGGTTCAGGACGGCAGGTTCCATCCTGAGTACGTGGTGGGAGGCGTGGTCTCCGGCAGGTGGGCCTCACGTGGCGGCGGTGCCCTGCAGATTCCCCGGAATATCCGCGCGGCAGTACAAGCGGACCCTGGCCACAAGCTCATCGTCGCCGACGCCTCCCAGCTGGAACCCCGAGTCCTTGTAGCACTCGCCCAGGACACAAAAATGGCGGAGGCCGCACGCGACAAAGATCTTTACGCCGGTATAGCAGCACAAGGCTTTGGCGGGGATCGATCCAAGGCGAAGGTTGCGCTGCTCGGGGCCATTTACGGCGCCACCACCGGCGAATCGGGCAGGCTCATGCCGCAGTTGGCCCGCACGTATCCGCGAGCGGTGGGCTTCGTGGAGCAGGCAGCCAGGGAAGGTGAGGCAGGGCGGACCGTCACCACCCGTTTGGGACGAAGCAGCCCACCACCGTCCCACGGCTGGTTGCGAAGCCAACAGTCCACCACCGCCGAGGAGCAGCGGCGAGCCGACAACCTGGCACGCTCCCGTGGCCGCTTCACTCGAAACTTCGTGGTCCAGGGTTCAGCCGCCGAATGGGCGTCCTGTTGGTTGGCGGAATTACGACGGCGGCTGCGGGCCTTGCATGCCGAAGGCTTACCCTCAGGGGAACTCGTCTTCTTCCTCCACGACGAAGTGATGGTCCATGCCCAGGACGAAGCCGTAGACGCCTGCATCCAGGCGATCGAGGAGTCCGCAAACGCAGCGAAAGAGCTTATGTTCGGCCGGATTCCAGTCGAATTCCCGGTGAGTGTCGCCGTCGTCGATTCTTACGACAAAGCGAAATAGGCACCTGCTTGTCCGCCCCAGCTGTCCGGAGGAAACTGGCCACGTGGGCTCGGACGTGCGTGATTCCGTGGATTCGTACATGGCTTTCCAACTGGCAGAGCTGGAGGGCTGCTTGCCGCTGGTCGGCGCGGCTGACCAGGAGGCCGTCCACGGCGCACGCCTGGCGCTTCGGCGGCTCCGTTCTGTCCTTTCATGCTACGAATCCGTTCTCCCTGACGTCCCGGAGGCCACAGGCCGGGATGTCCGGTGGCTGGCGCGTTCCCTCGGTGAAGCCCGCGACGCCTATGTTCTGTCCCAACGTTTCACGCTATGGCTGGACGCGTCAGAGGCCTGGTTGTCGCCGGACGCACTCCATGAAGCCGTGAACGAGCTCCTGGCCAGCAGTAACGCAATGGCTACCCGGGTCGGGACCGGACGGCGATGGCAAGGAATCGTCAAGGCAACCCGGCAAGCCCTTCTTCCTGCAACTGCCGCTTTGGCGCCACGGGAAATTGACAACCATCCCAGCCTCCTCGAGGTGGCAGAACTCCTGCAGCCGCGTTGGGAGACGGTGCAGAAGAGTTTGGAAGCGGCGCAACGAAGCCTGGAAACGGACACCACGCAGGCTGATGAAGCAGAGCGCAACGACGTGCTCCATGACGCGCGAAAGGACATCAAAGTGTTGCGGTACTCCGTGGAGGCGGTGGCCCAAGTCCTGGGTACAGGCGCCACGGCAATCATCCAACCATCGATGGTCCTGCAGCGCCTCCTGGGGGAACAACACGACAGCGTGACTGGCCAAACATGGATAAAGAGCCTTGCGGAGATGCCCGGTGTGGAGTCCGTGGACGTCGAGGCCCTTCAAAGCATGGAACAGCGTCGGCTCGTCGAAACCGAAACCGACCTCCGGGCAGCACTGCTCAGCTCCCCTATCCCCGAGCCTCGCCGGATGCTGCTGGGTTGATCATTCACGCCGTTCGTCCCGGACGGGCATTCGCGGACGGGCAGCAGGCCGGACGTCAGCAGGCCGAAGTAGCCGGCGCCCCAGATTAGCTGCCGCCGTCAGAACAAGCCAGTCACATCCCGCAGTGTGATGGTGCATGACAATTCCTTGACCGGTACCCCAAAGTAACTTTCTTTCCCGGCGGCTTCTGGATACGTTCTCTAGGTGGGACCGGCACACCGGCCCACGACTGTTGCAAGGAAGCATCAAGGGGGACAGCACAAAAATGGCTGGCAGATTCGAAATTCTCAAAGACACCGACGGCTCGTACCGGTTTCGCCTTACCGCGGCGGACGGAACAGTTGTAGCGGAGTCACCAACGTTCAAACATCTCAAGGGCGTGGTGGACGGCATAAATGCAGTGCGTGAAAACGCCGCAACGGGGCTGATCGTGGACCGTTCGACGGCGAACCGCAGGGCCGCCTGAAAGGCACCTGCGGCGGAGCTGCTAGAGCTCGATCTCGTACAGCTTGTCCTGGTCCCAGGGGACCGTCCAGCCCAGTTCGTCGAACAACCCGCTGAGAACCATCCCGGTGAAGCCCCAGACCACCAGCCCATTAACGGTGAAACCCGGACTGGAGAAAGTGCGGCCGAAGCGGGAAATCGTGGCGGTTACCCGGTTGACGGGGTCCAGGAGATCGCGAACCGGCACCCGGAACACCTGGGCCGATTCGGCGTAGTCCACTACACGAACGGGCGACGGCGAGTCCCACCAGGCCAGTACGGGTGTCACCCGGAAATTGCTGCGGATCAGCCCCAGCTCCGGGATGACGCCCAGCACCTTGACACCGCTGACATCCAACCCGGTCTCTTCCACTGCCTCACGCAAGGCGGCAGACACCACGGAGTCATCCTCCGGATCCACACTTCCGCCCGGAAATGCTACTTGGCCGGGGTGATCGTCCAGGGTGTGAGCACGTTCAAGCAGGAGAACGTCGAGATCCGCTGGCGCAAAGGGCCGTCCGGATTCGGCCGGGACGTTGTCCAGCACGCCAAAGAGCATGAGCACGGCTGCGGCGCGATTGGTTTCAGGCGTGACGGGCAACTTCGCCCAGTGGGAAGAATGCTGCTGCTCGCCGGCCTCAAAACGGGCTACTAATTTGGCGAGGTCCTCGAACGCGGTCACCCGGGCCTCCTCTGCGATTCCATCCGGATCTCCGCCGCCCTGTGCGTCTCGGCCAGCAACTTCTCCAACAGTGCCTCATTGCCCGGCGCGAGCTCATACTTCAACAACTTCGCCGCCTTAACGGGGTCGGTCTCGCCGTCGCCGTAGCTGGGACAGAGGCTGGCAACCGGGCACGCTCCGCAGGCGGGTTTCTTAGCGTGGCATATCCTGCGGCCGTGGAAAACCACGCGGTGCGAAAGCATGGTCCAGTCCCGTGGTTCAAAGAGTTCAGCGACGTCGAATTCGATCTTCACCGGATCATCGGATGCCGTCCATCCGAACCGGCGGGCCAGCCTCCCGAAGTGCGTATCCACGGTAATTCCGGGGATACCAAAAGCGTTCCCAAGGACCACGTTGGCTGTTTTCCGCCCAACGCCAGGCAGCGTTACAAGATCCTCGAGGCGACCTGGAACCTCGCCGTCGTACTCGTCCACCAAGCGGGTGCTAAGAGCCAGGACGTTCCTGGCCTTTGCCCTGAAGAAACCAGTGGGCTGCAGGATCGATTCCAGCTCAGCAGGGTCCGCTTCCGCCAGGGCACGGGCGTCCGGGTAGCGTGCGAACAGGATCTTGGTGACCTGGTTGACCAGTACATCGGTGGTCTGGGCTGAGAGGACTGTGGCCACCACAAGCTCAAAGGGGTTCCGGAAATCCAGCTCGGCGTGAGCATAAGGGTATTTCTCAGCGAGGATCCTGTTGATCTTGCGTGCCCGGCGTTTCAAGGCCAGCACGGATCCAGCTTCAGCGATGGTCACAGCGTCCTTCTCAGCCGCGTTCGATGTTGCTGAGCTCCCGCAGGACCCCAACCTTGCCGTCGGTGTCCTGAACCAGGAATTCCTCGCCACGATCCTCGAGGGCCAGAACCCAACCGCCAGGCTCAATGGTGAAGGCCGGAGCGCCTGTCCGTTCGTCATAGGCAGTTCGGGGCTGGGCTACGGCAAACCAGAAGGCCTCATAGGCAGGAGAATCTTCCGAACGGCTGGACGGGTCCACAGTGGCGCCAATGGAGTCGCTCACAGAACGGGTGTCGGGGGACACGATGGGCGTGGCCATGGTGGCAGCCCATGCGCGCTCATTAGGTGGCGTCTGGGCGGCGGGCTGCTGGGGGGCGGGCTGCTGGGCGGCGGGCTGGGGCGCTGCGGCTTGCGCAGGGGCGGGCTGCTGGGCGTGCTGGGTGGTGGCCGGAGCTTGCGACTGCGGTTCTGCCGGGTTGCCCACTACAACGTCGGGCTCGGCTGGTGAAGGCTCTGCTGGCGAAGCCTGAGCTGGCGACCCGGATGCAGCCGGGGTGACGGCGGGGGCCGCAGCGGTGGGCGAGGGACCAGTGGCGGGCGAGGGACCGGCGGCGGGGGCGGCAGCTTGGGGTTCCGCAGGAGGCGTGGAATCCGCCGAATGCACGACGGCGGGCCCACCAGTTGGGGCCGGAGCAGTTGGGGTCGGAGCAACGGGTCCGGATGTGGCTGGCGGAACGTAGGGGCTTGCGCCGGCTGGCGGAGCATAGGGATGGGCGCCAGCGGAACCCGCACCCTGCGGCTGATACCCGGAGGTCTGGAATCCCGGAGTCGAGGCGCCGCTGGCTGGCTTCGGCGCTTTGGGTTCCTTAGGAGGCTTCGGGGCAGCAGGTTTACGGGTGGGAATCGCGGCCTGGCGGGCAACGATGTGGGCCGGCGTTTGAGCGCGGCCCTTGAAATCAGCCGACAGGAAGGGCAGATGCGGGGCCAGAACGGTGGCCGCCAGCAAGCCCACGGAACCCACCAGGCCCAGCAGGACACTGCCGTTGAAGGAATCGGCGATCGTCAGGAAGAACAGCGGTACTGCGAATGCGGCCGTCACGGAAGCGAACTGGTCAATCGACAGCGAGCCGACGCGGACAATGGTCCCGGGCTGCAGGCGGCGGGCAACGAAAAGCGCCACAACCACCACAGGCAGGATGATTCCCAGGAGAAGGAAGAAAAGGCTGCCCACGTTCCAAAGGTTATAAAGGCCACGGAACATGGGCAGCAGTGAGGCGATGAACATCAGGAGTACAGAACCGAAAACCGTGAGGTCACGAATGGTGAAAGGGCCGGCAACAGCCTCGTATTTGGTGGGTGCGCCTGAGGCGGACTTCGCAGCTGTGGCGGTGCCGGCGTCGTTCGCCTTTCCAGCCGCGGTGTCCGGTCCCGTCGGGTGTGAGTCGTGCGGGCCTGGGCTCAGCTGGTTCATCTATTTCTCCTTCGTACGGCGGCGCCTTGGACAGTCCGGACCGGTATTTTCCGCAGGTTTCCGCGGAAAACCGGGCACACCTGACGATGCGTCCCAAGACTTATTCAGCCTATGCCACGCCACTGACACTCTTCTAGCTGAAATCGGTCACGCTGCTCCGTCCACAGGGAACTCCAAGGTTCCTTACAGTCAACGAATGCCAAGTGTCGTCATGTAAGCGGTTCCTGACAACCAAAGCAGCCATTCGTCGCCGAATCCGTACCGCTCGCTGAGCCATTTGTGACCACGCACACGTAGGACCTCCCAAAGCGATAATGTTGAAGGCGGACAATACTCTGCGGACCCTCCGCGGGACGCACTACGACGGCTCACGCCTGGAGTGCGGACCCACCGGCGGCGTCCGCGCAGCAAAGATCGATGAATGATGAGGTTCACCATGTCCCAGGACACCACCGGATCCACGACCACCGCTGCAGCGTCGACGCCGCAGAACGGTCCGGCACCACACGTCGAGGCTCTCGAGAATTTGCTCCACGAGAACCGTAAGTTCCCGCCATCACCTGAGTTTGCCGCGAACGCCGTGGCTACCGCCGATGAATATAAAGAGGCCGAAGCGGACCGTCCCGCGTTTTGGGCGAAGCAAGCCCGCGAGCTGCTCAGCTGGGACAAAGACTTCACGCAAGCCCTGGATTGGTCGGATCCGCCGTTCGCCAAGTGGTTCGTCGGTGGCGAAGTCAACGCTGCGTACAACGCTCTGGACCGGCACGTGGAGAACGGTTTGGGCGACCGCGTTGCCATCTACTTCGAGGGCGAGCCGGGAGACACCCGCACGTACACGTATGCGGAGCTGACCGAGGAGGTCAAGAAGGCTGCGAACGCGTTCGAAGCCCTTGGCGTGGCAAAGGGAGACCGCGTGGCGGTGTACCTGCCGATGATTCCCGAGGCCGTCATCACGCTCCTCGCCTGCGCCAGAATCGGTGCTGTGCACTCGGTAGTGTTCGGTGGCTTCTCGGCCGACGCGCTCCGTTCCCGCATCGAGGACGCCGAGGCCAAGCTCGTGGTCACCGCCGACGGCACCTACCGCCGTGGCAAGCCCAGCCCCCTCAAGCCGGCTGTGGACGAAGCCTTGTCCAAAGAAGGACACACGGTCGAAAAGGTGGTTGTCGTCAAGCGCAACGGCGAGGACGTCAACTGGGTTGAGGGTCGCGACCTCTGGTGGAGCGAGACGGTAGATGCCGCCTCAACTGAGCACACCGCCGTCGGGCATGACTCCGAGCATCCGCTGTTCATCCTTTACACCTCCGGGACCACGGGCAAGCCCAAGGGCATCCTGCACACCACCGGCGGGTACCTCACCCAGACCGCGTACACGCACAAAGTGGTCTTTGACCTGCACCCGGAAACGGACGTGTACTGGTGCACGGCCGACGTCGGATGGGTCACCGGCCACTCCTACGTCGCCTATGCGCCGCTGATCAACGGCGCCAGCCAGGTCATGTACGAAGGCACCCCGGATTCCCCGCACCAAGGCCGTTGGTGGGAACTGGTGGAGAAGTACAAGGTCTCCATCCTCTACACCGCCCCCACCGCGATCCGCACCTTCATGAAATGGGGACGTGAGATCCCGGGCAAATACGATCTGTCCTCCATCCGCGTCCTGGGCTCCGTGGGTGAACCCATCAACCCCGAAGCATGGATGTGGTACCGCGACGTCATCGGCGGCAACGCCGGCAAGAACGGCGAACGCAAGGAAAACCCCGCACCGATCGTGGACACCTGGTGGCAGACCGAAACCGGGGCGCAGATGATCGCACCCCTGCCCGGCGTCACGGCCACCAAGCCCGGTTCGGCGCAGGTACCGCTGCCCGGCATCGCCGTGGATGTCGTGGACGAGAACGGCCAGTCCGTGGCCAACGGTGAAGGCGGCTACCTCGTGGTCCGCGAACCCTGGCCCTCCATGCTGCGCGGTATCTGGGGAGACCCGGAACGGTTCAAGGACACCTACTGGTCCCGGTTCGAGTCCATGTACTTCGCCGGGGACGGTGCCAAAAAAGACGAAGACGGTGATGTCTGGCTCCTGGGCCGCGTGGACGACGTCATGAACATCTCCGGCCACCGCCTCTCCACCACCGAAATCGAATCCGCCCTTGTCTCCCACCCCTCAGTGGCTGAAGCAGCCGTCGTCGGCGCCACCGACGAAACCACCGGACAAGCCATCGTCGCGTTCGTCATCCTCCGCGGTGACGCCGCAAACAACGGTGAAGAAACAATCCTGGAACTGCGGAACCACGTCGGCAAGGAAATCGGCCCCATCGCCAAACCGAAACAACTGCTCATCGTTCCGGAACTACCCAAAACACGCTCCGGCAAAATCGTCCGCCGCCTCCTCAAAGACATCGCAGAAGGCCGCGACACCGGCGACGCCACCACCCTCGCCGACCCCGGCATCATGAAACAAATCGCCGAGTCCCTCAGGAAATAGCAATCACGACGGCGCCGCTCCCCTCCCAAGGTGAGCGGCGCCGTCGTGTGTTCAAAAGGATGGTGACGGCGCCGGGACTGCATTTGCCACCCGGGAGCACCACTGCGTCCTAGACTGGAGCCAGAATCAGCCTCATGTTTGATGAGGCTCTCCAGAAAGGCCTTGATGCTTCAGGCAGCACGCCACTCCGCCATCATCGATGCCGTCCAGCGCGAGCGCGTTGTACGGGTATCGGACCTCGCCCAATTGCTTGGCGTCTCCCCCATGACCGTCCGGCGCGATATCGAAGCCCTCGAAGAAACCGGCCGCGTGGAGCGTATCCACGGCGGGGCCAAGCTTCCCGGCGATGCCAGCACCCACGAGCCTGGCTTTGAGCTCAAGTCCACGCAGCTGACCGCGGAAAAGCATGCCATTGCGGTCGAGGCTGCCTCGCTCGTCCATGAAGGCATGGCGATCGGGCTCAGTGCAGGAACCACCACGTGGGCGCTGGCGCAGGAGCTCGTCCATGGTCCCAGAATCACTGTGGTTACCAACTCCGTGCGGATTGCCGACCTCTTCCATCACGGGTCTTCGTCGGGGCCGGCCCGGTTCGGCTCCACCGTGATCCTGATTGGTGGCGAGCGCACGCCGTCGGACGCTTTGGTGGGGCCGATTGCGACGTCCTCGCTCAAGCAGCTTCATCTGGACGTCCTGTTCCTGGGTGTCCATGGCATGGATGCACAGGCGGGTTTCACCACCCCCAATCTGCTCGAGGCCGAAACGGACCGGGCGTTCATGGCATCAGCCCGCAGCACTGTGGTGCTGGCCGACTACAGCAAATGGGGTGTGGTGGGCATAGCATCCATTGCCCAGCTGGAGGAAGCCGACGAGCTCATCACGGACTCGAACCTGGGCGAGGATGCTCGCCGCGTACTCGCCGAGAATGTTGCGAAGCTGAGAATCGCGGACGTCCAGGCCAAGTAGGCTCTCATACCGCGGGTGGAGGCCGGTCCGCAGAGTTCAGCCGCCGGACTGACGCCTTGGCATAGGCCCGGCAGCCAAGCTGGATCCATGAACGCCATCCTCCATGCCCAGCACCTCACCAAGCATTATCCCGGCAGCGTCGCGCTGGATCACGTGGACTTCGCCGCAAATCCAGGCGAATCCATTGCCATCATCGGGCCGTCGGGTTCCGGTAAGACCACCCTTCTGCACTGCCTCGCCGGGATTTTGAGGCCCGACGCCGGTACGGTCACCCTGAGCTCGGCGGCCGGTCCGATCCGCTTGGATTTCCTCGGAGATGGGGCGCTTTCCCGTCTCCGCCGGGAGGAATTCGGGTTCGTTTTCCAGCAGGGCATGCTGCTGCCGGAACTGACTGCCGTTGAGAACGTGGCCTTGGCGCTGATGTTGAACGGCACCGATCGGACCACCTCCGAGGCCCGTGCCGCCGAGTGGCTGGCGGCCCTTGGCCTGGCCGGCATGGAACAGCGCAGGCTCGGCGAATTGTCTGGCGGGCAGGTCCAGCGGGTGGCCATCGCCAGGGCCCAGGTCACCGGGGCACGCATCGTCTTTGCGGACGAACCCACAGGCGCTCTTGACTCTGCTACCTCCAATGAAGTCCTTGACGTGTTGCTTCACTCCGTTGCAGCCAATGGTCGGACACTGCTGGTGGTTACGCACGATCCCAACGTGGCTGCACGCTGCCAACGCGTGGTGGAGCTGCGTGACGGCCGAATCGTGGCGGACACCGGCAGTGCTGTTTCCTCTTCAAGCCAGCCATCCTCTTCAAGCCAGCCTTCCTCTCCCAGCCAGCCGGCTCCGGCCACTACCAATTTCAAGGGTGCGTTCAATGTCTAGCCTTGCCCTGGCCCTACGCCTCACCCCCTACCTCTCGCGAAGCAGCAGCCTTCGTCAAACCGGGCTGCACCAAACCAAACTGCGCGACGCCGGGTTGCCGATTCTCGCGTTCGGCACCGTCACGGCACTCCTGCTGACGGTGGCTGGCGGTTCCCAAGTCTTTTGGTCCTGGTCTGATGACATCGCAGGCACCTACCAGGCGCTGGCCGTCGTCGCGATGGTTTTGCTCGTCATACCGCTGCTGACGCTCGGTGCCTCGGCAGCGCGACTCGCCGCCCGCCGTCGTGATGACCGCCTGGCGTCGCTTCGTCTCCTGGGGGCCAGTAGCGCCACGGTGGTGTGGATGACGGTCATAGAGTCAACGGTCCTGGCGACAATCGGCGCGCTGGCCGGTGCCGGGCTGTATGCCTGCACGGCACCGTTTCTAGGGTTGATCCAGTTCCGGGGACAGGCGATCGGTGCTCACGCGTGGCTGTCCGTGCCATCAATTCTCGGATGCATCCTCGCGGTCTGCGTACTCGCCGCTGCGAGTGCTGCGCTTGGCCTCCGCAAGGTTGTGCTGACGCCGCTGGGCGTGCGGACCAGGCAAACGGCCGACGGCGCCCACTGGGTTCGCGGCCTCATTGCGGCCCTGGTGGTGGTCTTCGGAGTAATGGCCATGGGCATGCTGAGCAGCTTTGGCGCGTTTATCGTGATTATCGCCGTGATGGGCGGCTGCTTCGGACTGGCGCTGCTGGCACTGAACCTGATGGGGCCGTGGGTCCTGCGGCTTCAGGCGTCATCGCAGCTCAAGAGGGCAAAGCGGCCCGAGCAACTGCTCGCTGCACGGACAGTCCTGGAAAGTCCCAAGGAATCGTGGCGACAAGTTGGGGGCGTCGCGATGACCAGTTTTGTGGGAGTGTTCGTGGGCGTCGGCATGGCGGTAGCGGACACGATGGGCGGCAGCGCGTCGGATGAAACCACGCTGCTCGTGAGCGATATCAACACCGGCGTAATGATCACCCTGCTGGGCTCGTTCCTGATGGTGGCTTGTTCCGCCGGCGTAAACCAAGCCGCCGCCGTGCTCGACGGTGCCTCCACCCTCGTAGCACTGGACCGGGTAGGGATGCCGCGGAAACTAATGGTGGCCGCGCGGGTCAAGGCGGTGATGTCGCCGTTGCTCCTGGTGGCAGGTATCTCTGCGGCGGCAGCAGCAGCGTTGGTTCTGCCACTGGCGGGTCCAGCCTTGTTGACCCGGCCCGTCGTGTTCCTGACCGTCGGGGGAGTTTTTGCGGCCGGTTTCCTGTTGGTCCGGCTCGCCCTGGCCGCGGGCACCGCCCAGATAAGCCAGGTGCTCGCCCGGCCCGAGCGTTACGCCAGCATGGACTCGTAAACCCCCGGATGCTCTCTCACATCGGGGCCCTTTTTGACCGACGTTCTCTCACGTAAATGGAGGATGTGAGAGAACATCGGCAGTCAAACCGGGAGGATGTGAGAGAACGTTGGAAGGCTCACTTACAGCCGCACGACTGGCGCACGATCAACTCCGTGGGCAGGATCCTGTGCTGCAGTGCTTCGCCCCGGCCCTCGCCCACGAGTGCCCGAACAGCCGCTTCAGCCATCTCCTCCACAGGTTGCGCCACGGTGGTCAACGCGGGCCAACTGTATTCGGAATCGAGGGATCCGTCGAAGGACACCACGGCCATGTCATCGGGAACACTGAGCCCCGCCTCGTGGAGGGCGCGGAGGATTCCGATGGCCTGCATGTCGTTGCTGGCGAAGATTGCCGTGGGTCGGTTGGCCATGGCGAGGAAACGCTTGCCCACCGCGTAACCGCCCGGCCTGCTGAACTCCCCATGAAGCATGGGGCCATCCGGCAGTCCTGCCTCGCGCAAAGTTCTAAGCCAGCCCACTTCACGTCCGTCGAGCTGGTTGCCTGTGTTGGTTCCGATGGCGAGGCCAATGTTTGTGTGGCCGTGGCCTATGAGGTGCTCCACGGCCGCCCGGGCGCCTGCTTCGAGGTCCACACCTACGCTGGTGAACCCTGGCGGCGAGCCAGCATTGTTCAGCAGCACCGACGGGATTTCCGAGGCTTCAAGGTCGGTCAGATCGGGATCGAACACGCAGCTCGCCAGGAACACTCCGTCCACTTGCCGTGCGGCAAGGTTGCGGATGTTTTGCCGCTCTTTGGCCAGGCTGCCGCCGGAGTTGGTGAGGACCATGCCGTAGCCAAGTTCAGCCGCAGCATCTTCAACGGCGTGGGCGAGCTGCGAGAAAAAGGGGTTGGTATTGTCCGGAACAATCACGCCCACGGTTTCGCTTGAGCCGAGCTTCAGAGCCCGCGCCGCAGCGTTGGGACGGTAGCCAAGGATGCGGATGGCGTCGCGCACTTTGGCTTCCGTCGCCGGGGCCACGTTCTTGGGCCCGCCGTTCACAACGTAACTCACGACGGCGGTACTCACCCCGGCGTACCGGGCCACGTCCTTGCGTGTAACCGGTCCGCGCGGGGTTTGTACTGCCGAAGTTGTCATGACGTAAATGCTAGCTACAAGGAGGGAGCGTCGCCGAAGTCCCGGATGGGAAGGCGTTCGCCGCCACGGAGGGCAGATTCGTGGGCTACGATTCCGGGCAAGGTGAAGCGGGCCGCGACCCAGGCGTTGACCGGCGGAAGCGTTCGGTTGTTGACCGCCGTGACAAAGTCATCCACGAGGAACTGGTGGCTGCCTTCGTGTCCGTTGGGCGCTCCGAGGAATTCCTCGGGAAGCCGTGATTGATCGTGGACTGGCGCCAGCCCGGAAATGAAGGCATCCCGGAGCTCCGGGGCCACGTCAGCCAACGATGGATCGTCGGCTGACATCGTGGGCTTCGTCTCGACTTGTTCCGAGACGTCTTCCACCTTCGTTTTGTCCTGCCACACAGTGGTGGTTGCCAACTGCTCGAAACTGGCTTCGGTGCCAAAGAAGCGGAAGCGGGATTCGCGCAGATGTGAGGGATAGCCGACCCGGCGCATCTCATTGGTGCGCATCGCACCGCCGTCGTTCATTTCGAACAATGCCGTGGCATTGGAGAAATCGTTGGCGAACATACTGACGTCTTTATCGAAGACGCCATCTCCGCGATCGTCCTTGACCCCGATGCAACTGACGCTGACAGCGTGCGCCGGTACTGCGCCGAGGACCCCGCCGATAGCGTGCGTGGGATACAGCATGGGCGGATAGCTCGCCGTTTCCTTCCACCGTTCGCCACCGCTGTACTGGTAGGCCTCGTAGAAACCCAGGTCCATGTCGTGGACGTAATCGCCTTCGGTGTAGAAGATCCGGCCAAACTTTCCGGCCGCGTGCTGTTGCCTGGCGAAGACTGTTGCGGGGTTGTAGTAGCTGGTCTCCCCCATGGCGTAAACGAGCTTGGTTTCGCGGACTGCCTGGATGATGCGCTCGATTTCCGCTTCGGAGATCGCCATCGGGACGGCTGAGTAGACGTGCTTGCCAGCGCGCAACGCTCGCTCGACGAGGGGTCCGTGAGTCCACCGCTGCGTGAAGATGGCGACAGCATCGACGTCGGACTCCAGGAGTTCCTCAAAACTTCCCAGCACTCCATCAAGGCCCCAGCGTTCCTGGGCCGCTGCGGCGCGCTCGGGTAGTTCATCCACCACGTAAACGGCTTTGACGCCGGGGTGGAGTTTGAAGAGGTGCGCGAACTGGCTGCCGAACTGCCCGACACCTAGAACACCGATCGAAAACGTCATCGTTTGCCTTCCCTGAAGCTGACTTGGCAGCAGTTGTAGTGGCCCCTCACTGGGCTCGTTTGAGTCTTTCACTGCGATCTACACGAGTCAACAAATTGGACATAAACGAACAAATATTCCCAAAAAGCTTGCATCGTTCTGATCTACTCGTGTAGATTCTATCCCAGTTGTTACCCACATCACAGTCAGGAAAGGGTCGACGATGACCACGCTAACCAAGCAACCGGGCAACGCCTCACGGCGGTCAGCCAGGAATCTCCTGGGCCGGCAACCCCGCAAGCTGCAACCTGCCAAACGCAGCATGACAAGCCGCCTCGGTGACCTGAAGATCGCACTCTTCTTCATCTTCCCCGCCGTTATCGGCTTCGTGGCGTTCTTTCTGATCCCCACAATTCGCGGCATCTACCTCAGCTTCACTGAGTACAGCATCCTCGGCGAACCCACCTGGATTGGGCTAGGGAACTACACGGCAATCTTCGGCGATGAACTGTTCTGGAACGCCATGGGAGTGACAATCCAGTACGTTGTCCTGAACATCGGCTTCCAGACGGTGATCGCGCTGGGACTCGCACTCCTGATGCACCGGGTGGCCAAATCCACGTTCATCCGGGGCGCACTCCTGCTGCCCTTCCTGGTGGCCAACGTCATCGTCGCCCTGCTGTGGTTCTGGATGCTGGACTACCAGCTGGGCATCGTCAACGAGGTCATGAGCTGGGTGGGCCTCCCCCGCGTCGCCTTCTTCGGCAGTGAGCAATGGGCGATTCCCACCATCGCTTTCGTGAACGTTTGGCGACACATGGGCTACACGGCCCTGCTGATCTTCGCGGGCCTCCAGTCCATCCCCAACCACCTCTATGAGGTAGCAAACCTCGACGGCGCGTCCCCGGCCCGGACGTTCTGGAGCGTCACCATGCCGCTGCTCCGCCCGGTGCTGGTACTCGTGCTTGTGGTCACCGTGATCGGTTCCTTCCAGGTCTTTGACACTGTGGCCGTCACAACCAACGGTGGACCCGTCAACGCCTCGCGCGTAATCCAGATGTACATCTACCAAAAAGCCTTCGGCGAATCCGATTTCGGCTACGCCTCCGCATTGTCCGTGATCCTGTTCGTCATTCTCGCCCTGGTGGCCTTCGTGCAAATGAAGTTCCTCAAGGGCAACGAATCGGACCTGGACTAAGCCGGATTTGGAATAAGGAGAGCCGCCATGACTACTTCAACCGCACCTCGTAAGAATGTCTCCAGCCAGAACCCACCACGCACCACTTCGTCCCCAAAAAAGCCCACTAATTGGCGCCGGGTTGGCGCCTGGGTGCTGGTCGGCGTCGCCGTCGCCGTAACTATTGCCCCGTTCCTTTGGATGCTGCGGACGGCGCTGTCCAGCAACAGCGCGTTGGCTTCCAACGCCGGAAACCTCCTGCCGGCCGACTTCAGCTGGGGCGCCTTCAAGCGCGTCCTCGGGCTGCAAACCACCGAAGAGGCGATCGCCGATGGCGGCTCCGGTGCCGCCATCAACTTCTGGCTGTACCTGCAAAACTCCATCATTTTCGCTACCGTCACGACAGCCGGCCAGGTGTTCTTCAGCGCCATGGCCGCATACGCCTTCGCCCGATTGCGCTGGCCTGGCAGGAACAAAGTGTTCGCCGTGTTCCTGACCACCATGATGGTTCCGCCGATCTTCACGGCGCTGCCCAACTTCCTCATGATCAAGAACCTCGGGCTGCTCAACACCATGGCCGGGATGTCCCTGCCATTCCTGTTCATGACCCCGTTCGCCATCTTCTTCCTGCGCCAGTTCTTCCTCAGCATGTCCCGCGAGGTTGAGGAAGCGGCAATGCTCGACGGCGCCAAGCACCTGCGCATCTTCTTCCAGATTGTGCTTCCCAACGCCGCCGCCCCCATCGCCACCCTGGCGCTGCTGACCTTCATCGGGCAGTGGAACGAATACTTTTGGCCGCTGCTGGTGGGCCAGGACGAGAGCGTCCGGGTGCTCACCGTAGGCCTCAGCGTCTTCAAATCGCAGTCCCCACAGGGCGCCCTCGACTGGTCCGGGCTCATGGCCGGAACTCTCGTCGCCGCGCTGCCCATATTCCTTCTCTTCATCGCCTTCGGCAAGAAGGTCGTCAACTCCATCGGATTCTCCGGAATCAAGTAACCCGCACTCCCCAACGAAAGGTTCGTCATGAAGAAAACCCTCGGCGTCGCCGCTGCTGCCGCCGCCATCGCCCTGACAATGTCCGCCTGTGGCGGTTCCGCCCCTGCTTCCTCCGAGGCCAAGGGAGAAATCAACTACTGGCTCTGGGACGCCAACCAGCTCCCCGCGTACCAACAGTGCGCCAATGATTTCACCAAGGCCAACCCGGATATCAAGGTCAAGATCACCCAGCGCGGCTGGGACGACTACTGGACCACATTGACCAACGGTTTCGTCGCAGGAACAGCGCCGGACGTTTTCACGGACCACCTGTCCAAGTACCCGGAGTACGCCGCGAAGAAGCAGCTTCTGCCCCTCGATGACGCTGTGGCAAAAGACGGAATCAAGCTTGATGCCTACACCAAGGGCCTCCCGGAGCTCTGGGTGGGCCAGGACGGCAAGCGCTATGGCCTGCCGAAGGACTGGGACACCGTAGGCCTGTTCTACAACAAGGCAATGACTGACGCGGCAGGAATCACCGCGGAGCAGATGGCCAACCTTGATTGGAACCCCAAGGACGGCGGCAGCTACGAAAAGACGATCGCGCACTTGACCGTGGACAAGAACGGCAAGCGCGGAGATGAAGCCGGTTTCGACAAGAACAACGTAGCTACTTATGGCCTTGGACTGACTGGCAGTGGCTCGGGCCAAGGCCAGACGGAGTGGAGCTTCCTCACGGCAACCACCGGCTGGACCGCCACCGACAAGAACCCGTGGGGCAGCAAGTTCAACTACGACGACCCCCGCTTCCAGGAAACCATCGCCTGGTGGGCCGGCCTGGTGGACAAGGGCTACATGCCCAAGCTTGAGACCACTGTTGGAGCCAGCATGGCGGACAGCTTCGGTGCGGGAAAGGCCGCGATCAACAGCAACGGTGACTGGTTGATCGGCCAGTACAAGACGTACAAGGGCATCGAGACCGCCTTTGCCCCGACGCCCAAGGGCCCCAACGGTCAGCGTGCCAGCATGTTCAATGGTTTGGCTGACTCCATTTGGGCGGGCACCAAGAACCCTGCCGCCAGCGTGAAGTGGGTGGAGTACCTCGGCTCTACTGCTTGCCAGGACGTCGTAGCCAGCAAGGCCGTCGTCTTCCCGGCCATCACCAGCTCTTCCGACATCGCCGCCAAGGCCTTCGCCGATAAGGGCACCGACGTTTCCGCCTTCACCACGCATGTGAAGGAAGGCACCACGTTCCTGTTCCCGATCGCGGACAAGGCCGCAAAGGTGGACGGCATCATGAAGCCGGCCATGGATGCCGTGCTCTCCGGCAAGAAACCTGCGTCTTCATTGACTGAAGCCAACAACCAGGTCAACGCCCTCTTCAAGTAAACCTCCCGTTGTGGGGCCTGCTCTGCGCGCCTTCGTGCCCATTTGCACCGCAGAGTGGGCCTCACACAATCTTTTTGAAAGCGACTCACACCCATGCACCCGCTCCATCTCCGTTCCGCCGGTACCAGCCTGGTGATAAGTACTCACCGAGGAGAGGCCGAAATCTCCCACTGGGGAGCAGACCTGGGCGACGCCCTTCCGGACCTTTCCATCCTCAATGAGCCCATCCCTCCTTCCTCGATCGATGCCAACGTACCGGCCGGGCTCCTCCCCCAGGCCTCCTCCTCATGGCAGGGTCGAACAGGGTTGCGGGGACACCGGTTTACCGATGGCGTCCCCGGCTACGACTTCTCTGTACGCCTGCGGGTGGTGAACGCGACCGCGGACGGGTCGTCAGCGTCGATCGTTCAGTCAGATCCCGACGCCGGGATCACCGTCACGAGCAACCTCACCTTGCACCCAGGTGGTCTTTTGGAACTGCGGCACACAGTCACCAACGACGGCACGTCGCCTTTCCAAGTAGACGAATTGGCGACGATGCTCCCGGTGGCGCCGGACGCCGTCGAGCTTTTGGACCTCACTGGCCGTTGGTGCCGCGAACGGCACCCGCAACGCAGGGCCATCCAGCAAGGAACCTGGGTCCGCACTGGCCGGCACGGGCGTACGGGACACGATTCCTCACTGCTCCTTGCAGCCGGAACCGCAGGCTTCGGCAACCGACACGGCAAAGTCTGGGCCACACACTTGGCGTGGAGCGGAAACCACGAGCAATTCGCTGACAACGTGGCCGATGGCCGCACCATGATCGGCGGTTCCGAACTCCTGGGCCCCTCCGAAGTCGTGCTGCAATCCGGCGAAAGCTACACCACACCAGCATTGTTTGCCGCCTACTCCGATCGGGGCTTGGACGGAATCAGTGAAGCCTTCTACAGCTGGTTCCGGTCCCGCCCGCACCACGTGGATGTCGCTGGCAAGCCAAGGCCAGTTGTCCTCAACACGTGGGAAGCCGTGTACTTCGATCACAACCTGGAGACCTTGATCGAGCTGGCCGAGTCCGCCGCGGACCTGGGCGTTGAGCGGTTCGTGCTCGACGACGGGTGGTTCCGCGGACGCCGGGACGACCACGCAGGCCTCGGTGACTGGTACGTCGATGAGACCATCTGGCCTTCAGGCCTGACGCCCCTGATTGATGCGGTGACTTCCCGTGGGATGGAATTTGGGCTCTGGGTAGAACCGGAGATGGTGAACCTTGATTCGGACATCGCCCGCGCCCACCCCGAGTGGATCGTTGGACCATCTGCCCTGTCCTTCAAGGACGGTGGCCGGCTCCCACTCGAATGGCGGCACCAGCACATCATTGACCTCGTGAACCCCGAGGCCTGGCAGTACATTTTTGATCGCATTGACACCCTGCTGCGGGAAAACAACATCAGCTACCTCAAGTGGGACCAAAACAGGGACCTCGCGGAGCACGGCCATGCAGGCCGTTCGTCCGTGCATGAACAAACCCTTGCCGCTTACCGGCTCTTCGATGCCCTCCGTGCGGCGCACCCGGGTGTCGAGATCGAGAGTTGCTCCTCCGGCGGCGCCCGAGTGGATCTCGGGATCCTGGACCGCACTGACAGGATCTGGGCCTCGGACTGCAATGACGCCTTGGAGCGGCAAACCATCCAGCGCTGGACCGGCATGGTGGTTCCGCCGGAGCTGGTGGGCGGGCACATCGGGCCCACTATGTCCCACACCACGGCGCGGACGCATGACTTGTCCTTCCGAGCCATCACGGCGCTGTTTGGGCACTTCGGCATGGAGTGGGACATCCGCGAAGTCCAGGGCGCTGAGCGCGAGGAACTGAAGCGCTTCATCAGCCTGTACAAGGAGCACCGCGGGTTGATCCACACTGGACGGATGGTGCGCGCAGATCTGGCGGACGAGTCGATGATGGTGCACGGGGTTGTCGCTGACTCTGTTATTGACGATGCCACGCACGACGGCGGCATTGCAGTGGGTGCCACCGCAGCCCTTTTCGCCGTGGTCAAGACGCGGACTGGCTTCGCCGAACAGCCCGGGCGTGTAACCATTCCGGGGCTGAAAGCGTCCCGTTCCTATCGTGTGGAAGCGATCTTCCCCACACCGGCGGATGCTGATTACGGGCACACGTTCATCGAAGCACAGCCGGTCGCCTGGTTGGCCGATGGTGCTGTGGCAACGGGACGCTTCCTTGGCGAGGTGGGCCTTCCCATGCCCGTGCTGAACCCCGAGCACGCGCTTCTGCTGCGGTTCACAGCCCTCTAACCTTCTCTCACATCCACACGGCTCCCGGGGATCTGCGCTCGTCAAGTTTTTGAGACAGTTCTCGTTGTTGTTGGTTAGGCGGCCAGGGGTTGCTGGGCGGTGGTGTGGTGGTTTGCGTGGGCTGTGGCGGGTGGGAGGCCGCCGGCGCGGCGGTTGGGTCGGCGGCGGTTGTACCAGCC
>NZ_JBFTIL010000023.1:0-85028 GCF_056394745.1 Paenarthrobacter sp. 10N417
GTACTCCTAAGACGATCAAAAACTTCGAAGAACGCCTTCTTCTTGTCATGGCCGGACCGATTCGGACCTGACGAAGTACCGCTTAAACGAGACACGGTCGTTGCAACTCCCAAAAATTCTGGGTGTTGCAACGACCGCTAGAACCCAAGAAGGTGCGGGGCCGACGTCGTTAATGCCCGAAGGTCAGGCGACGTTGTTCTCGTAGTCCATGTCTTTGGTTTCCTTGGAGATGAAGAGCGCAATAAGTGTCAGCACAGCCATCGCGCTGAGGTAGACGCCCACCAGGACGGTGCTGCCCTTTCCGACTTCCCACAGCCACACGGCAATGAACGGGGCCACGGCTGCACCCAGGATGCTGGAGACGTTGTAGCTGACAGCCGACCCCGTATACCGAACGTTCGTGGGGAACAGTTCGGGCAGCAGAGCACCCATGGGCCCGAATGTCAGACCCATCAGCGTGAAGCCGATAATCAGCAGCGCCATGGCACCTGCGAATCCTGCGCCAAAGAGCGGCACGAACAGCAACCCAAAGACGAAGATGCCCGCGGTCACTGCCAGGAGCGTCTTGCGGCGTCCGAACTTTTCTGCGAGCGGGCCCGCCACCAAGGTGAAGATGCCGAAGAACACCACGCCCGCAATGAGCATCCACAGGAACTCGTTCCGCGTGTAGCCAAGGCCAGGAACGAACGCCGCGGCCGCCGCTTCCGACAAAGGCTTTCCGGCCTTCTCAGCCGCAGCCTGCGCCCCCGCCAGCGTCGGTTTCGTGCCGTAAGTCAGCGTGAAGGTGGTCATCAGATAGAAGAGCACGTACGTGGCCAACATGATGAAGGTACCGAGAATGAGTTGACGCCAGCTGCTCTTGAAGACACGGCCAATTGGCAACTTGGCAACCTCATTGGACTCGACCACCTTGGTAAAGGCAGGAGTCTCGATGAGTTTGAGGCGAACGTACAGGCCAATGATCACCATGACGGCGCTGAGCAGGAATGGCACCCGCCAGCCCCAGGCTTCGAACGCTTCCGGGGAAAGGGTGTAGTTGAAGACCAGGAAGATGATGTTGGCCACGATGAAGCCGATGGGCGCGCCCAGTTGCGGGAACGTTCCATAAATGGCGCGCTTGTTGGCGGGCGCATTTTCGGTGGCCAGCAGTGCTGCACCACTCCACTCCCCGCCCAGGGCAAGCCCTTGCGCAAAGCGCATGACCACCAGGAGAGCCGGGGCCAGAATGGTCCAGCCGGGAACGGCGGCAGTGGGCAGGCAACCAATCAGGAAGGTTGCGATGCCCATGGTCAGCAGGGACGCAACCAAGGTGCCTTTGCGTCCAAATTTGTCACCAAAGTGTCCAAAGATGATCGAGCCCAGAGGGCGTGCGATGAACGCGACCCCAAACACAGCGAAGGAGCTCAGGAGTTGGGTGGTCTCGTTCAGGCTGGGGAAGAACAACCGGGGGAATACGAGGACAGCCGCCGTGGCGTAGACGTAGAAGTCGTAGAACTCGATCGTCGTGCCAATAAGGCTGGCAACAATCACCCGTCCCCGTGAGTTCACTGGCTTAGTGAACTCACCTTCCTTGGATGGTGCTGTGGAAGACATGTAGTAGCAGCTTTCGTTCACACCGGCCGATGCCCCTGGCGAGCCCGCCCGGCGAAGGATTATTCGAGAGTTCAATAATAGTTCCCGCAGTCCATTGACTGGACAACTAAGTCCACGATGCGGACCGATGGAAAAGTCTCATTCTGTGGTCCGGGCCACAATACCTCACCATTCCCTCACGCGCTGGTGACCCCGCCGATAGGGAAATGTCACAGCACGTTTACAAAGGGCGACGGTCCGCGAAACGCGTGAAACCTACCTTGGAAGAACAACGTCCCCCGAAGGAGGCACTCCGTGACTGTTGACCGCACTGCAGAAGAACTGGCCCCCGCCCAGTCCACTGCTACCGCCGTTCCCACCCTTGAACACCGCCCCGGCCGCTGGATCGCCAACTGGGATGCCGAGGACAAGGGCCAGTGGGAAGCCGAAGGCCGGTCCATCGCCAAGCGCAATCTGTACTGGTCGATCTTCGCCGAATTCCTCGGCTTTGTCGTATGGCAGCTCTGGTCGATCGTTGTCGTCCAGCTCCCCGCAGCAGGTTTCAAGTTCGATACCAACCAGATCTTCTGGCTCATCTCCATCCCCAGCCTCGTAGGCGCCACGCTGCGAATCCCCTACACCTTCATGGTGCCGAAGTTCGGTGGCCGCAACTGGACCATCGTCTCGGCACTGCTCCTCCTGATTCCCGCCAGCGGCCTGGCGATCTGTGTTTCCAACCCGGAAACCCCGTTCGGTGCCATGCTCCTGGTTGCAGCCCTCGCCGGCTTCGGCGGTGGCAACTTCGCCAGCTCGATGGCCAACA
Source organism: Paenarthrobacter sp. 10N417 (assembly GCF_056394745.1). NCBI lineage: Bacteria > Bacillati > Actinomycetota > Actinomycetes > Micrococcales > Micrococcaceae > Paenarthrobacter > Paenarthrobacter sp. 10N417. The sequence goes on from NZ_JBFTIL010000023.1 coordinate 2,396, forward strand.
TCACCTTCTTCTACCCGGCCCGCGAAAAGGGCTGGGCACTGGGACTGAACGCCGCGGGCGGAAACCTTGGTGCCGCCGTCGCGCAGCTTGTGGTTCCCATCGCCATCACCCTGCTCGCAGCTGGAACCGTGAACCTGCCGATGGCCGGCATCATCTGGATCCCGCTGATCCTGATCGCCGCATTCGGTGCCTGGAAGTACATGAACAACCTCACCAGCGCCAAGGGTGATGTGGCTGGATCCGTAGCGGCCCTCAAAGAACCGCACCTGTGGATCATGGCCTTCCTGTACATCGGAACGTTCGGTTCGTTCATCGGCTTCGCCGGCGTCTTCCCGAAACTGATCAAGGACTACTTCCCCGATTTCTCCTCCATCCACCTCGGTGCAGTGGCCTTGTCCCTGGCATTCCTCGGCCCGCTGGTCGGTTCGCTGGCCCGTCCTTACGGTGGCCGCATGGCAGACCGCATGGGCGGCGCCCGGATGACCATCGTTTCGTTCGCCTCCATGGCTGTCATCACCCTGACCATGATCTGGACCCTGCCACTGAAGAACTTCTGGTTGTTCCTGACCTTGTTCCTGGTGCTCTTCGTGGCGAGCGGCTTCGGTAACGGCGCTACCTACCGAATGATCCCGGTGATCTTCGCGACCTCCAGCCGGGCAGCCCGCTCAGGCGCCCCCAGCGCCTCAACGGCACGGTTGGCATCCTCCTCACTGGGCCTGATCTCGGCGATCGGTGCCTACGGCGGATTCGTGATCCCTCAGGTGCTGAACGCGTCGAGCTCATCAAGCGGCTCCTACACCCCGGCGTTCTACGGATTTGTTGGAGCCTACGTCCTGATGCTCGCCGTCTGCTGGGTCTGCTACATCCGCCCCGCCCAGAAGCGCAACACGATCGGACACATCTAGATGCCCAACGGCGCCGATACCCACTGCCCCTACTGCGCGCTCCAGTGCGCCATGACGCTGACCCCGGCTGCCTCGGCCGCCGGGGCAGCGCCCGCGCCCTCGTCCGACGCAGCACCGGCAAGCCCTGCCACACCTGCAATACCCGGTGAAGGTGCCGTGCCCCTGGAAGTTTCAGGGCGCGACTTCCCCACCAACCGGGGCGGGCTGTGCCGCAAAGGCTGGACATCGGCGTCGTTGTTGCGTCACAACGGCCGCGTCACCGAACCTATGCTCAAAGGATCCGACGGCGTCCACCAGCCGATCTCCTGGGACCAGGCCCTCATGCTGATCACCGCCGCTGTGAAGGACACCCAGAAGCAGCACGGAAACGACGCCGTCGGAGTTTTCGGCGGTGGCGGCCTCACCAACGAGAAGGCGTACATGTTGGGCAAGTTCGCCCGCCTGGCATTGCGCACCTCACGCATCGATTACAACGGCCGCTTCTGCATGTCCTCGGCGGCAGCGGCAGGCAACCGCGCCTTCGGCGTGGACCGCGGCCTCCCCTTCCCCGTCACTGACCTGGACTCCGCTTCCGTGATCCTCATGCTCGGCTCGAACGTCGCCGAGACCATGCCTCCGTTCGTCCAGCACCTTCAGGGCGCGCGCGACGCCGGCGGGCTGATCGTGGTGGACCCCCGCCGTTCGGCCACAGCGGCTTTCACGGGCGACGGCGGCGGCATCCATTTGCAGCCAACGCCCGGCACAGATTTGGCCCTCCTTTTGGGCTTCAGCCACGTTGTGGTCCACGAAGGCCTGGCCGACACCAGCTACATCGAGGCAAACACCAAGGGCTATGCTTCCGTGGTTCGCAGCCTCAACCCCTTCTGGCCCGAGCGCGTCCAGTCCATCACCGGCGTCCCGGCCACCCTCATCCGTGAGACCGCCCGGCGTCTGGCACAAGGCGCCCGCAACGGCGGCAGCTACATCCTCAGCGGGCGCGGCGTGGAACAGCACGTGGATGGTACGGACACCGCAACCGCTGCCATCAACCTCAGCCTCCTCCTTGGCCTGCCCGGCTCGGCCCGCAGCGGCTATGGCACGCTGACCGGCCAGGGCAACGGCCAGGGCGGCCGTGAGCACGGCCAGAAGGCCGACCAGCTCCCCGGCTACCGCAAAATCACCGATCCCGCCGCGCGCGCCCACGTCGCCAAGGTCTGGGGCGTGGACGAGTCGCTGATCCCCGGAGCCGGCCTTCCCGCCGTCGAACTCCTCAAGTCACTCGGAAAGCCCGACGGCGTCCGTTGCCTCTTCGTGCACGGCGCCAATGTGGTGGTTTCGGCGCCGGACACCAACGCGGTAACCAAAGGACTCCGCAGCCTGGACTTCCTGGTGGTCTGCGACTTCTTCATGTCCGAGACCGCAGCCGAGGCCGATCTGGTCCTGCCCGTGACGCAGTGGGCCGAGGAAGAAGGGACGCTGACCAACCTTGAAGGACGCGTCATCCGGCGTCGCAAGGCAATCACCCCTCCCCCGGGCGTCCATAGCGAACTGTGGCTGATGGCACGGCTCGCGGAAATGCTCGAGGCTCCGTCCATGTTCAGTGATGACCCCGAGACAGTGTTCGAAGAGCTCAGGCTTGCTTCCGCCGGTGGCCTGGCTGACTACTCCGGTATCGACTACGCCATGCTGGATCGCGGCGAAGCTGCCTACTGGCCGTACCCCGTGGGCAGCCAGGGAACGCCGCGCCTCTTCGCTGATGGGTTCGCGCATGCTGATGGCCGCGCCGTCATGGTTCCAGTTACCCCTTCCAAGCGGGCTGTACGTTCGTTTGCGGACGACTCCCTGGCCCTCGCCACTGGCCGCCTCCTGGAGCACTATCAGTCCGGTGCCCAGACGCGCCGCGTGAGCGAGCTGCTGGCGTCCCAACCTCAGGCTAAGCTCCTGATCCACCCTGGCACGGCCGCAGCGCGTGGCATTGCCGACGGCGATTATGCCACCGTGACCAATCAGCGCGGTGAGGTCCTCTGCCGGGCGGAACTCAGCAACTCGGTCCGCCCTGACACTGTCTTCCTCCCGTTCCACTTCCCGGGCCAGGAAAACGCCAACCGCCTCACTGAGGCGGTCACCGATCCCATCTCCGGCATGCCGGAGTTCAAGACCAGCCGGGTATGGGTCCGGCGGGCAGCGTCCACCACAGTGTCAGCGGCGCCAGTCGCCGTGCCTGTCGGATCCGGGCTGCCCCTGCACGCCAAGGAGGCATCATGAGCGAGCGCATTGTTGTTGTTGGATTCGGCCCGGTTGCTGCGCGACTGGTGGACGAACTGCTTCCCGCGGTCCGCACAGGACTCGTGCAACTGCTGGTGGTCGGCCAGGAAGCTGAGGCCGCATACAACCGCGTCATGGTGGCCGAACTCGGCGTCGGACGGACCACTCCTGAGGCCCTGGCCATGGCTGATGCTGCTGAACTGGAGGCCGACGGCGTCGACGTCCGGTTGGGTGTCAAGGTCAAGAGGATTGACCGCGCACGCCAGCACGTGATTCTCTCCGACGGCACCAACGAACACTACGACCGCTTGGTGTTTGCCACCGGCTCCCGGCCGGTCATCCCCAATCTCACCGGCTTGAACCCTGATCCGGCGGGCCCCGTTCTCCCGGCCGGAGTCACCGCCCTGCGCGATCTTCGCGATGCTGCCGTGCTCCGTGAAGCCGTAGCCGGCGGCAAACGCGTGGTGGTCCTGGGCGGTGGCGTGCTTGGCCTGGAAACCGCCCTCGCAGCCGCGGAGGAAGGCGCCCAGGCAACGGTGGTCCACAACGGGCCCTTCCCTTTGGGCAGGAGCATTGACCGCGGCAGCGGATCCGTCCTGACCAGCAGCCTCCGTGCAGGCGGCGTCCGAATGGCCGGGAACGCAAGGTCTACAGGTGTGGAAACCGCTGGTCCCGGCGGATCTTTCTCTGCTCTCCTGCTGGAGGACGGATCGGCGATCGACGGCGACCTGCTGGTCCTCTCCTGCGGCGTCCGCCCGAGGATCGAACTGGCCGAGGGGTGTGGCCTTCCTGTTGCGGCCGGAATACTGGTGGACCACCATCTCCGGACCTACCACGAGCCACATATGTTCGCGATCGGCGATTGTGCCGAGGTCCGCTGCCCTGACGCTTCCTGCCTCGATTGCCGGACCGCCACCGGCCCCTCTGGCTTAATAGGCCCCGGCTGGCGTCAGGCCGAATGGCTGGCTGAATACCTCGTGGTTCTGGCACAAGACGGCCAGGAAGCCGCGGATGCGCTTGAAGCCCTGCCCACGGAAAAGCCCGGCGTCGTGGTCCTGAAAGCACGGGGCATCAACCTGGCTGTTGCCGGCGATAACCAAGCCGATCCATGGGACGAAGAGCTTCTGGAAGCCGGGGCCACTTCTGGCCGGGCACGCCGCCAGATCTCCCAGTGGGCCGACCCCGAGCACGGCCGCTACGTCAAGATGACCACGCGCGGTGGAGTGCTGGAGGGTTTGGTGGCCGTGGGCATGCCCCGGACTGCCGCTGAACTCGTGGTCCTTTTCGAACGTTCCTCGGAGCTGCCAGCGGACCGTTCCCTGCTGCTTCGCCTGGACGGCCCTGACCAGTTGGATGCCGGCGCCACGAGCAACGATCCCCAGCGCACTGTGTGCCGCTGTGCAGGCGTCAGCGCGGCAAGCATTGAGGATTCCGTGCTGGAGGGTTGCAGCACTGTTGGGGAGGTCTCGAAGGCCACCCGCGCGGGCACAGGGTGCGGCGGATGCCACGAGGATATCAAGGGGCTCATCGAGAAGCACTTCCAAGCGGCTGCCGCCTGAGTGGTAGTTCGCCCGGTTCGCGGGAAAGCTGCGGGTTCGTGGGAAGTTTCCCTGCGTGCTCGCACGCTTCCCGCGTATTCGTTGCCGGGGCTTCTAGACTTTCGGGGTGAAGATCTCCGAACCCGCGCCCGGCGTCCACTTTGTTGAAGGACCTGCGTCCAACTGGGTCATTCTCCGGGATGCCCCGGCCTCCGCGGACGGGCCTGCCTTCCTACTGATCGACGGCGGATACCCCGCCGACCGTGACCTGGTCCTCGAGTCCATCCGCCAACTGGGGCTGGATCCCGCCAATGCCAAAGCCATGCTCATCACGCACGGCCATGTGGACCACACGGGCTCCGCGGCGTACTTCTCGCGGACGTTCGGCACGCCCATCCTGTGTTCCCCCGAGGAACTTGCCCACGTTCAGGGCAAGGAGAAGCACCAGGTCACGTTCGGCCAGGTGCTGGTGAGGGCTTGGCGTCCCCGCGTTTTCCGCTGGTTGCTCCATGTCATCAAAGCGAAAGCCCTCCAGGCGGAGCCCGCAACCCGCGCCGAGCCGTGGGACGAGAACAGGCTCCGGAGCCTGCCTGGCCAACCAGAAGCGATCCTCTTGCCCGGTCACACCCCAGGCAATGTTGCTCTACTGATCCCCGGGGCGCAGGCCATCGCCGTAGGTGACACATTTGCCAGTGGCCACCCGATCAGCACAAAATCCGGGCCCCAGATGCTGCACCGGATGTACCACTCGAATCCGGAGACCGCCCTCGCAGCGGCACGCTCCTTGAGCAGCGTCCAAGCCAACGTGATCCTGCCGGGCCACGGTCCTGCGTTGCACCTGCCCCTCGCCGAAGCCATCGCGAGCCTCCAAACGTAGGAAACAGAAACGCCCGTTTCGATGGCTCGCTGCGCATTCGACGTTTCCAACCATCGAATCCGCAGCAAGCCATCGAAACGGGCGCCACAGGAGCAAGAAGCTACATGTGCACGTGCAAGCGGCGCGCTGCCTCCGAGATGGACCCAGTCAGTGACGGGTACACCGTGAAAGCACTGGCGACGTCGTCAACGTGCAGTTTCTGCGTGACGGCCACGGAGATCGGGAAGATGAGTTCGGAAGCGTTCGGTCCCACCACCACGCCCCCAATCACGGTGCCGGATCCCTTGCGGGCGATGATCTTGACGAAGCCATCCTTGGTGTTGCGCATCTTGGCGCGGGCATTGCTCAGCAGCGAGAGCATCACGACGTCGCCCTGGTACTTGCCGGAGGCGAGATCGGCCTCGGAAACACCCACGGAGGCGATTTCCGGGGACGTGAAGATGTTCGACGCCACCTGGTTGAGCTTGAGCGGCTTCACGCCATCACCCATGAAGTGTGCAACCGCGATGCGGCCCTGCATGGCGGCCACGGACGCCAGCGCGAACACTCCCGTGCAGTCGCCGGCTGCGTAAATGTTGGGGGCAGTGGTGCGCGAGACACCATCCACCTTGATGTGCCCGGACTCCGTCAAGGTCACCCCTGCTTCCTCAAGCCCGATTCCGGCCGTGTTGGGGATGGAACCAACGCACACCAGGCAATGCGAGCCGGTGACCACCGATCCATCGCCCAAGGTGACCTTCACTCCGTCGTCCGTCCGCTCAACCGCGTTGGCCCGCGACCGGGACAACACGCGCACGCCGCGGCGCTCGAAGACGCCTTCCAGCAGTTTGGCGGCGTCCGTGTCCTCACCGGGGAGGACCTGGTCGCGGCTGGAAATCAGGGTGACCTTGGAGCCGAGGCCGTTGTAGGCGGAGGCGAATTCGGCGCCGGTGACACCGGAGCCCACCACGATCAGTTCCTCGGGCAGCTCGTCCAGGTTGTAGATCTGGGCCCAGTTGAGGATGCGTTCGCCGTCGGGCTTGGCAGTGGGGAGCTCGCGCGGGTGTGCGCCCACCGCCAGCAGGATGGCATCGGCGTCGATGGTGCGGACGCCTTCAAGGGTCAGGACCTCAATCGTGTTGTTGTCCAGCAATTTGCCGGAACCGATCACGATCTCCACGCCGAGGCGCTCCAGCCCCGCGCGGATGTCGTGGGACTGTCCACGGGCCAGCTCCAGGACGCGGTTGTTGATGTGCTTCAGGTCGGCGCGGGGCTTGGAGCCGCCGCCGTCGCCGTCGAACTTGACGCCCAACTCGTCCGCCTCACCGACGCGGGTCATGAGGTCGGCGGTGGCAATAAGGGTTTTGGAAGGCACGACGTCGGTCAGCACGGCGGAGCCGCCAAGGCCTGCCCGCTCGATGATGGTGACTTTTGCGCCAAGGGAAGCGGCCACCATGGCGGCTTCATATCCTCCGGGACCACCTCCCAGAATCGCGATACGGGGGGAACTGAAGTCAACTTGGGTGGTCACAATCCTCAATTCTCGCTCATTGCAGCGCAGGCTGCCAGTCAGCCAAGCCTCACCCACGGGTGTCGAAAAGGCGTCCCTACCAAATTGCCGCACACGCAAGGTAGCTTGTACCAGTGAGTAACACTGAGCTGATGAACACAGACCCTTTCGAAGCTGCCCGGGCCGCCGCGGACTTCATTGCCGCAGAGACCGGCGTTGAGTCCCACGACGTTGCCTTGGTACTCGGTTCCGGTTGGGCCGAAGCTGCGGATCTCATTGGTGAAACTACGGCCACGCTGAATGCCTCCGAGGTTCCCGGCTTCCACCAACCTTCAGTTGTGGGCCATGTGGGAACCATTCGCTCCGTCCTGACCAAGGAAGGCAAGCGCGCCCTGGTCCTCGGAGCCAGGACGCACTACTACGAAGGCAAGGGTGTCCGCTCCGTCGTCCACGGCGTTCGCACCGCCGCAGCCGCAGGTTGCAAGACGCTGGTCCTCACCAATGGCTGCGGTGGCCTTAATGAGGATTGGACCCCGGGCACGCCTGTACTCATCAGCGACCACATCAACCTGACCGCCACGTCCCCGCTTGAGGGCGCAACGTTCGTGGACCTCACGGACCTCTACTCCTCACGTGTCCGGCAACTGGCCCGCGAAGTTGATCCGTCACTGCAGGAAGGTGTCTACGCCCAGTTCAGCGGTCCTCACTACGAGACACCGGCCGAGGTCCAGTACGCCAAGCGCATCGGAGCGGACCTCGTGGGAATGTCTACGGCGTTGGAAGCCATCGCCGGACGCCATGCAGGCATGGAGGTCTTCGGCATCTCGCTGGTCACCAACCTCGCCGCGGGTATCAGCCCGGTTCCGCTGAGCCACGCCGAAGTCCTCGAGGCCGGCCAAGCGGCAGGCAAGCGTATCTCCAAACTGCTTGCGGAAATCATCGCGAAGCTCTGAAGGCCAACCTCCAACAATCCCCTCCATTACCGCCAGTAGGCCTCCATCGTCTGTGTGACTTGAACCATTTCAAAAGTAAACACACAGCAAATTCTCAGATTAAATCTGATTTATAACGAAACAATTGATTCCGTCGCGGAGTTGTGGCACGCGCACGCGTTGAGAAATGTAAGCGCTTGCACACAGATGTCTGACAATCCGTTTTGGCCTCTGAAACGTGCTTTGATTTGTCCCGCGAAGCCCGTCTAGCGTGGGAGTCGTTCCGGTAAGTCGACGTGCCGGAGCCGCCGCGGCGAGAACCCTGCAAGGGGTTCGCCGCACCTCGAAACGATGGCGTCCCTCGAAGACGCCATCAGCGGATCGAGCGGACGCTGTAGTAGCGAGCCCCCTCCCGGGGGATCAGGGCATGCGCCCCACTCCACGAAGTCCAACACTCCGCGAGAAGAGCAAGCATGAACACGCACTCAACCCTTCAACGGCCGCGCCGCCGTCTGCGACAGGCAGCCGCCCTCGCAGCCGCAGCCAGCGTGGCCGGAAGCATCCTGCTGGTGACGCCGGCTGCGCAGGCCAACCTGCCGGCTGACCCGCCGTCGAGCACCATGCCGGCACCCACGCCCGGCTTCCCACTGCCCTCCGTCCACACGCAGGAGGCGTACGACCCCGCCGCCGACTTCACGTCCAAATGGACCCGTGCGGACGCCAAGCAGATCATGGCACAGAGCAACACCAACGTTGCTCCGGGCCAGAACTCCATGAGCCCCGACGTCACCATGCCGGAAATCCCCAAGGACTTCCCCGCCATGAACGACGACGTCTGGGTTTGGGACACCTGGTCCCTGACGGACGAGAACGCGAACCAGATCAGCTACAAGGGCTGGGACGTCATCTTCTCCCTGGTAGCTGACCGGCACGCCGGCTACGGCTTCGACCAGCGCCACTGGAACGCCCGGATCGGGTACTTCTTCCGCAAGACCAACGCTGATCCTGCCAAGGACAAGTGGAACTACGGCGGACACCTGTTCCTGGACAACACGTCCATCGGCAACACGGAATGGTCCGGCTCCACGCGCCTCATGCAGGGCAACAAGATCAACGTCTTCTACACGGCCACCACGTTCTACGACGTTGCTGAGCGCAACGCAGGCGGCGGCGGCATCGCTCCGGATGCTGTCATTGCGAAGGCACTGGGCAACATCCACGCCAACCAGGACGGCGTGACCTTCGATGGCTTCGAGCACACCAAGCTGCTGGAGCCGGACGGAAAGATGTACCAGAACAAGGCCCAGAACCCGGGCTTCGCTTTCCGTGACCCGTACACCTTCGCGGACCCCGCCCACCCGGGCAAGACCTTCATGGTCTTCGAAGGCAACACCGGCGGCACGCGCGGCGATTACAAGTGCAAGCAGGAAGACCTCGGCTACCAAGCGGGCGATCCCCACGCCGAGAGCCTGAACCAGGTCAACACCACCACAGGTGCCTGGTACCAGACCGCCAACGTGGGCCTGGCTGTGGCCGACAACAAGGACCTCACCAAGTGGAGCTTCCTGCCCCCGATCCTGTCCGCCAACTGCGTCAACGACCAAACTGAGCGTCCGCAGATCTTCATCCAGAACGAAAACGGCAAGAACAAGTACTACCTGTTCACCATCAGCCACCAGTTCACCTACGCCGATGGCATGCGTGGCCCGGACGGCGTCTACGGCTTCGTCGGCAACGGCGTTCGCTCGGACTTCCAGCCGGTGAACAACAGCGGCCTGGCCCTGGGCTCCCCCACGGACCTGAACATGCCGGCCAACGCGCCGGAGGGTCCGGACCCCCGCCAGAATGGTCGTCAGTTCCAGGCTTACTCGCACTACGTACAGCCCGGTGGCCTCGTCCAGTCGTTTATCGACAACGTGGGCGGCGTCCGCGGCGGCTCCCTGTCCCCCACCGTGAAGATGAACTTCCAGGGTGGCGTGACGCAGGTTGACCGCAGCTTCGGCAAGAACGGCCTTGGTCCGTTCGGCTACCTGCCCACCAACGTCCGCGTTGGCGGCGAAGGACTCTACAAGTAGGCCGCAACACCCCCGGCCGTTAGGCCACGGCAGGGGTGCAGGCTCCACAAGGGCCGGCACCCCTGCCACTCCCCAACCCCAGGATCTCTCCCCATGACTTACCCCAATCCCCGCCTGTCCCGCCGTAACCTGCTGGCCGCAAGTGCCGCCGTCGTGGTCGCCTTTTCTGCTGCCGCCTGCACTGCTCCTGCACCGGAAAGCCCCGGCCTGGCAACGGAAAGCCCGACGTCGGCCCCCATCCCGGGCGGCCACCGGCCATCCGTTTCGGATCCGTGGCGGCCCGCAGCCCACCTGACGGCTGAAAAGAACTGGCTCAACGATCCCAACGGCCTCGTCTACCACGACGGGACCTACCACGCCTTCTACCAGTACAACCCGCGCGGGAACTCGTGGGGCAACATGTCCTGGGGCCACTCCACCAGCACGGACCTGGTGCACTGGGAACAGCAGCCTGTTGCCATGGAGGCGAGCCCGCAGGAGGAAATCTTCTCCGGTTCGATCGTGATGGATAAGAACAACGCGTCCGGACTGGGGTCCGCGCAGAACCCGCCCATGGTTGCCCTCTACACCAGTGCCTACGGAAAGAACGGCGTGCTCCCACAAGGTGCGCAGGCGCAATCCGTAGCCTTCAGCCTGGACAACGGCAGCACCTGGCAGAAGTACAAGGGCAACCCTGTCCTGAACCTGGCGCCCACCAACAACAACTTCCGCGACCCCAAGATCACTTGGTACGAGCCCGGCCGATACTGGGTGATGACCACTGTCGTGGCGGACGCGCAGGTAGTGAAGATGTTCAAATCCACGGACCTTCTCCACTGGGACTTCCTCAGTGATTTCTCCGGAGTCGGCGCCCAGGGCGGACTCTGGGAGGTGCCGGAACTCATCCAGATGGACGTAGAGGACTCCACCGCGAAGAAGTGGGTCATGCTGCTGAGCATCAACCCCGGTGGCATCGCGGGTGGCTCAGGCATGCAGTACTTCGTCGGCGAATTTGACGGCACCCGTTTCACGGCCGAGAACGCCGCGCCCGCGGATGCCCCGCTCACGGAATCCCAGTGGCTGGACCATGGCGCCGACTACTATGCGGCAAACTCGATCTCCGGAGCGCCCGGCGGCAAGCCCGTGCTCCTTGGCTGGATGGGCAATTGGGACTACGCCCAACACGTTCCCACCACGCCCTGGCGCGGATCCATGGCAATCCCCCGCGAGCTCACCCTGGTGCGGGGCCAGAAGCGGTTCGAACTGCGATCGGCCATTGCCGGCGTGGCGAGGGAAGCACTCGAACATGCCGGAGGTGAGGTGAAGAGCAAAAACCTCACCGTCGGGCCGGACGTGCAGGATCTTGGCAGTGATTTCGCCCGTCGTACGCAGCTCATTGAACTCGAAATGGACCTTGCCTCGGCTCGGGAAGCAGGAATTCTCCTTCGTCGATCCGCTGACGGCAGCGCTGGCCTGCGTATCTCCTACAACAAGGAAAAGCGCACCGTCAGGGTTGACCGTTCCAAAGCCGGGACCAGCAACTTCTCCGAGAAATTCAGCCCCTACCACGAGGTTGCCCTGCCCTCCTCCGGCAGCGACAGCAAGGTCCGCCTCCGCATCCTCCTGGATTCCTCGTCCGTGGAGGTCTTCGCCCAGGATGGGGCTGCAGTCATTTCGGACATCTTCTTCCCGGACTGGGACAACACGGGATCCTCTGTGTTCAGCATGGATGGGAACACGGACTTCACCGTCCGATCCCGCGCCCTCTAAAGCAACGCGGGGTCAGATATGGCCCATTGCGACTGGATTTATGGGCCATATCTGACCCCGCGTTGCCTTTGACGTGGGCAATGAGGATAGTTTTGTCCCTATGACATCAAGCGATGCCGCCCTTAACCAGCTGCTCACCGACGCCCGCGAATGGGCTTCCCACGATCCGGACCCCACGACGTCGGCCGCTCTCCTTGAGCTCACCGACCTCGCCAGCGGCGGTGACGCAGGAGCAGTCCAGGAATTGGGCGACAGCTTTAACGGCACCCTGCAGTTTGGCACTGCCGGCCTCCGAGCGGCTCTCGGCCCAGGTCCCAACCGGATGAACAGGGTGGTGGTGCGCCGGGCAGCGTCTGGCTTGGCTGCTTTCCTGACCGAAGTGGTCGCTGCAGCTGCGCCGGGTACCCGGCCCCGCGTCGTCGTCGGCTTTGACGCCAGGTATAACTCGGACATTTTCGCGGAAGAGACGGCTGCGATCTTCACTGCGGCTGGCATCGAGACCTTCCTCATGCCTGCAGCGCTCCCGACGCCGTTGCTCGCCTATGCGGTCAGGGCGCTGGATTGCGATGGCGGCGTGATGGTCACCGCGAGCCACAATCCGCCGCAGGACAACGGCTACAAGGTTTATCTTGGCCGGCACGCCGTGACTGAGAGCGGCAGGGGTTCGCAGATCGTGGCCCCGTACGATGCCCAGATTGCGGAAAAGATTGCGGACGTGGGCACCCTGGCGTCGATCGACCTGGCCGCGGCTGGCTGGACAGTACTTCCCAGCTCCATTGCCACGGATTATGAAGCGGCGATGGCAGGTCTGGTGGATGCAGAGCACTTCCCCTCGCGGGACCTGAAGATCGTCCTTACCCCCATGCATGGTGTCGGCGGCGAAACGGCCGTATCCGTGCTGAACGCGGCGGGCTTCACGGACGTCACCCTCGTCGCCGAGCAGGCCGAACCTGACCCCGATTTCCCCACGGTCGCATTTCCTAATCCGGAAGAGCCCGGCGCCCTGGACTTGGCGCTTGCGGCCGCGGCGGACCTGGGTGCCGACATCGTCCTGGCCAACGATCCCGACGCCGATCGGGCCGCAGTTGCTGCGGTTGACCCCGCAACCGGGGCTTGGCGGATGCTGCGCGGGGACGAAGTTGGTGCACTCCTGGGCGCACACATCGTTGCGCGCATGGCTGCCGGCGCCGGTGAAGAACCCCGGGCAGGCGTCTTCGCCAACTCGATAGTGTCCTCGCGGCTGTTGTCACGCATTGCGGCTGCAGCAGGCTACGCACATGAGGAAACACTCACGGGCTTCAAGTGGATTTCGCGCGTTCCGGGACTCACCTATGGGTACGAGGAAGCGCTGGGATACTGCGTGGCGCCGGATCTGGTCCGGGACAAGGATGGCATCTCAGCGGCAGTGTTGATCGCGGAATTGGCGGCAACCGCAAAGGCTGAGGGCAAGACGATCTTCGACACCTTGGATGAGCTGTACCTGGTGTACGGGCTGCACGCCAGTGACCAGTTGAGCATCAGGGTGGCGGACCTCGGGCTCCTGGATGCCATGATGAACCGCTTGCGGGTCAACCCGCCGGAAGCGTTTGGAGGCTCCGGCGTCGAGATTTTCACCGATCTTGCCGAAGGCAGCGAATCCTTGCCGCCCACGGACGGGCTTTTGTACCTCACGCGGGACCAGAGCCGCGTGATCATCCGGCCCAGCGGCACGGAACCAAAGCTCAAGTGTTACCTGGAGGTCATCCAGGCCGTGGAGTCGGCGGCAGAGCTTCCCGCTGCACGCCAAGCAGCGCGGACATCCCTGGACGATGTCCTTCGGGATGTCCGCGAAGCGTTGGGCTTGTAGCCGCCGGAGTCTGGCGGGTTCTTAGAGTTCTACCTCGATGTAGCCATCCACAAGGCGGGTGGCAAAGGTTGCGAGCTTGAGGTCTGGATCGGTGAAGCACTCACCGGTTTCGAGGTCGTAAACCTCTTTGTGCAGCGGCGACGCAATGGTCGGCCGGCTGCCGCGGGACCCGATAATGCCGCGGGCCATGACGTTGGCCAGGGTAGCCGGGTCCTGCTGTGCGACGGCGAAGACTTCGCCGGGTGCGATGCGGAACAACGCTACCTGCCGGTCCTCGATGAGTGCCGCTTCGCCCCAGGCCACTTCGAGTTCGTCCACCGGACACACACGGTGCCATTCGCCAACGGCGGTAGTAGTCAGTTCGTCGGCACGGTCCAGAATTACGGTCATTTCAGCCCCTCTCACTGTGTCCGGGCGCTGGCAATTTCCACCTTCACTCCCCCGGACCGGGCCACGCTTGCGGCCACTCTTCAAAGCTAGGGCGCGGGTGTTTCATCGGGGGTCCGCATTTGTGTCCGGTGCGTAAAAGAGACCTCACACCCCGCGAAATGCGTTCGTGATGCAGAAGTTAAGATCACGAAACAAAAGGGAAACTGAAGCGAAACTGCCCGTCCCTAGGCTGGAAGCACAAGTTGCGGAGATCCGTCTGCAACATCTGCGAAAGGCCCACCAGTGACCGGACACACTTCAAGTACAGAGAACCCGCGCCGCATCGTTGTCGTCGGAGGCGGCCCTGCGGCCCACCGTTTCGCCGACGCAATGTACAACCGCGGTCTTGAAGGCTGGCAGGTTACGGTGCTCACCGAAGAAGCCCACCTCCCCTACGACCGCGTTGCGTTGAGCAAGGCATTGACGGAAATGGACGTTGACCTCACGTTGGGCGAGGCGTCCATGTGGGACCACGAGGCATTGACGCTGAAGACCGGCGAGCGCGCCGTCAAGATCGATGTCGCCGCCAAGAGCGTCCTCACGGCCGCAGGGAACAAGTACGAATACGACCACCTGGTGGTCGCTTCTGGTTCAAACGCTGCCCGCCTGCCCATTCCCGGCAACGAGCTCACTCACGTTTACCGCACGCTTGAAGACGTCTGGGCCATTAACAAGGCCATCGCCGAGCTCACGGAAAAGCTTGGCCGCAAGGTCAACGCAGTCACGATTGGTGGAGGCCTCCTCGGCCTTGAGTCAGCGGCCGGCACGGAGCAGCTGGGCGCCAACCCGATCGTCATCGACGGCTCGCAGTGGCTTATGGCCACCCAGCTGGATGAAGGCGCCGGCCAGGCGATGGGCCGCCTGATCAAGGCCAAGGGCTTCGAAGTGCACAGCGGCGTCTTCCCTTCCGAGGTGTTGTCCGACGACGACGGCCAGGTCACCGGAGTCCTCATGGCCGACGGCCGCACCATCGACGCAGATATGGTGATCGTAGCCATCGGCGTACGGCCCCGGGATGAACTCTTCCGCGCCGCAGAGGGTGAAGAGCAGCTCTTCTCGCTTGGCCAGCGTGGCGGCGTGGTCATCAACGACTACTGCGCCACAGAGGTGGACGGTATCTGGGCCATCGGTGAAGTGGCCAACTTCGAGGGCATGTGCCTGGGCCTCGTTGCCCCGGCAAACACGATGGCCGAGATCGTGGCGGACCGCCTGCACGGCGGTGCGGCAACGTTCCCGGGATTCGATACCGCCACGAAACTGAAGTTGTCCGGGGTGGATGTCGCGAGCTTCGGTGACGCCTTCGCCCGCACCGAGCACTCGCTCGAAATCGTCTATGCGGACCCCGCCCGCGGCGTCTACCAGAAGATCGTCACCACTGACGATGCCAAGACCCTCCTGGGCGGCATCTTCGTCGGCGACGCTTCCCCTTACATGAGCCTGCGCCCGCTGCTGGGACGCGAACTGCCCGCCGAACCCGGCGCCTTCCTGAGCGCTGCCGGTGGCGGCGAGGCACCGGAAACCGAACTTCCGGATGATGCAATCCTGTGCTCCTGCAACAACGTGTCCGCCGGAACCATTCGCGACACCGTCAACGGTTGCGGTGCCTGCGAGGGCAACGCTCCGGTTCAGGAACTCGGCGAGCTCAAGGGCTGCACGCGTGCCGGCACCCAGTGTGGTTCCTGTGTACCCATGTTGAAGAAGCTCCTCGAAGGCGAACTGAAGAAGTCCGGCATCGAGGTTTCCAAGGCCCTCTGCGAGCACATCAGCCTGTCCCGCCAGGAGTTGTTCGATGCCATCCGCGTCCTGGAACTCACCTCCTTCGAGGAGATCATGGCCAAGTACGGCACTGGTGCCGGTTGCGATATCTGCAAGCCGACCATCGCCTCCATCCTGGCCAGCCAGCACTCCGCTTACGTCCTGGATGCCGGCCGTGGTTCCCTGCAGGACACCAACGACCGTGCCTTGGCGAACATGCAGAAGGACGGCACGTACTCGGTGGTTCCGCGTATCGCCGGTGGTGAAATCACCCCGAAGGGACTCGGTGTCATTGCAGCGGTCGCCGAAAAGTACAACCTGTACACCAAGATCACCGGTGGCCAGCGCATCGATATGTTCGGTGCCCGCCTGGAGCAGCTGCCGGACATCTGGAAGGAACTGGTTGACGCCGGCTTCGAGTCCGGCCAGGCGTACGGCAAGAGCCTGCGCACGGTGAAGTCCTGCGTCGGATCCACGTGGTGCCGTTTCGGCGTCCAGGATTCCGTGGCCATGGCCATCGCCTTGGAACTGCGGTACCGGGGCCTGCGCAGCCCGCACAAGCTGAAGATGGGTGTCTCCGGTTGTGCCCGCGAGTGTGCAGAGGCCCGCGGCAAGGACGTCGGTGTCATCGCCACGGCTGATGGCTGGAACTTGTACGTGGGCGGCAACGGTGGAGCCACCCCGGCACACGCCCAGTTGCTCGCCAAGGACCTGGATGACGAAACACTGCTGAAGTACATCGACCGCTACCTCATGTACTACATCCGTACCGCCGACCGCCTGCAGCGCACGGCGCGTTGGCAGGAAGAGCTCGACGGCGGCATCAAGCACGTCGAGGAAGTAGTGGTACACGACTCCCTGGGCATCGCCGAAGAGCTTGAAGCCGCCATGGCAAAGCACATCGACACCTACGAGGACGAGTGGGCTGAGACCTTGAAGGACCCGGAGCGCCTCCGCCGTTTCCGTTCCTTCGTCAACGCCCCCAACCAGAAGGACGAGTCCATCTCCTTCGTTCCGGAGCGCGGCCAGATCCGTCCCGCGACGAACGAGGAAAAGGGCGGCGTGCTCATCGCCTCCACCATCCCGGTCCGCCGCGAAACTGTCGGCGCAGAACGCGTCGGCGCAGAGAACTAGGGGTACCCATGCAGCTCACCATTGATCTCACAGGCCGCGAAGTCCTCGTCACGGGATCCGAAAAGGCCGCCCGCCAAGCGGTTCGCCGCTACCAGGCTGCCGGGGCCAAGGTGTTCCGTCTCAGCACGCCTGCCGGCGCACCCGGCGACGGTCCGCTGCCCGAGCGTCCGTTCCTGGTAGCAGTGGTGGACGACGGCGACACGGGCTGGGAGCCGTTGGTGGAACGCTGCGGCGGCGCCGGGATTCCGGTTGCCTTCGAGCCCGCACCAGGCAACGAGGGCCATGTAACCCTGGTGGGAGGCGGACCTGGCGCCTTGGATCTCCTCACGGTTGGCGCGGTGGACGCCCTGCGCGATGCCGACGTCGTGTTTTACGATCGCTTGGCCCCGTACCAGGAGCTGGCCGACCTGACGTCCGGCGAGTTGGTGGACGTTGGAAAGCAGCCCGGGCACCACAAGGTCACGCAGCGTGACATTGAGAAACTCATGGTGGAAGCTGCCCTCTTGGGCAAGAATGTGGTCCGGCTCAAGGGCGGCGACCCTTACGTCTTTGGCCGCGGCGGCGAGGAAGTGGCCGCCTGTGTTGCCGCTGGCGTTCCTGTCCGCGTGATCTCCGGGGTCACCAGCGCCATCTCCGTTCCGGCCGCAGCCGGGATTCCGGTAACGCACCGCGAGGTCAGCCACATGTTCACCGTGGTTTCCGGACACGCCCCCCTGACGGAGAAGGAACACACGCACCTGGCAGGACTCGGCGGCACGATCGTTGTCCTCATGGGCATCGGAACCCTCCCGCAGCTTGCCGCCGGCCTGCGCCGTGCGGGCATGGAATCCGACATGCCGATGGCCGTGGTGGAGCGCGGCTACCGCCCGGGCCAGCGCACTACCATCGCCGATCTGGGTACGATCGAAACGGCAGCCACCGGCTGCAGCAACCCGGCCGTGCTGGTCATAGGCGAGGTGGTCCGGGTGGCTGAAGCCAACCGTAATCATGCCGAAGCATCCGCTGAACTGAGCCGACTCGCGGCTTCGCTCCTTGAAGCCTGAAAGTAAATCAATGACTGTTGCACGTGCCTTTGAAATCCAAGACGTCACAACCGCCACGGACGTTTCAGAAGCTACCGAAGCGCCGCTGGACGGGTTCCGCATCGGCGTCACCTCGCATCGCCGTTCCAGGGACCTCATCGAGGCCCTGGAACGCCGTGGTGCGAGCGTGCTCCATGCTCCGGCCTTGAAGATCGCGCCCGTGCAGGAGGACATGGTCCTCATCGAGGACACCCGCACCATCATCGCCGCGAAGCCGGATATCTGCATCGCCACCACGGCCTACGGCATGCGCCGCTGGTGCGAGGCAGCAGACTCCTTCGGCATCGGCGAGCAACTCCTGGAAACACTTTCGGCCTGCCGCATGTTCGTTCGGGGACCCAAGGCCCGCGGTGCCGTCCGCGCGGCCGGGCTTGCCGACGTCGGAATCAGCAGTGACGAAACCACAGCGACACTCGTGGACATGCTCCTGGTGGAAGGCGTCCGGGGCAAGACCGTTGCGGTGCAGCTGCACGGCTACACCGACGTGCGCCAACTGGAGCGGCTGCGGATGTCCGGCGCCAGGGTCCTGACGGTGACGCCCTACCGTTGGGTCAAGCCAGACGGCGAGGACAAACTGCCGCGCCTGATCGAGGCCGTCTGCAACGGCAACCTTGACGTCCTCACCTTCACCAGCGCCCCTGCAGTGGACGCAATGTGGAGCACCGCGCACGAGATGGGGCTGTACCGCCAGCTTATTGAAGCGCTCAAAGGGCCCGTGACGGTTGCCGCCGTTGGGCCCGTCACCGCACAGCCACTGGTCGACGCCGGTCTGACGCCCCTCATTCCCGACCGTTACCGCATGGGCGCACTGATTCGCCTGGTGACGGAGCACCTGTCCTTGAACCATGTGCGCCGCCTGGAAACCAAGAGCGCCACTATCGAACTTCGCGGGCGCTGCCTTCGGATCAACGGCGAAGTGATTGACCTTGCGCCAGCTCCGCTCCTGCTGCTCCGGGCCCTGCTCGGCGCCGGTGGTGCGGTGCTGTCCCGTGAAGCGCTCTCGGACCTTTTGGACCTCCGCGGTTCCGTGCATGCCCTGGACATGACCGTCAGCCGGCTGCGTTCCTCGCTTCCGGACGGCAAGCTCGTGGAAACCGTGGTGAAGCGCGGGTATCGGCTGCGGGCTTAGGTTCGTCCCCCAAGAAAAGCACCGTGATGTCCAGGACGTCGCGGTGCTTTTCACTGTTGACCGTATCTGCGCTGTAGTCGTGGCCTTGTCGTGTGGCAGAGACATTGTCCTTGACAGCTGCAAAACGTTTTAGGTAATGTGATCCAAACAACATCCAAAACGTTTTGCAAAGGACTGTCGATGACGACGAGGGTAGGTATCCGCGAAGTGGCGAAGGCTGCCGGCGTTTCAATCACCACGGTGTCCCATGCACTCAACGACGCCACCAGCGATCGCGTGAATCGCAAAACGCAAGAACACGTACGGGCAGTGGCCAAGGACTTGGGCTACGCCCCCAATCGCCTGGCGAGCGGACTGCGGAACCAGCGTTCGCAGATCATCGGTCTCGTCAGTGATCAAATCACCACCACACCCTTTGCCGGGGCCATGATCCGCGGCGCCCAGGAAACCGCCTATCAGCGTGGCTACCTGCTGATGGTGCTCAATTCGGGGCTCGACAACGATCTTGAGAAACATGAAATCCAAACCCTCCAGCAACACCAGGTGGACGGGATCATTTACGCCCGGATGTATCACCAGGGCGTCACGGTTCCGGAAGAACTTTACGAAGTCCCTACCGTGCTGCTGGACGCGGCCTCCGCTGACAGTTCAATCTCCTCAGTGGTCCCGGATGAAATCGCAGCCGCAGAAAGTGCGGTGGAAATCCTGGCTGCTGCGGGGCATACGAGGATCGGGATGATCAACAACATTGACGACATCCCGGCCACGCACGGACGGTTGGAGGGCTACCGAAACGCCCTCATGCGGAACGGGCTGCCGGAAGATCCCCGGCTCGTCGCCTCTGCGCTCTCGGACACTGTGGGCGGCAGGCAAGCAGCGGCACAACTGCTGTCCTTAGCTGATCGGCCCACTGCCCTGTTCTGCTTCAACGACCGCATGGCCATGGGCGCCTACCAATCAGCTTCCGCAGCAGGCCTCCGCATCCCGGAAGACCTCTCTGTGGTGGGAATGGACAACCTCGAACTCATCGCAGACTCGTTGTGGCCGGGGCTGACCACGGTTGCCCTTCCGCACTACGAGATGGGGTGCTGGGCAGTTACCCGGCTCCTGGACGACATTGAAAAGCCCGGCACGCCGCCGGGGCAGAAAAAACTCGTCTGCCCCGTCATCGAACGGGGCTCGGTGGCACCGCCCCCTGACGTCAACCACTAACCCACGCGAAAGACCACGTCAAAACACGACGTCACAACACCGGATTCCACAAAGAAAGGGACGCAGCCGTTGCAGCGGCTGCGCCCCGAAGGACCCGGGTCAATCATCCACACCCAAAAACAGCAGAAAGATTGAGAATCATGAACACACGATTCACACGGATCCTGGCAACCAGCATAGCTGCGGCGGCCCTCGTCGGCAGCCTGGGCGCCTGCAGCAAGGGCAGCTCCTCGTCCACAAGCGACAGCCCCAAAGAGATCACCATGTGGACGCACGCCGCCGGAAACCCGGAGGAACTGGCGGCAACCCAGGCGATCGTGGACTCCTATAACAAAAGCAGCGGCGCCAAGGCGCAAATCAAGGTGCAGGCTTTCCCGCAGGAGTCCTACAACGATTCCGTCGTTGGGGCCGCGTCATCCGGAAAACTTCCCTGCATCGTGGACATTGACGGACCCAACGTTCCCAACTGGGCATGGGCCAAGTACCTGGCGCCGCTGAAGCTGTCCGCGGACCTTTCCAAGAACCTCCCCAGCACCGTTGCCAAGTGGCAGGGCGAGACCTATGCGGTTGGGTACGGCGACGTCGCCTTGTCCATGTTTGCCCGCAAATCCGATCTCGCTGCGGCGGGCGTCCGGGTCGCCACCCTTGAGAAGCCATGGACAAAGGACGAGTTCCAGGACGCGTTGACCAAACTCAAGGCACTGGGTAAATGGGATTACCCGTTGGACATGGGTACTGCCGGAACGGGCGAATGGCTGCCCTATGCGTACTCGCCGTTCCTGCAGTCCTTCGGCGGAGACCTGATCAACCGCCAGGATTACCAGTCGGCTGACGGAGCCCTTAATGGCGACAAAGCCGTCGAATGGGCCAAGTGGTTCCGCGGGCTGGCGGATCAGGGCTTCATGGCGACCAAGAGCGGGAAAGATTCCACCCAGGACTTCCTGAACAACAAGAGCGGCCTCCTCTACACCGGTTCCTGGGCAGGCGACAAGGCCCGGGCCGCCCTGGGAGACGAGCTGGTGGTCATGCCCAGCGTGGACCTGGGCAACGGTCCCAAGATCGGCGGAGCTTCCTGGCAGTGGGGCGTCACCAGCGGCTGCAACAACATGGATGCCGCCATGGACTACCTGTCCTATTCCTTGAAGCCGGAAAACGTGGCTTCTGTTATCAAGGCAACGGGAGGCATCCCCGCCACCAATGAAGCCGCCGCCCTGATTCCAGCGTTCGCCGAGGGCGGTGCCAACCGTATCTTCATGGAGTTCTCCCGCGAGTACGCCGTATTGCGGCCTGAAACCCCGGCTTACCCGTTCATCGCCACCGAATACGGCAAGGCTGTCCAGGACATCCTGGCCGGCGCGGATCCCAAGCCGGCCCTGGACAAGGCGGTCAAGGCGATCGACGCCAACATCAAGTCCAACGGCGGCTACAAGAACTAGCCGGCGAGCCGAACGGAACGGCGACGGCGGCACTCACCTGCCGTCGTCGTCGGACCTCCGGCCCCAGCTGTCAACGGAGAACCCCCATGACAACCACCCGAATTCCCCCTACTTCTGGCCGCCGCCTGGCGGCCCCCGCCCCCGCCGCACCGCCCAGCAAACCCCATCGCCGGCCGCGCTACGTGCGCGAGCAGATCGCCGGCTGGGGAATGATCGCCCCGGCGGCCGCCCTCCTGCTGCTCTTTGTCTTCCTCCCAGCGATCCTGGGCTTCGGCCTGGCCTTCACCAACGCCCGCCTTGTATCACCGCGACCTGTTGAGTTTGTGGGTGCGGACAATTTCGTCCGGCTCTTCACGGATCCCACGTTCTGGCGGGCATTGCTGAACGTCAGTTACTTCGCGGTTGTGGTGGTGCCCGTCCAATCGGGCCTTGCCCTGGCGATGGCGCTGCTGATCAACAAGAAGTTCCGCGGGGTGAACTTTTTTCGCACGCTGTACTTCCTTCCCGTGGTGACGTCCATGGTGGCGGTGTCCCTGCTGTGGATGTTCATGTACCGCAAGGACGGGCTGATCAATGAGTTCCTGTCCGCGGCCAGCTTCGGCCTGATCGATGGCCCGGACTGGCTCAACGATCCCGCCACGTCCATGCCGGCCATCATCATCCTGTCGATCTGGCAGGCCGCCGGCTTCCACATGATCATCTGGCTCGCCGGCCTGCAGAGCATCTCCGGGGAACTGTACGAGGCAGCCCAGCTTGACGGGGCAAGCCGCTGGCACCAGTTCCGCTACGTGACCTGGCCCGGCCTCAAGCACACCCGCACCTTGATCCTGGTGACCATCACCATCCAGGCACTCGGGCTCTTCGACCAGGTCAGCGTCATGACCCAGGGTGGGCCGCTGGATTCCACCACCACCATCATTTTCGAGGCGGTGCGCTCCGGCTTCAAGCAGCAGGAGACATCCTATGCCTCGGCCATCTCCCTCGTATTCTTCGTCCTGGTGCTGCTGATCTCCGCAGTGCAGCGCTACCTGACCCGAGAGAAGGACTGACATGAAAGAGACACTCACATCCAAGGGTCTCAGCAGTGCAGGCACCATGGTTGTACGGATCCTGTTTGCCGTCGTCGCCGCCTTCCCCCTCCTGTTCATGCTGGTGTCTTCACTCAAGCCGGACCAGCAGATCTTCGGGGACATGTCCTCAGTGGCAGCCTTCCTGCCCATCGGCAACATCTCGTTCGACAACTACACTGCTGTGTTTGACCGTGTGCCGGCCGCCCGCTTCCTGATCAACTCCATCGGGGTCTCGGCCGTGACGGTGGTGATGGGCATCTTCATCAACAGCCTGTGCGCCTTCGCTTTGTCCCGGATGCAGGTCCGCGGCAAGCGCATTGTGTTCACGGCGATCCTGGCCACGCTGATCGTGCCCTTCCAGACCCTGGCGCTGCCGCTGGTGTGGTGGGTGAACCAGTTGCCGTTCTTTGAGCTCAATGGGTTCAGCCTGGAGATCTCCAAGGGCTGGCTGGACACCTACCAGGTCCAGATCATCCCCTTCATCGCCAATGCGTTCTCCATCTACCTCTACCACCAGTACTTTGAGTCGATCCCGAAAGAGCTGGACGAGGCCGCAAGGATTGACGGCGCTGGCTGGTTCAAGATCTACCGCCTGGTGGTGATGCCTCTGGCAGGCCCGGCGACAGCCACGGTGGCGATCTTGACGTTCCTGCCCGCATGGAACTCCTACCTGTGGCCGCTCATGGTGGTCCAGTCCGAGGAGCTCCGACCCGTCATGATCGGCATCCAATACTTCTTCCAGCTCAACGTCTCCTGGGGCGAAGTCATGGCTTATGCGTCCCTCATCACGGTCCCGGTGGTGGTGCTCTTCATCGCCTTCCAGCGCTCCTTCATCAACAGCATCGCCTCCAGCGGCGTCAAGGGCTGACACGGCGTGCCCCTCATGCGAAAGGGAAATGCTCCCATGAATACAACCGCCGACCTCGACTGCCGCTACCGGCCCAAGTGGCACTATTCCGCGCAGCGCAACTGGCTCAACGACCCCAACGGGCTCCTCTACTCCAATGGCGTCTACCACCTCTTCTACCAGCACAACCCGGAGGGCGATACGTGGGGCAACATGTCCTGGGGCCACGCCACCTCGGTGGACCTGCTGCATTGGGAAGAGCAGCCCGTGGCCATCCCCTGCGACGATGAAGAAGCCATCTATTCCGGCTCCGCTGTGGTGGATGTCCGTAACACGAGCGGTTTCGGCACCCTCGACAATCCGCCCCTCGTGGCCATCTATACGAGTGCTTACACCTCCGGCTCGCCCATGGCCGGCCTCCAGGCGCAGTCCCTTGCCTACAGCACGGACGACGGCACCACCTGGACGAAGTATTCGGGGAACCCAGTGCTGGACAGGGTCTCCCCGGACTTCCGGGATCCGAAGGTCTTTTGGTACGACGGCGACGCCGGCAGCTACTGGGTTATGGTCGCCGTCGAAGCAGCCCGACGCGAAGTCGTGCTGTACAGCTCACCGGACCTGCTGTCCTGGGAATACCTCAGCACCTTCGGCCCGGCGAACGCCACCGGAGGCGTGTGGGAATGCCCGGACCTGTTTGAACTTCCGGTGGACGGCGACGTCTCCAACACCCGGTGGGTTCTGGTGGTGAACCTCAGCCCGGGCGGTATCGCCGGCGGCTCCGGCGGTCAATACTTCGTTGGAAAGTTCGACGGCGTGACGTTCCATTCCGAAACTACCGTCACAGAAGGCCTCCAGTCCGATGACACCCGGATGGCCGAGTACGGCTGGCTCGACTGGGGCCGGGACTACTACGCCGCTGTATCCTTCAGCAACGTACCCGACGGACGCCGGCTCATGATCGGCTGGATGAACAACTGGCAGTACGCGGCTGCCACACCCTCCGACGGCTGGCGCAGCGCCATGTCGCTCGTTCGCGAAGTGAAGCTGGTTTCCCACGGCGGGCGTCCCGTGTTGATACAGGATGCCATTGACCCTTTCGAAGGCCATGGAACGGAGATGGCACTGGGCCGGCAACGCCTGGAACCCGGACTGACGTGGCTTCCCCAAGACGTATCCGGGGAAGTGCTGAGGATCGATGCCGAGTTCGAGCCCGGGCATGCCGGAAGGGTGGGCATCGTGCTGCGGGCCGACCCGCAGCGAGGGGCTGCGCCGGGTGTCTTTTCCACAGGCGCAGAGCGCACAGTCCTTGCCTATGACCCGGCAACGTCGGAACTCAGCCTGGACCGCACAGAATCCGGCAACGTCGGATTCCACGAGGCGTTTCCGTCAGTGGATCGCGTTACTGTGCCGTTGGAAGATGGTCGGATACGGCTTCGGATCTTCCTTGACCGCTGTTCCGTCGAGGTCTTCGCTCAGGACGGCACGGCAACCATCACCGATCAGATCTTTCCGGCGGACTCGAGTACCGCCCTTGCCCTCTTCGCAGAAGGTGAAGGCGCCACCCTGGTGAGCTTCGCCGTCGTGCACTAACTAGACCTTCGCAAGAACCGCCCGAAGGGAGCGACGCGTTGAGCGCCGCTCCCTTCTGACGTTCTGGGAAAGTGACTAGTTCTTGTGCACCAGGTAGATGGCGCCGGTGGTCACGTCCTCTTCGAGAGCCTCCAGCGTACGTCCACGGGTTTCGGGGACCTGGGTGTAGATAAACACCAAGGCGAAGATGCCCACAACACCAAAGAGGAAGAACGTTCCCGTGATCCCCATCCCGGCAACAAGTGTGGGGAAGAAGAGGCCCAGCAGGGCGTTGGCGATCCACAGGCAGAAGACGGACAGGCCGATGGCGAAGCCGCGGACGTGCAGCGGGAAGATCTCAGACAGCATCACCCACACCGCAATGTTCAGGAACGTCTGCATCGATCCTACGAACGCAACCACCAGGAAAAGGATCACGAACGGCCTGGCCGCATTGCCCACCGGAAGGACGATCGACGCGATCCCGATGAGGAAGTGGCAGACCGTAGTCAAGGTGAAACCCAGGAGCAGCGTTGTGCGGCGGTTGACGCGCTGCATCAGCGTCAGCGCAATGACACCACCGACGACGGCGATCACACCGGGCGCGATGTTGGCGACGAGCGCGGCATTGGAAGTGAATCCCGCCTCAACGAGTACGGACTGGCCGTAGTACATGATCGAGTTGATGCCCGTCAGCTGCTGGGCAACGCCCAGCCCAATGCCTACAAGAATGATGCGCAGGATCCACTTGTCCTTCAGCGCGCCCCATGAGGTAGCCCTCGACGCCCTTTCTTCGTCCGCCAGGTGCTTCACGTCTGCCATTTCTGCCTCGGCGCGGTCCTCCGAGCGAATGGTCTTGAGCACCGCCAAGGCTTCCGGGTTCCTACCCTTTGAGATGAGCCAGCGTGGAGATTCCGGCATCCGCAGCATCCCAAAGAACAGTGCGATGGCGGGCAGTGCGGCAACAGCGAGCATGATGCGCCAGACTCCGCCAACTTCGCCCCAGACATTGCCGATGATGGCGTTGACAACGAACGCAGCCAACTGGCCAATGACAATCATGAGTTCGTTCCGCCCGGCCAGGGAACCACGGATTTCGTAGGGGGCCAGCTCGGCAAGGAAGACCGGCACCACGGTGGAAGCACCGCCAACGGCCAGGCCCAGGATGACGCGCCCGATGACCATTACCTCGAAGCTTGGCGCCGACACACAGGCCAGCGTACCCATGAGGAACAGCACGGCCAGGAGGATGATCGTCTTCCTACGGCCCCAGCTATCCGAGAGGCGCCCGCCGCCGACTGCTCCGGCAGCTGCCCCAAACAACAGTGAACTGGTGACGATCCCTTCCGTCAGCGGTGTCAGTGCGAGGTCGGCTGTCATTGGCCTCAGCGCGCCATTGATGACACCAGTGTCGTAGCCGAACAGCAGGCCCCCGAACGTAGCAACCAGGGCAACAAGGCCCAGTCGCTTACGATGCGGGCCATTGGTTAGCGGAGGAAGGGCAGCATTGCCGGTTCCTTTGCTCTGCGTTTGCGTAGCAGACATCAGGACTCCTTTGTCGGTGTGTTGCAGGCCATAGTCGCCTGCCCTGAAGTACAGACTAACGCGCGAAAGGCTTAAATGTAAGGTCAAACTAACAAATGACAAATTTTCATTCTTTTCCCCGTGCGAGGATGAACTATGGCTCCTGATTCTCAGCACCGCCCCGCAACGCAAAGCGACGTCGCGCGCGAAGTGGGCGTCTCCCGGACCTTGGTGTCCTTCGCCTTCCGCGGCGCACCCGGTGTCAGCCACGAGACAAAGCAGGCCATCTTCGAGGCAGCCAAGCGTCTCGGGTACCGGCCAAACGCCGTGGCCGCCGATTTGGCACGCAAGCACCGTTCCGCCGTCGGGCTTTATCTGCTGGACATCCGCAACGAGATCTACGCTGATGTCCTCAGCGGCGTCCGGACCGCGCTCCCCCAAGACAACAACCGGCTCATTTTAAGCGTTTCGCGGTCCGTGGACGGCGTGGATCCGGGCGCGCTGGAGTCCCTGATTGAGGCCCGTGTTGGAATTATCATCGCGGCTACGCTGCTGGACTCAGATGAACGAGTGCAAGAAATGGCCCGGATCGTCCCCCTGGTGAGTGTGACCCGGCCGGTGCACGGCGTGGACAGCGTGTACTCCGATGACCTTGCGGGCGCACGAGCGGCAACTGAGCATCTCCTCGGACTTGGCCATACGCGCATCGCCCATCTTTCTGGCCCGGTCTACGACGGCCACGTCGTCCGCCGCCAGAGTTACGAGCAGACAATGCGCGACGCCGGGCTCTCACCGCAGACGGTGGCAGCAGAGGACTTCACACCGGATGCAGGACAGCGCGCCGCCGCGCAGATGCTGAATAATTCCGACCGGCCGACTGCGATTTTCACCCACAACGACCAGTTGGCGCTAGGCGTTCGTGAGGCCGCCTACGCACGGGGACTCTCCATTCCCGAAGATTTGTCCCTTGTGGGCTACGACAATACAAGGACCGCCCACCTGCATGGCATCGACCTCACGTCCGTGGACTTGCATGCTGTTGAACTGGGTCGGACCGCCGGCACAGTAGCCCTGGAACGGCTCAATAATCCGGACGCCCCCATCGCCGACGAACGCCTCATGCCGCAATTGGTGGTGCGTAACTCCACGGCCCCGGTCAGGCGCGCGGGGTAGGTTCGTTTACCGGTAGGTTCGTTTACCGGGGCAGGCGGTACCGAACGTGGGTGACGAGCTTGGTGCCGGCCACTTCCGTAGGCTCAAGCTTGAGACTACCCACGCCGTCCAGCAACCGCTCGCCACCACCAAGAGTCATGGGCGAAATGTGGAGCCGCAACTCATCCATCAACCCCGCTTGGATGTACTGCCGGGCCGTCTGGGCTCCGCCAGCGATGGCCACGTCTTTGCTGCCTGCGGCCTCCCGCGCCTGTGCAAGCGCGGATTCGATCCCGTCGTTCACGAAATGGAACGTGGTGCCGCCCTGCATCTCCAGCGGCTCATGCTGATGGTGTGTCAGGACGAAAACCGGCGCGTGATATGGCGGTTCTTCACCCCACCACCCACGCCATTCCTTGTCCCACATGTCTGGGCCCGGTCCCGCAAACATATTCCGCCCCATGATGAAGGCGCCGGCGGCGAGGATTTCCTCAACCTGGGCCGCGTTGGCTTCGGGCTCTTCAAACATCCATCGGTGCAGAAGCTCTCCGCCGTCGCCCAAGGGCTCCGACATCCGCTGGTTGGGACCAGCAACGAAGCCGTCCAGGGAGATGGTCAAATCGCACGTCACTTGGCTCATTCGCCCATCATGCCACTGGGCAACCTTCGCCAACCAGGGCAGCTCTCGCCAAATCGGCCACCTACGGCGGAAACTGGGGCTACACATCTCAGGAGGACCACATGACATCCGAACTGCTGGAGCGACTCAACATCCTGGTCGGCGAATGGGAGACCACTGCCCCCGGCATGGACGCGGTGGGCCGGACAACGTTCGAATGGCTGCCAGCCGGCGGCTTCCTTATCCAGCGATCCACTGTTGAGAGGCCGGAATTCCCGAATGCCATCTGCACCATCGGCGCTACAGGGTCAGACGGCGCACTTCAGCAGCATTACTTCGATTCCCGGGGCGTCGCCCGCATCCTGGACATGACCCTGGAAGAGAACGTGTGGACCCTTTTCCGGGATGGACCCGATTGGCCGCAACGCTACATCGGACGCATCAGCGAGGACGGGAACACCATCACGGGCCGATGGGAGCGGGGAACCTACCCAGGCGGACCGCTTGAGCACGACTTCGACCTCAACTTCACGCGCATCCTCCCATGACAGTCGGCGAGCAACGCCGGATCAACGGATAACTCCACCTCATGGACAGATCCCCGGCCCGGTGGGAACATAAGGGCGATAGTCCGGAGGCACCGCCGGTCACGCCGGGGCTGCCTTCAGGTCAGCTTTCCTCTGAGAGGAACGGCCATGGGTCGTCTGGGGACCGGGAACAGTGGCAATACGGGTGCGGAACCAGCACCTGATCCGGCACGCCGCATTGCCCGGCACGGGGAACCAGGCATCGAAAAGGTTGACGCCGTGGTGGTCGGTTCAGGATTCGGCGGTTCGGTGGCTGCCCTTCGCTTGGCCGAGGCCGGGCAATCCGTGGTGCTCATGGAACGCGGCAAGCCTTATCCGCCCGGCAGTTTCGCGCGTTCGCCGGCGGAAATGGGCCGGAATTTCTGGGACCCGGATCGCGGACTGTACGGGCTCTTCGATGCGTGGACCTTCCGGGGCACGGAGGGGTTGGTATCCAGCGGCCTGGGCGGCGGCTCACTGATCTACGCCAACGTCCTCCTTCGCAAGGACGAAAAATGGTTCGTCAACGAGTCCCCCATTCCCGGCGGCGGTTACGAGAATTGGCCTTTCACACGGGCGGACCTTGATCCGTACTACAAGGCCGCAGAAGAGATGCTCCAACCTGTCCGTTATCCGTATGACGACACGCCTAAAACCATGGCCATGGAGAAGACCGCCGCAACCCTCGGTCTATCCATCAGCAGGCCGCCCATCGCAGTCACCTTTTCCACGGACCCCACCAAGGAACCACAGACAAACAGGCCACTCCCCCTTCCCGCCTACGGCAGCATCCACGGACCAAACACCGTCCGCACCACATGCACGCTCAGCGGTGAATGCGATATCGGCTGCAATGCCGGCGCCAAGAACACCCTGGACCACAACTACATTTCGGCGGCCGCTCATCAGGGGGCGGACATCCGCACGTTCCACGATGTCCGCGGGATCAGGCCACTTGCCAGGGGAGGTTACGAAGTCCGCTACGTGGTCCACGATCCCGAACGCCAAGGCGAGCTCCTCAAGGAGCGGATCATTCACTGCCGCCGGCTCATCCTTGGCGCCGGCACCTTCGGCACCAACTTCCTGCTCCTGCGCAATCGAAGCTCCCTGCCCGCCCTTAGCGACGCCATAGGCACCCGTTTCAGTGGCAACGGCGATCTCCTGACGTTCATCATGGACGCCAAGACACCGGCCGCCAACGGATCCCCACCCGGAGTGCGAACACTCACCGGCAGCCGCGGACCCGTCATCACCACCGCGATCAGGATCCCCGATTCCAACGACGACGACGGCGATGGTCGCGGCTACTACGTGGAGGACGCCGGGTATCCAGCCTTCATGAACTGGCTCATGGAGACCGCCCAACTCAGCACCACCGTCAAACGGACAGCCAAAGTTGCCCGCCAACTGCTGATGGACAGGCTGTTCGACGCCGGGCGCTCGAACGTCTCCGCCGACCTCGCCGCTGCGCTGGGTGACGGCCGCCTCTCCTCCAGTTCGGTGCCGCTGCTGGGGATGGGCCGAGATATCCCCGACGGCGTCATGACCCTTCGCGACGGAAGACTCGCCATTGCATGGACCATGGCCACGTCCAAGGACTACTTCGGACGGGTCCGTGGAACGATGTCCGAGATCGCCAAGGACCTCGACGGGGACTTCATCGACAATCCCCTCTGGTGGGCCAAACGCGTCATCACGGTCCACCCCATTGGCGGCGCGCCATCGGGCCGCCACCCGGGCGAGGCTGTGTGTGACTCCTACGGCGAAGTGTTCGGTTATCCCGGCCTGTTCGTGATGGACGGGGCGGCCATGCCTGGCCCCGTGGGGGCCAACCCTTCACTGACCATTTCTGCTTTTGCGGAACGCGCGTGCCACCACATCCTGGAGAACGCCCACAGTGCTGGACACAAGGGAATTACCCCCGCTGACGCTGCCGGAAGTGACGACCTGGCCAGTGATGACTCGGCTGGCGCTGATGGCCGGGCCAACGACGTCGACGCTTCGGCTCCGCGCGAATTGGCGCCTGACGCTACCAAGGGCAAGGGCGCGCCCGAGGAGCGGCCTGCGAGCGCGGTCACAGACGGCGCAGCCGCCACGACGGGAGCAAGGAGCCGTGGTCTGGGGCTGCAGTCACACCCGGACCAGGCAACCCTGGACGAGGAAGCCGCTGCGACAGACGCCACCACCTCTGTGCGTTTCACGGAGCAGATGCACGGCTGGTTCAGTCCCGGTCTCAGTGATCCCGAGAAGGGGCGAAGCCTGGGCAGGGACCGGGGCCGCGGGATCATGTTCGAGCTGACGATTACCGCCGAGGACATGGACGCGTTCGTTGAGGATCCGAGCCACCCGGCGAAGGCGGAGGGGTATGTCCTCGCAGATTACTTCGGCGGCCGAATGCCGGTGGAACGGGGCTGGTTCAACCTCTTTGTGGAGGACGTTTCCGACGACGGCAGGCCAGCCAGGCGCATGCTCTACCGGTTGTGGCTGCGGGACCCAGGCGGAACGCCGTTCACGTTCACCGGGTACAAGCTGATCCATAACGAGGCCGGGCTGGATATTTGGCAGGACACGACCACGCTGTACGCCACGATCCTGCGAGGCCACGTTCCACCGTCGGAAGCGGTTGACGTTGATGAGCCAGGCGGGCAGGAGCCAGGCCAGGAGGATGTCTTCGGTGCCGGCATTCTGTACATCCGCCCCTTGGACTTCGCCAAGCAACTGACCACGTTCCGTACCGAGGGCCCGGCACCGGCCGCGGGTTTGGCGTCCTTCATGAAATTGTTCGCCGGTGAGTTGTGGGAGGTCTACGGGCGGGGCCTCAAACGGGTCCCGTTCCCGGTCCGGAGACCACTGCGACGGCCACGCAGATGAAGAGCTGGGAGCTTGCGAAGCACCGTACTGTCCTGGGCTTCACTCCCCAGGCAGCCGTTCGCTGGCTCTCGCCGATGTCGCTGGCACGGACGGCATTGAAAGTCATGGCAGCTACTGTGTTCGCGGACTTCGGTGACAAGAGGGAACTCGAGGGGAGCTTCCCTGCCGATCAATTGCGCCTGGATAAACTCCCGGTCCCCGGCCAACCAGCCCAGCCGCCGGTCACGAGCCGCGGGCTTCCAACCCCCGGAAAGCTTGAGGCATCCCGCACCACAAAGCCCGACGAGCCCTTGAGTCCCGCTGATCTGTGGCTCGATTACACCGCAGATCTTGGCGACGGCTTCGACGCGACCTACTCCGTCGCAATGCTGCTCGCCCAGGACAAGGTAACCGTTCAGGGCCATGAGCTCCCCCGCGGAAGCCTGCTGGTCCTCGGGGGTGATGAGGTCTACCCCGTTGCCTCACCGGCTGCCTACGAGAATCGGATGGCAGGACCGTACCGGATGGCGCTGCCCACCAAGCACAATCCCACACCCATCATGCTCGCACTCCCCGGCAACCACGACTGGTACGACGGCCTGACCTCGTTCATCCGGATGTTCACCCGGCAACGAAGCATCGGTGGCTGGCGGACCATCCAGACGCGCAGCTACTTCGCGGTCCGGCTCTCCGGGAAATCACCCACGAAGGGTTCCGGCGGACCACAGGATGGGACGCCGGGTTGGTGGCTCCTGGGCCTGGACAGCCAGTTGGGGCAGTACATCGACGAACCCCAACTGGACTACTTCTACCGGAACGTCACCCTCCAGCTCCAACCCGGAGACGCCATCATCCTGTGCGTCGCAACTCCCTTTTGGGTTGACGCCGAGCACCCGGAACCGAATGAGTTCAGGCAGGTCAACTTTTTCGAGCAGGACTACCTTCGACGTCGGTTCAATCCTGACACCGGCGTGTTCGAGGCCACAGGCGCAAACGTCCGGCTGTGGCTCACCGGGGACCTGCACCACTATTCCCGCTACGAGGAACAAACGTCCGTGCAAGAACCAAACGGGCGAAATCTCCCACGGGATCCAGGAAGAACACAAATGATCACCTGCGGCCTGGGCGGCGCCTATCTTTCAGATGCCCATTGGCTCCCGGATCACCTCGTCCTTCCCTGCCACGAAAACGCACCGGGCATGTCCTCCAGCGTCACCCAACCCGGAAACCCCCACGGCGACCACGAAGAAGCACCAACCCGGCACTTCACCCGCATGCCCACCCTCTACCCGGATCAGGCCGACTCCCAGTTGCTCGGTCCGAGGCTTGCGAACCCCTTCTCGCAATACTGGCTTCCCATCCGCAACCCTGGCTTCGGTTTGTCCCTGGGCATTGTCCACGTCATCGCTGCACTAACGCTCTGGACAGTCTTCAGCGCATTCCGCGGGGAATCGTTCGTGGACAGCCTCCGCAGCCTGACCCACGGAAACACCCTGCTCCTCATCGTCATCTTGATCCTTGCGATGCCACTCCTGCTCGGAGTCGTGGCACTGCTCGCACGATCGCTCGGGCTGGCGAAGGCAGGAATCGTGGTCTTCACCCGCGGCGCGCTCTACCAGCTGTCCGCCCTTGCGGTGAGTGCCGCCGTCGTGATCCTGCTTCCCTGGCCGGCCGGCTGGCCCGACGTCGTGATTCTGCTGCTGGCGCTCGCGGTGGTGTATCTGGGTGGCTGGGCGCTTGGCAGTGAGGCCTTCGCCCTGTTCATCCTGGCGACGCCAACCGGTGAAGTCTCTACCTGGAAAATGTCCGGGCAATCCATCGAAGACCATAAAGGATTCCTCCGCCTCCACCTCGCCGCTGACGGCAACCTCACTGTCTACCCGCTTGTGGTGGACACAGTCTGCCGCGATTGGCAGCTGGTACAGAACGACGACGGCGCGCGGCTGGTCCCGGAATCCGGCCTGCCCGCCGTGCGGCTGCTTGAAGAACCCATCACCATCACGCGGAAAGGAACCGCACCATGATCATCACCCGTGCCGAGCACCGGACCGAGGTCATCCCGTTCCGTGCCCGGGACAACACCCCTTTGAGCCTGGTCCATGTGACATCGCCCGTGGAAGTGACCAAAGGGCCTGTCATGCTGGTCCATGGTTCCGGCGTGCGGGCAGAGCTGTTCAGGCCTCCGGTCCGGACCACCATCGTGGACGTCCTGCTGGAGGATGGATGGGACGTGTGGATGCTGAACTGGAGGGCGTCCATCGACCTCGATCCCCTGTCCTGGACGCTCGCCGACGCCGCCGTGTACGACCACCCTGCCGCCGTCGAGCATGTGCTGAATGCGACTGGAGCGGACACGATGAAGGCTGTCATCCACTGCCAGGGATCGACGTCGTTCACCATGTCCGCCGTGGCCGGTCTCCTGCCTCAGGTGGACACCATCGTCTCCAACGCGGTGTCCCTGCATCCCGTGGTGCCTGTGTTCTCGCGGCTTAAGATCGACTACCTCACGCCCGTGGTCAAGATCTTCACCCCTTATCTGTCCCCGGCATGGGGCTATAAATCGCAGGGCTACTTCACGCGGGCCATCCGCGGCCTGGTCAAAGCCACCCATCGGGAGTGCGACAACATCGTCTGCAAGATGGTCAGCTTCACCTACGGCAGTGGCCACCCGGCGCTCTGGGCCCACGAAAACCTCGACGACGCCACTCACCAATGGCTCAGCGGCGAGTTCGCCGAGGTCCCGGTGACATTCTTCGAGGAGATGGGCCGCAGCATCAAAGCCGGGCACATGGTGGCTGCCGGAAACCATCCGGAACTGCCGGAGAACTTTGTGGCCGAGGCTCCCCAAACCGATGCGCGGTTCGCGTTCATCGCCGGGCTGGACAACCTCTGTTTCCTTCCCGAAAGCCAGCAACGCACCTTCGAATTCTTCCAAAAGCACCGGCCAGGGAAGGACTCCCTCCACCTCATCCCCGGCTACGGACATCTGGACGTCTTCTTCGGCGAGCATGCCTGGCAGGACACCTTCCCGGTCATCGTGGAGGAGCTCAACAAGGCCCCTTCCAATCCAGCCCAAGAGCCTAATCCAGCCCAGGAGCCAAGGTCATGAAAACACTTACCGAACTGGTTACTCCCCTGCTCAAGCTCATGCCGTCGCCGGTTCCCCGACGCCAGGAACGCCTCCGCGGCCAGCACGCACTGGCCGACGGCATCAAGTACGTCATGCCGGTCAATTCCGACGACTCCCCGGTGCTCATGGCGGCTTTCCCCATCAACAAGAAAGCCGCGGCGGCCGCACTCCCCGGCACCGAGATGAGGCCCTTCAGCCTGGGCGGCAAAGGGCTGCTGGTGGTCACCGTGGTCAATTACAAGTCCACGGACATCGGCAAGTACATCGAATACTCACTGGCCATCGCCATCACCCACGGCAGCAGGCCGGCCCCGCCCATCCTCCCGCTGATCTTCCAGAAAACCTTCAAGCTGGGGCAGTTCGTGGTGGACCTGCCCGTCAGTTCGGAGGTTTCCGTCAAGGGTGGCAAGGGAATCTGGGGCATGCCGAAGCACCAGGCCAACCTGGACTTCGTCGTCACTGACTCCACAGTGTCAGCACAATACGACAAGGACGGCCAGCTGGGTTGCTACATCGAAATCGAGCGTCCCGACCCACTTGGGCTGCCACTGAAGCTTGCTGCGTCGAACTACTGCGTCTTCCGGAACATGCTCTGGAAATCGGACATCTACTTCGAAGCTACCGGAGACATCGCCCTCGGAGCACAGGCCAAGGCACGCCTCATCCTCGGTGACGCGCCCGGCGTCGAGCCTTTGAAGAACCTGCAGGTGGAAAGCAAACCCGTGTTCACCGCTTGGCTGCCGCAAGCCCACGGTGTCCTGGACGACCACTACGAAGCCTGGTTCCTCACCGCACCTACAGAATCCGCCGCAGCAGCCCTTCGCGGAGGCGACATGCTGGACAGCATCGTGAACCTGGGCCAAAGCCAGGAATGGCTGGCACCGCCGGACCGGAGCAGGATTGCAGGCACGGCACCGATGGGCACAGGACACGGCCCCGGCGGCGTACCCCGCGCTACTCCGGGAAGCATCCAATGAACTGGCTACTGCTCATCAACGCGCTCTACTTCCTGTTCGGCGCCACGATGTACGTGGGCACCATGTGGGTCCTCAAGTTCTTCCTGTACCCCACATGGCGCTCGCTGGCCCGCGAGAACGTAGACATGCACTTCGGCATCCCCACCCGCGCAGCCACCAAGTTCTTCACCATCGTGGTGCCCATCATGTTCATCTCGGGTGGCATCCTCGTGTGGTCCGAGTGGGGCACCATCCGTGTCATCCCAGCCATCATCTGCCTGCTGGGAATCATCGTCCTGACCTGGGTGGGCCAAGGCATCATCATCCCCATCAACAAGCGCATCCGCGGCGGCGACTTCGCGGACGACGCCGAGCTCCGCACCCTGCTGAAACGCTGGATGATGCTCAACGACATCCGCTTCTACGTCTCCACGCTGACGTGGGCTTCAATAGTGTGGCTGCTCGTGGACCGTGGACGCCTGCTGGAGTCCTTCGCATGACCGCCCATCAGCCGGCACAACCCACACCCCACTCCCAGCCTCACCACCAAGCGCGACGCCCCGGCTTGCTGGCCTGGGCCACCGCCGATCCACTGCGCGCCATCCTCGCAGCGATCGCCATCATCACGGTGCTGACCGGTGCCGTGCAGGTCCCGTTTGGTGGACAAATATTGCCCTTGATCGGCGCCGACCCCACTCCTGGAATGCGGCAACTGTTCGGCACAGTGGGCATGTTCATGGTGGTGGTTGGCGGACTGCTCCTCCACACCCTGCTCAACGCCGCGCCCTCACCCGAGGTGGTGCTCTGGTCCGGACTGCAGAAAGCCGGGGCGTTCGGCGCCGTCGGCATCGGGGTACTGAACGGCGTCTTCTCACCCATCGCGCTGCTGGTGGCCTTCTTTGACCTCGCGACGGCGGTACTCCTGTTCGTCTATTGGCGCAGGATCGGTGGGGGCATGACCGGAGGAACCGGACTGTGAAAAGGTCACTGGTGCTCGCCGGTGGCGGGATGCGGGTGGCCTGGCAGGCCGGCGTCATGCGGGCGCTCGCCGAAGAAGGCCTGGAGTTCCAGCATGTTGACGGCAGCTCCGGCGGGATCCTGACGGCGGGGATGCTGCTGTCCGGGGTGTCGCCGGAAGAAATGTGCACCCGCTGGTCCAGCGTGAACGTGAAGGACTTCGGCTCGGCGCTGCCGATCGGTGACTACCTCAAGGGCCCGTGGGCGCTGCCAGCTATTGGGGACGCGGACGGCATCCTGAACAAGGTCTTTCCCGCACTCGGGATCAATGATGCGACTATCCGGGGCCGCGCTGCGGAACCGGGCGCCGTCGAAGGTTCCTTCAACGTCGTGGAATTCACCGAAAAGCGCTGCCACGCCATCGATGCCACCGCCATCGACGCGGAGCTTATGGCCGCGGGAATGTCACTGCCGATCTTCCTGACACCGCTGCGCCGGGACGGGAAGATCTGGACGGACGCCGTCTGGATGCGCGACGCCAATGTAGCCGAAGCCCTGCGTCGGGGAGCGGAGGAAGTATGGCTGATTTGGTGCATCGGCAACTCGCCCTATTGGGGTGACGGGCCTTTGGAGCAGTACGTGCACATGATCGAAATGAGCGCCATGGGAGCCCTCCTTGCTGATTTCGAGGCTGCGAGCGCGGCTGGACGCGAGTTTGTGCTGCATGTGGTGCGTCCTGAACATCCGCTCCCGCTCGATCCCGAGTTCTATCTGGGAAGGATCGACGCCGATACCCTGATCGGCATGGGATACCGGGACGCCCGGGCGTACCTGGACACGATGACGACGGCCGGCGTCCCGAAAGATGCTAGTTGCACCGCCATGACAGAACCGGCTGCGGGCGTCCGTTTCAACGACACCTTGCGCGGAGACTTGGACGGCTCACCCCTGACGTTCAAGGCAACCGTCATGCTGCCCACGGCCGGGTCCACTGTGCCCCC
Organism: Paenarthrobacter sp. 10N417; assembly: GCF_056394745.1. Lineage (NCBI taxonomy): Bacteria > Bacillati > Actinomycetota > Actinomycetes > Micrococcales > Micrococcaceae > Paenarthrobacter > Paenarthrobacter sp. 10N417. The sequence continues at coordinate 40,469 of NZ_JBFTIL010000023.1, forward strand.
ACAGTTCACCGGATTCCTGGAGCACCCGCTCTTCGACGGTCGCGTCTTTTTCTCGGATGGACGCGTTGAAACAGAAGGCCACGACATCACGTACCGTGCCCGGATCATGCTCGACGGCGGGTGGCAGGACGTGTCCTTGACCCGCACCTTGCGGGACGATCCCGGTCCGGATGCCTGGACCGACTCGCGCCAGGCAGTATTGCAAGTGGACGGGTTGCAAGTAGACAGCCTGAGCGCCGAGCTGACTATGAGCCTGGCCGACGCGGCTGGGCTTCTGGCCTCTGTGGAGCCAGTGGGTGCGCACGGCTTCGTTGACCGGGCGGAGGCCGTCGCTTCCTTCGCCGCCAACGGTTTGCGGGAGTTGCTGTCACGCTACTGAACTCCACTGTGATCGCTAACTCCGCTGTGATCCACGTTATTACCGGCTGGTAAACAGCGCGCTACCGATCTGCAAAAGATGGCAACAAGGGGGAAACACCCGCGAAAAACCGGCACCCTACGCTGATGATCAACAGGTCACGCCAGCGAAAGGGCCAAACATGTCCTCCACACCCGTTCACATCGTCATTGCAGGCGCAGGTCCCGCAGCCCAGGCTTTGGTGCGGCGGCTGGCCGGCAGCGGTTCAGGTTCCCGGCAACGCCCCTTCGATGGCACCGTCACCGTGCTCAGCAATCGCGACGAATGCCCCGAGGCGCTCCTGGAACTGGCAGAACTGCCGCAGGTCTCGGTCCGGTTCGGGCAGCCGGCAAGCTTCATTGACGCCGCAGCAAAGATCGTCACCACCGTGGACGGCATGGAGTTCTCCTACGACCAACTCGTGATCGCCACGGGTTCAGCTCCAAGCCTTCCGCCGGTCGCCGGGGCCGAAGACGGTCTGAGCTACTCCACCATCGATGACGCCGCGAACATCGGTGAAGCAATCAAGGACGTCACCAGGATCGTCGGTCGGCGCCCGCTGGGAATCCTCGTGGGCAATGGTCCCGCAGCGGGCCAGGCAGAGGCCGTGCTCCGGGCCCGCGGTGTCCGTCCCGTCCGCACCACCCTCAGGCCAGCCGCCGTCGTTCGTTCCACCTCAGGTTCCACGCCAGCGGCGACCGGCATCCTGTTCGAAGACGGCAGCAGCATGAACGGCGACCTCGTGGTCCTCGCCGAGGAACGTATCGCGCGCAGCGAGCTTGCCGAAAGCGCAGGTCTCCTGATTGCCTCCGACGGCGGGATCGCAGTAGGGCGCGATCTCACCACCTCCGTCCCCGGCATTTGGGCGATTGGCGACGCGGCTTCCTGCGACGGCCTCCGACTGGGTCTTCTCCTTTCTGCCGAATCCTCCGCGATGCTGTGCGCCTCGGGGATGCTGTTGGGCGTATGGGGCAGCAACCAGCAGGCCGCGATGGCGGCCTGACTGCTGCTTCTCTTGCCATTGTGGACAACCCCAACCGGCACCCGGACCATATGGCAAGATGGTCCTTTGACGGGCAGTGACAACCCTGCGGCCATCGGGCCGGCCACGCCCGGCACGGAAGGATCCCATGAGCAACGAAGCCGTCGCGCCTGCAAGCATCGCCTCGTACATCGACCACACACTGTTGAAGCCGGAGGCCAGCGAGGCCGAGGTTTTGAAGGTTTGCGCCGAGGCCGTCGAGTACAAATTCAAGTCCGTCTGCGTCAATCCGATCTGGGTCAAGACCGTCACCAAGGCCCTCAAAGGATCCGGAGTCTTGACCTGCTCCGTTATTGGGTTCCCGCTGGGCGCCACACCCAGCGACGTCAAGGCATTCGAAGCCCGCGGCGCGGTGTTGGATGGCGCCGATGAGATCGACATGGTGATCAACATGGCGGCCGCCCGCGCGAATGACAAGGGTGCCTTGGTGGATGACATCACCGCCGTCGCCGAAGCTGTCCACGCCGGCGAAGCGATCCTGAAGGTCATCATCGAGACGTCCATGCTGACCGATGAACAGAAGGTCATTGCCTGCGAAGCCGCCGTGGAGGCAGGGGCTGACTTCGTCAAGACCTCCACTGGTTTCAACGGCGGCGGAGCAACCGTTGAAGACGTTGCCCTGATGCGCAAGACCGTCGGACCTGATGTTGGGGTCAAGGCGTCAGGCGGAGTGCGGTCCCTGGCTGACGCACAGGCTATGATTGCTGCTGGTGCAACACGTATCGGAGCGAGTTCCGGAATAGCCATTGTCAAAGGTGAACAGGGTTCATCGGATTACTGAGGCATCCGCAACCGCCACAGATTTTGAGCCCTGCGGGGCCGAGGAGGAATGAATGTCCAAGAACGCAACAAGCGCCCCCATTGAAAAAGAGAACAACCTCGGCACAAGCATTGTCCTGTTCGTGGTCATGATCGTGCTCTTCCTGGGCGCTATCTACTCCCTGTCCTTCCTCAGCCTGGATAACCCGTGGCCGATGGCCGTCTGCCTGGGCCTGTTCGCCCTCGCATTCTGGATTCCGCAGACCATCCTTGGCCGCTCGGACTCAGCTGGCGAAAGCTAAACGTTCACGCAGTTTTTCAATGGCCCGGGCTAACGCCTGGGCCATTGCTTTTGGGGCGGGCTTAACTGCTTGAGCTTCGGGAAGGATGCGGGACAAAGTAGGTTTCCGCTTTGATGGGAATTACACCGCTGGGGAACAACCCATTTGCTTGTGTGGAGTACTGCCTGATCCGCGGGTGCTTGGATGACAAGCCTTCTTCCCAAATCCACGGTTGATACCCAAGGCGCGCTAACCCTGCCGTATCCGGCGGCGAGACCAAATCGTAGGGAAAGTCCGAGTAAAGGACCAGGTTTTCAGGGTGGCCCTCCCCGGCCTTGCGGGTGATGAGGTGGTCAACATGGCTACCCACACCTACAGGAACGAAGAGCAGTTCGGCCTTGGTCACGGCCATTAGCTCGGCAACATCGTCCTGGAGTTGCCGGATAAGCGTTTTATCTCCCCGCGCTATTCGTCCGAGCGCGATGTCGAATCTATACGTCGAGTAGCGGTGCGTCAGTTCCGGCAGGAGCTTGTTCCACGCGCCTCTGGCGAGCCGCGGTAACTGGCGACGACGGAACAAGGCATCCACGGCACCCAGATGTATGAGCTGTACGCCCATGGCAGCAAGGACAGCCTTGTCCTCTGCTTTGCGGGCCTCGAATAGTTGGACACCATCCTCAAGCGTGGACTGACGCACGAAAGAGCGGGCGGCCCGGGTGTGCGGTGCAGGGGAGGCTTCCGTGAACACAGTTGCCACGATGATCTCCCGTTCCTGCGCCTGCGCCTCGATAAGCGCACCACAGGACAAAACCGCGTCATCAAGGTGGGGCGACAGGAACAGCCAGGGAGCGTCGCCTGCCAAGGATCGTTCGATTTTTGATTCACTTGCCATGCGGAGGCCCTTCCTGTGGATGAGGCCCGGTTGGAGCTGCTTCAGCAACTGCATTGCGAAAGGATGTGGCCTGCATTTCGGCGAGCCGGTCCCAATTGAAGCCTGAAGCAAACGCCCTGCCTTGGGCTCCCACCTCCATCAGTCCGTCCTGTGCGTATCTGCGCGTTATCTCAGCAGCAAGGGCATCTACGTCGAACGCCGGAACCAACCAGCCGGCGGCGTCGGGGACAATCTCCCTCAAGCACGGGATATCGAAGGCAATGACCGGAGTTCCAACAGCCAATGACTCGATGGCCACCAACCCAAAGGTCTCCTGCCTGGAGGGAACAACCACAAGCCGCGCATCACTCATTGCCTGGAATTTCTGCTCCCCGGAGAGCCACCCAAGGAGCCGTACCCGGCTGGAAAGGCCCCTCTCTTCAATGACGGCGCGCAGCTTTCCTTCATCAGGGCCAGCACCTGCAATCAGGAGCTGGCCATCCACGCGGCCCGCACATTCTTCCCATGCTGCCAGCAGCAAATCGAGACCTTTGCCACCGAACTCCAAACGCCCAATGCATAGGATGTCCTGTCCGGGTTTGGGTTCGGGTTTCCAGGCTGCGGGATCCACACCATTACCGATCACCTCCACACGAACGTGGGGGTTCATGGCCGTCAAGCGGTCAGCGATGCCCTGCGACACTGCGATCATCCGCCGGTAACGCCTAACACCCCACTGTTCCACCCAATGCAAGGGCAACCCATATTCACGTGCTTTCTCTCGCGCATGCAGCCACTGGACCAGGCCAACTGTGGGGCGCTTTGTCCAGAGCGGCGCAGCCATGCTGGAAAACGGCGCGAAAAAGTCTTCCACCACCAGATCAGCGGCTCCGCGACGCCGTCGAACCTCAAAGGGCAGCATCAGCACGTAGCCCAGGAGCCGGGCTAACCTGTTCCGCCCATGCCCTATTCCGATCGGCACGTAGTGAACGCCGTCCTGCACACGTTCAGACCACCCGGGGTATCTGGTGGTCAGGACCGTCATTCGGAAGCCGTTGGCAGCGAGCCGACGGTTGATCTCGTGGGTCCGCACTGATCCGCCACCGGCGCCGGGCATGCCTGGGTCTTCGAACCCAAGATGTAAAACCCTCATGATGTTTACCGTTCTGTGCCATGGTCTTTGGACGGGAACCYGATATTCGCCGATGCCGCAACGTCCAGATCCGCTTCCCGCACGAACCAGAGCGTCGTATCACCATTGGTGGGTCCCTCGGAAGTGAAAACAGGGGTTGCGTGCTCCTTTAGCCAGGCGAGCATCGTGGGATTCGCGTAGCCGTATCCCTGGCTGATGGGCAGCGACTGGGTCAGGATGTAATTGACGCCATGCTCTTTCATCAAGGGTGCTGATGGCCAGATTCCGAACCTGGCGTCGTCCCTGAATACCAACTCCCCGGTGCTGTTGGTGACGCTGACGCGCGCATCAGCGGGCAGGTTCGCTGTGACCCACTGCCTCGCACTGGCAAAGCCATTGTCCACAGTGAGTGCCGTGCGCATCCCGAGAAGCACGGTCAAGGCAATGAAGCAGATGGACATCGCCGCGAAGGCCCTTCGACCCTTCGGATATCTCTCAATGAGCTCCACCACGGCCAGCACGGAGCACAGGACCCCTGCCACGATGACGCCATACCCATATTGCTCTTCGAAGGTGCCGAAGATGGCGCTGTAGGCGCCCGCGACACCCAGGGCCAGCCCCGCCAGTCCAACAAACCGCCGCCCTGCATGAAGGCTGAAGCACAAGAGGAGGCTCACTACGGGACACAGTGCCAGGAGAATATAACTGGTGCCAAAGTGACCGCTCTGCTCGATCAACCGGGACACGATGCTCGGCGAGCCTTCCGCCGTGAAACCCGTGTTCTTCTCAACCCCGGACATCCGAAGCAGCCCATTGCTTTTGGCCCACACCCAATCCGGCATTTGTCCCCGCAGCGCTACCACGGCGAGGTAAGCGGCATAGGGAATGGCAGCCACCGCCGCCACCACCGCAGCTTTTCGCCAGGGCAGGGTCTGCTTCCACAACACAGCAACCAGCACCGGAACGAAGGTGCAGATGATGAAGAAGTCCTTGCACAGAACTCCGTATCCCAGAAGCAATCCCGCTACAGCCAATCGCAGGAAAGGGACAGCTTCCTTTGCTCGCTTCGGCGTTCGCAGCAATATCAAAAACCCTGCAAGCACAGCCGCCATGGCCGAGGTCTCGAGGAAGGCATGGCTGTTGTTGCGCAGAATGAAAGGCTCGAACGCAAGTAGCACAGCGCAGAGCCACGCGGGCGCGGCACTGGTGAGCCTTTTGACAAGGAGGAACCCCAAACCCACTGTCAGTGCTCCGAGCGCGGCGTTGAGCCATCGCAACTGCAGTACGACATCCACAATTTCACCAGAGACGTTAAACAGCCTGATGATGCCGGCTTCAAGGATGAAATAACCGGGCGGGTGGAGGAAGAAGGGCCCGTCAGGGAGCGTGGGAAAGTGGCCTGTACTGACAGACTCGCCTAAACGCACGTACAGCAACTCATCCACCCAGAGCTCGAAGCCCCGTTCAAGACCTAGGGCACGAACGCAGAAGGCTCCGGCAACAACGGCGAAGAACGGCATCCAGATGCCCGTGAGTCTCTGAACACGCCGCGCAACTTTGCTCCAGCCGGGCAACAGACCGCGCTGATGTGCCAGTATGGCAGAGCCTGCGCCGGACGCCAGGAGCAGCCACAGCAATGGTTGAAACTGGCTGGCCACGCCCAGCACGACAGCCAGTCCGGCTGGGTAGGCAAACCACCGCCAGGCCACGCCTCCCGGACGCTTGGCGGCGGCAAGAACGGGACGAGCTATAAGGGCCAGAACCACGGAGGCCAGCACGGAACCCGCCGCTGAGCCCACTGCCATGCCGGCAACAGCATTCAGACACCAGCCAGCCCACAACCCACCCACCACCAGAAGGCAAGCGACGGCAAGGCCTACCTGGCATCGCCGGTACGCCCTCACCGCGAGAAGGATGGTGGACAGTACCATCAGCACCGCGTAGCCAAGGCCAGCTACCGCCAACCATGGCAGCAGCTCCAGGGAGCCGTGATACTTCTGGGGCGCAATCAGCCCGGCCAGCGCGTGCGGTGCCGTCGCGATAATGACGAAGGCCACTACCGCCAATTGCCCAAAGGAGGTGAAGGCGGCTCCAAGGATCTTGCGCACGTCCGCGCCTGGGGTGCGTAGCAAGGGGAAAACCACCAAGGCAGTACCAGCCGCCACATACACCGGCCCCTTGGCAACTGACGCCAAAGCTTGGAATCCGGCTGCAGCGGAGGATCCTTCGTCCAGAAATCCAACCACCACAACATCCAGGCCAACCAGTACCGAAACTACGCACAGCACCGATGCGATCTCGATGGTCTCCGCCCACCGCCATTTGTCCAGAAGCACACGCGGACGCCAATGCAGGTCCCGGTAGAAGGAAAGTGGCACGGCAAGTGGAGCTACTGAACCCACAGCAAATCCGAGGACCGCTCCCCCGGCACCCCAGGCCAGGAAGATCACCAACACACTGAACCCGAGCCTGAGGACAACTTCGCCGATGTTTGTCAGGGCAACCCARGTGAAACGCAATTCACCCTGCAACCAGCCCGAGGGTGCCGTCACGATGAAGATGGCCAGCGAACCCAGCGCTACAGCTCCAGCCAGCGCTGGTGTGGCAAAGGCCAGAGTCACCATTCCTGTCACTACGGCTGCCGCTGCTCCCGCCAGGCATGACACAAAAACCGAGAAGGCCAGGCCATCCTTGCGTTCCTCGGAGCCTTCAGGATTGACCGCGACTACATGGGACAAGGGAAGAGGTACCAGCGCTGATGCGACAATCCCCACGATTCCCATCAGCATCGCGGCCGACGCAAAATGCGTGTAGTCGATGGTTGGCAGCATGTTGGCCATGAGTAAACTGCAGGCGTAACTGACTGCACCCACTACACCGGCCGACATCGCCAGGAAGACGCTGTTCTCCCCTACTTTGCTGTTCTCACCTACTTTGTTTCTCCGTCCCGGCAGACTTTCCACACCACCGGGCTTGGTTTCCTGATCCGTTTGAAGCAAAGTGTCAGCCATGTCCACACTCCTGGCCGATTCCGGCCGTATGCGCCCTACAGGCCATCAACGGCGTGGGCAGGCGAAGCAGCGCTTGCGGGTCCGGCCAGCAGGACGCTTCGTCCGGCCGGTTGCAACTCTGCCGAGTCAACTCCGATCTGCTTCAAAACCGCGAAGGCTTCGAACTCATCGCGGCCTTTCATCAGTACCGAGGCTTGGCCGTCGCCCTCCCACACTTCATCGGTGGGACGCAGTATGGCCCGGAGATCGGTGCCTGGCGGTAGTTCGAAACGAACCAGTGTGGACATATCGGAGCGGGAACTGCGTCCACCGGTGGCTTCCAGGCTTTGCGTCTCTTCAAGGACAACACCAGCCAGAAGCGCCGAACTCCGCTCCCACGTAAAGCAACGTGCCCACTCCTGGCATTGTGCAGAGAACTCCTGCGATGCCTCATGGGCAGCCAACGCCTCCAAGGCGGCAACCATGGCGCTCCCGAATTCCTTGGCTGTATCCACCAACCATCCTGTGCTGCCGTCCACTACGGAATCGCGGATGCCTGGAACACGCAATGCAAGGCAGGGAACGCCCCAAGCCGCTGCCTCGATGACTGAACATCCCCAGCCCTCGGACGCCGACGTGGAAGTAGTAAGCCATGCCCGGTTCAGCAGCCTGTTGCGGACCTCGTTGGGCTGATAGCCGTGGAAAGTCACAACGTGGCTTAGCCCCAGGTCCATCGCGAGTTGCTGAAGGCGGCCTCTTTCGGGCCCATCGCCCACGATTTCCAGGCGCAGATTAGGGATACGGGAGGCTGCAACGGCAACCTGGCCCAGCAGCAAGTCCAGTCGTTTGTGCGGCACCAAGCGGCTGACCACCGTAATGGTGGGCTCAGGCGCCCTGGGCCCAACCTCGGCCGGGACGTCGATGGTGCCATTGGGTACTACGTATATAGGACCGGAGAACCCGAGCCTGCGAAGTTCCAACCGTGTGGAGGGTGATACGGCAACAATGGCACGCTGGCCATAGACAGCTTTTGCGCCGCGGCTTTCCAGGAAACGACCGAGGGCAGCCAAGGGCGGAGAGAACCTGCTGCTGAATTGCTCTTGGTGAACGTGATGGATCAGTTGAATGATCGGCGTCCTGCCCGGCATGAAGAGCGGCGAGAAGAACGGGATTCCGTTCTGGCAATCCACCACAGCATCGTAAAGACTGCCTGTTCGCACGAGCTTGAGCGCGGCGTGGGCATAGATTGCCAAGGGACCGCCAGCGCGAAGTATCCGGATGCCGTCGATGACGTCCTCCGCAGCCTGGTTCGCTTCACGTCCGGTAAACCACGTGACTTCAGCCCCGGCCTCTATCCACCTGCGGGAAATCTCGTGCATATATTGCTCGGCGCCCCCGGCCTGGGAATGGCCGACGTCACGCCAGTTCAGGATAAGTACGTGCTTTCCAGCAAGATGTGTCGGCGACATTGGGAAAGCACTGGTCATAGGATCGATTTCTCTAGTTGAAGCACGGAGGCAAAACTGGCGATTCCGTCGTGGAATGGCCGGAAGGTTGACGATTCTCCGTCAGTCCAGGCGACAGGCAGTTCGATGATTCGGGCCCCTTGGTGTTGCAGCCTCAGAAGCAGCTCCACATCAAAGGCGAATCCCGTCGCGCGGCATTGGACCATGGCAGTCGTCAGCGAGGACCGCTCAAAAAATTTGAAGCCGCACTGGGTATCGAAGATGCCCTTCACTTTGGACTTGGTCAGTGCGCGGAAAGCAGTACCGCCGACGCGGCGTCCCAGTTGTTGCGGACGGACAAGGGTGGAACCCGGCGCGTGGCGCGAGGCAATAACTGCTGCAGCACCCTCTTCGAGGTGGGACATGGCAGCAGTCAGCGTATCCAAGGGTGTGGCCAGATCGGCATCAAAGAATCCGGTGAAACGTGACGTACCGCTGAGGAGGCCCCGGCGGACAGCTGCCCCCTTGCCGCGACGGGAACACCCGATCACGGAAATCGGGACGGTGCTCCCTGTCTCACGGCTTCCTGTCTCGCGCGAAATACGGCGGACTACAGCCCCGGTCTCGTCAACGCTGCCGTTATCCACCACCACGATCCTCGAAGACCACGGTTGACTTGCCAGGAAATCGACGGCCTGCAGCAGGGTATTGGGAATCCGTCCGGCCTCGTTGTAGGCCGGAATTATGACTTCAAGATCAACCAAGGAACGGCGCAGTGAATCTGCATGTCGCAGTGCCTGAAGGCCTCCCCTGCTGCCGATGTGCATACTGCGTGAGTGGAGCACAGCCATCTGAACCTCCGTATACGTGAAAACGTAAAAGTTCGTTTTCTCGTAAAGGGAGTGGGCACAGGCCGCGAGACATGACGCCAACTTGGCGTCCCGATCAAGGGGCCTGGATCACACCACCCAATGCCGCTAGCACTCCAGGCCAATGTTGCTGGGCCAGAGCCCAACCCGCTGCCCCCATTCCAACCATGGCGTATCCGCTGACAGGAATCAGCACCAGCCACTCGCGCCGTGATCCAGCCCTGCCCAGCAGCGGAATCGAAAAAGCCCCGTTGGCCCGCCAAATGCCACTGATCAGTGATTTCCTGAGGAATTTAGGTGGCTTGATGACGATCGGCCACAGCAACGGGACGCCACCCACGGTGATCATGTCCCCCACAATGTGGACGACGACACCCGTCAGCATTGACAGCGGCAACCAACCCCATTGATCCGGTGCAAACCAGGTCACCAGGCCAGCCATCACCACAGCGAACAGCCAGTTGGTGATCCAGCCGGACTTCGGAAACAGGTTCAAAGCCTTAGCTGCCAGGTTGATCATGAACATACACAGCAAACCAGCGCCAACAGAGAGCTTCCCTGCCGGCGTGATCATCTGAAATTGAGCTGCCATGGCTGCCAGCACTACAAAGGCCGAGGCTCCCAACAGCGAGTGTGTGCCTTGCCGGTGCCCTCCGCTGGCTTTCTCGATTCCCACTGCAATGACATTCGAAAGCGGCGGCAGCGAATTCGCAATGGTGCTGTGCCGGTGGTCCCAGTCGCACACCAAGGCGGTGCCCGCCGTCGCCATGGCTCCGATCAGGATGCCGGTGGAGTCCAGCGGATACCAGCCCAAGGCGTAGGGGCCGGTCGAGGCAATGGCAATCCACGCCGCGGCTCCCGACGCGGCGTGGTGTCCTCCCATCATTCGCTTAGCCTGCCTTTACGGGTACATCTGAGAAGATCGCTTCGATCACGTTGTTGGCCCAGTGGAGGATCTCGGCGTCCTGCAGATCACGGCCACCGATCCTGGCCGTTTTGGGCTTGGGGATCAGCACAGCATCCAGCGCAGGCTTGACCTGGGAACCCGGGTACATGCGGTTCAGGCGCATGGTTTTGGATTCGGGCAATTGCGCCGGCGAGAAGCGGATGAAGTTGCCTTGGAGCGCGACGTCGGACAGGCCGGCCTCGCGGGCCCCCACCCGGAATCGGGCCACGGCGATGAGGTTCTGCGCCGGCAAGGGCGGCTCACCGTACCGGTCCACGAGTTCGGCGAGGACCTCATCGATGGCCTCGCTGGTCACCGCCGCGGCCAGCTTCCGGTAGGCCTCCAGGCGCAACCTCTCACCCGGCACATAATCATGCGGCAAGTGGGCGTTGACGGGCAGCTCGATCTTCATCTCGGCTGCCTTTTCCTCGGCCTCGCCGCGGTACTCGGCAACAGCCTCGCCCACGAGCCGGATGTAAAGGTCGAAGCCCACTCCCTGGATATGTCCGGACTGCTCACCGCCCAGCAGGTTTCCCGCACCACGGATTTCGAGGTCTTTCATAGCCAACTGCATGCCGGCGCCGAGCTCGTTGTGTGCCGCCACAGCCTTGAGCCGCTCCAGGGCCACCTCGCCCAAGGGCTTTTCCGAAGGATAGAGGAAGTAGGCGTAGGCACGTTCACGGCCACGACCAACACGTCCACGGAGCTGGTGGAGCTGCGAAAGTCCGTACTTGTCGGCGCCGTCCACAATCAGGGTGTTGGCGTTGGAGATGTCCAGCCCGGTTTCAATGATGGTGGTGCAGACCAGGACGTCGAAGCGTTTCTCCCAGAAGTCCACAATGATCTTCTCAAGGCGGCTCTCGGACATCTGGCCGTGCGCCACTTCCACCCTGGCCTCGGGGACCAGCTCGCGGATCTGTGCGGCAATTCGTTCAATCGAGGACACGCGGTTATGCACGAAGAACACCTGCCCTTCGCGCATCAGCTCACGACGAATGGCCGCTGACGTCTGCTTGTTGGTGAACGGACCCACATAGGTGAGTACCGGGTGGCGTTCCTCCGGCGGGGTTGCCAGCGTGGACGTCTCGCGGATACCCGTCAGGGACATTTCCAAGGTACGCGGAATCGGCGTGGCACTCATGGCCAGCACGTCCACGTTGGTGCGCATCTTCTTCAGTGCTTCCTTGTGTTCCACACCGAAGCGCTGCTCTTCATCCACGATCACCAACCCCAGGTCCTTGAACTCAAAGTCCTTGGACAGCAGCCGGTGCGTGCCGATCACAACATCGACGGCGCCGCTCTTGACGCCCTCGGCTGTTTCCTTGGCTTCTTTGCCGCTCTGGAACCGCGAAAGGGGCTTCACCCGCAGCGGGAATCCGGAGAAACGTTCGGTGAAGGTCTCGTAGTGCTGCTGGGCCAACAGCGTGGTGGGCACCAGGACCGCTACCTGCTTGCCGTCCTGGACAGCTTTGAAGGCCGCTCGGACTGCGATCTCGGTTTTGCCGTAGCCGACGTCCCCGGAAACGAGGCGATCCATCGGGATTTCCCGCTCCATGTCCGCCTTGACTTCGTTGATGGTGGTCAGCTGGTCGGGGGTCTCCACATACGGGAAAGCTTCCTCGAGCTCGCGCTGCCAGGGGGTGTCCGGGGCGAAGGCGTGTCCGCGGGAGGCCATCCGGGCCGAGTACAGCCGGATGAGCTCTCCGGCGATCTCCTTGACGGCCTTGCGGGCCTTGGACTTGGTGCTGGCCCAGTCAGCGCCGCCCATCTTGCTCAAGGCAGGGGCGTCCCCGCCGACGTAGCGGGTGACCTGATCCAACTGGTCCGTGGGGACAAACAAGCGGTCCCCCGGAGCGCCACGCTTGGATGCTGCGTACTCCAGCACCAAGTATTCACGCAGCCCTGCATCGGAGGACGACGTACCGGTCACCTTGCGCTGAATGAGCTCCACGAACCGGCCGATTCCGTGCTGCTCGTGCACCACAAAGTCGCCTGCGTGCAATTGCAAGGGGTCCACGGCATTCCGCCGCTTGGACGGCATGCGCCGCATGTCCTTGGTGGAACTGGCGGTGGCGCGGCCCAGCAGGTCCGCTTCGGTCAAAAGGCCCAGTTTGAGGCCGTCAAGGACAAAACCACGCCCGACGGCGGCAGTGGTCACCTCGATGATGCCCGGCTGTGGATCCTTGTCCAGCGAGTCCACGCGTGCACAGGGGATGTCGGCATCGTGGAACAGCTCAACCAGGCGCTGGGCCGGTCCCGGGCCGTCCGTAACAACTACCAAGCGCCACTGCTCGCGGACACGTGAGCCGATGAAGTCCAGCATTTCCGCGACCTCGCCCTGGTAACCACGCGGTTCCCGGGCATGGAGGTTCAGGACGTCGATGTCCAGCACCAGGTCCTCATCGGTCGCGAGCGAGGTGATGGACCACCAGGAAACGCTGTGTTCCAAGGCGGCGGATCGGGTGTCTGTCAGGGAACGGAAGCTCGCGGCGTGCAAGTCAGTGGATGCCTGGGAGGACAGATCAAGGGGCGCGGAACCGCCGTCGGACGCCGTTGACCAAGCAGCTTCCAGGAACTCTTCGTTGGTTGCGGCGAGGTCGTGCGCGCGGGTGCGAACCTTTTCCGGTTCGATGACCACGCTCAAGGACCCGGCCGGAAGCTGGTCCACGAACGGGACCATGGCATCCACCAGGACCGGAGCCAAGGACTCCATACCTTCAACGGCGATGCCACCGGCGATCTTCTCCAGCATGTCAGCCGCCGCCGGCATATCGGCTTTGAGCTTGGCAGCGCGGGACATGACGGAGGGCGTGATCAGGATTTCACGGCACGGCGGGGCGTGCAGTTCCGTGGGGTGGTGGATCCCGGGAGCGGACAGCGAACGCTGGTCGGCCACAGCGAACCACCGCATTTGGTCAACTTCATCGCCGAAGAACTCCACACGGATGGGGTGGTCCTCCGTGGGAGGGAAAACATCCAGGATGCCGCCGCGAACCGCGAATTCACCTCGGTGCGTCACCATGTCAACCCGGGCATAAGCGGCGTCGGAGAGGGCCCGGACAACATCGGTGAACGAGCGTTCCTGTCCTACCTGCAGCGTTACGGGAACGAGGTCGCCCAAACCGGCAACAATCGGCTGGACCACGGCGCGAACCGGAGCAACCACCACACGCAAGGGTGCCGCCGTCGAGGTTTCAGGGTGGGTCAGGCGGCGCAGGACGGAGAGCCTGCGACCTACGGTGTCCGAACGCGGCGAGAGCCGCTCGTGCGGGAGGGTTTCCCAACTGGGGAAAGCAGCCACCGAGTCCGCGGGGAGATAGGAGGCGAGTGCCGCTGTCAGGTCCTCGGCCTCACGCCCGGTGGCGGTGACTGCCAGCACAACAGGGGCGTTCGCGGCGTCGGCTCCTTGGGCAGCAAGGCCATCGGCCATTTCTGCAAGGAGAACTGCCCGCATCCCGGTAGGGGCGCTGATCTGGTAGTCCGTGCTCCGGGCCGAAAAGGGCCGCTGAGCCTCAGTTCGGACGCGCGCAAAAGTCTTGTCCTCCGCCAGTGCGCGGCGCAGACCGTTGAGGCTCATGGCTGAAACTCCTAGGGTGGGTCCAAGGGCAGGCAACACAAATGCCCGGAAATTCGAACGAATGCCGGGTCATTCCAGCCTACCCCTCCCTCAGGGCCCGTTGATGGCGGGACATTTCCGCTGTGGCCACGGACACCCCGTAGGATGTTGGGAGCTAAAAGAGCTTCACCACCAACATATCCACGGAGGACCCATGGCCCTGAGTGCATCCACCACCCTGCCGCACAGCGTTGACCGAGTAGCGGCCGTCTTTGTCGACGAAGACTTCCTGCGTCACACGAGCGAACTGGTGGGCGGCTCCCTGGAATCGTTCACGATCGACGGCGACCCTGCCGGCGCTTTCAGCACCACCACGGTTCGTACTCTGCCCACTACCCGTCTGCCGGATATTGCCCGCAAGTTCGTGGGCGAGCGCCTGACCGTTACGCAGACCGAGCAGTGGGAGGCGCCCGCAGCAGACGGCTCCCGCGCCAGCAAGATTGCCTTGAAGGTCTCCGGCGCTCCGCTTGACGTCACAGCCGTCCAGCGCCTCGTGGCTGAAGGCGCGAACACCCGGATCGAGCTCGAGGGCAACGTTTCCTCGTCCGTTCCGTTCCTCGGCGGCAAGATTGCCGATGCTGCTGAACCGATGGTTGGCAAGGCCCTGAACATCCAGTCCCAGCAGGCGCAGGCCTGGCTCGAAAGCCACTAGCATGCAGCTCCCCGCCATTCTGGGCTGGGTCCTGATCGTTGCCGGCGTATGGTCCCTGGTTGTATGGCCGCAGTTCCTGAAGCGCGTCATGAAGGACCCCCGGGCCCGCGACGCTGCGGGGAAGGCCACAAGGTTCCTGACCGTCCACGTGGTCCTGGTGTCCATTTCCATGGTGCTGGGACTAGCGACGGCGGTCATCGGGATCACGGGGCTTCTCGCCTAAGTTTCGCCCAAGTAAGTCGCAGCAGTGCGCGTTTTGAGAGCTCATAGCGCGCACTGCTGCGACTCACTTGGGTAGAATGGACTTTGGTGTGCCGGGAAGTCTGGTCGGCGGTGTCTTTGCGATGCCTGCCCTTGACTACTCGACCCACAGGAGCCACCGTGGCCAAACAACCCCTGACCACCATTGTTTTCAGCCGCTCCAGCTACCCCGAGTACCGCCGGATCCTCTCGATCCTTCGAACAGAGACCGTGGGCGGCGCTCTCCTTCTGGCCGCCACCGTCATTGCGCTGATTTGGGCAAACTCCCCCGCCGCTGACGGTTACTTCGCATTACGCGACCTCAAAATAGGCTACGAACCTTGGCACCTGCAGCTCAGCGTCGGGCATTGGGCCTCCGACGGCCTGCTGGCTGTGTTCTTCTTCCTCGCAGGCCTTGAACTCAAACGGGAGTTCGTTGCCGGGGAACTCCGGAAACCGGCCCGCGCCGTTGTACCGGTGGCCGCCGCCGTCGGCGGAGTTGTTATTCCTGCCCTGATCTACGTCCTCTTCAACCTCGGCTCCGCCTCGGAGACACTCAAAGGCTGGGCCATTCCCACGGCTACGGACATCGCATTCGCCCTGGCCGTGCTTGCCGTTATCAACACACACCTTCCCGCCGCGCTCCGGACTTTCCTGCTGACTCTCGCGGTAGTGGACGACCTCATCGCCATCGGCATCATCGCTTTCTTCTACTCCACCGGGATCCAGCCCCTCATGCTCCTGGCCGCGCTGGTGCCGCTGACCCTTTTCACGTTCCTGGTCCAGAAGCGGATCCGCAGTTGGTACATCCTGCTCCCCTTGGCCCTGGCCACCTGGGGCTTCGTCCATGCCTCCGGCATCCATGCCACCGTGGCCGGGGTGCTGCTGGGCTTTGCGGTTCCGGTCTTCAACAGCGGGAAAAAGGGTGAGCCGGAGGAAGGGCTCGCTGAGCACTTCGAGCACCGGCTGCGCCCATTCTCCGCGGGATTCGCCGTGCCTGTCTTCGCGTTTTTCTCCGCGGGGGTGGCGCTGGGCGGGTTCGACGGCATGYGGGCCGCGCTCAGTGATCCGGTGGCCGTGGGAATTGTTGCGGCGTTGGTAATAGGCAAGGCCGTAGGCGTCTTCGGTACCACGTTCCTGGTGACCAAAACCACCCGTGCGAGCCTGGATTCCAGCATTGCGTGGATCGACCTCTTTGGGTTGGCACTGCTGGCGGGGATCGGGTTCACCGTCTCCCTGTTGATCGGCGAGCTGAGCTTCGGCGCGGGATCTGCACACAATGACCACGCCAAGGTGGCCATCCTCTCAGGTTCCCTGATCGCGGCGCTGCTGGCCGCCGTCGTGCTCAGGGCCCGGAACCGGCGGTACCGCCTGGTTCAGGCAGAAGAACAACGGGACGACGACGGCGACGGCGTACCTGACGTCTTCAGCCGCGCCTAGCGCGGGGCTGCTCCGCCCTGCTCGATGGGCTGCTAGGCCGTCGCCTGGTTCAGCGCGTCCTCCGCAGCAACCCACGAAATCATGGCGCATTTAACCCGGGCGGCGTAGCGGGCCACACCTTCGAACGCGGCAGCGTCTCCCAGAATCTCTGGATCCGCCTGCACCTTTCCACGCGAGCGGAGGACCTCACGGAAGTTATCGATCACGGCGTGCAATTCCTCTACCGACATTCCCTCGCCGAGGTCGGTCAACACTGAAGCCGACGCCATGGAGATGGAACAGCCTTCACCGTCCCAGCTGATCTGCCTGACCGTTCCATCGGCGACAGCCAGTCGGAGCGTTACCTCGTCCCCGCAGACCGGGTTGAGTTGGTGGGATTGCCCGGTTGACGTGCCCGTTGGGACTTCCGTGCCCGCGAGCCCGCTGCCGTGCCGCTGCTTGGAGTGGTCCAGGATGATCTGCTGGTACAGCTGGTCAAGACTCATGGTGCTGGTTACCCGTTCGTGGAAGTGTGTGGGGAGCGGCTGCAGTTCGGCCGCGTGGGTCAGGCCTGGAAATAGGCCCGAACGCCAGACACGGCGTCAAGGAAGGCATCGACGTCGTCCGTGGTGTTGTAAAGGTACGTACTTGCCCGGGTAGTAGCAGTCAGCCCCAAGCGGCGGTGCAGCGGCTGGGCGCAATGGTGGCCGACGCGGACGGCGATGCCGCGATCGTCAAGGAACTGGCCGACGTCGTGCGCATGGACCCCGGCGACGTCGAAAGCAGCCAGCCCGATGCGTTCCGCACCAGAAGCAGGGCCCACCACGCGGATGCCGTCGATGCCCTCAAGTCCCTTGACCAGGCGCTGACCCAACGTGGCTTCCCAAGCATGGATGCGGTCGATCCCGGTTTCGGACAAGTAGTTCATGGCAGTGGCAAGGGCAACCGCCTGGGAGATGCGCTGGGTTCCGGCTTCGAAGCGCTGTGGGGCAGGCAAATATTCGGCGCGCTCCATGGTGACGGTAGTGATCATGGAACCACCTGTGAGGAACKGCGGAAGGACATCCAGGAGTTCCTGCTTGCCGTACAGGACGCCGACGCCCGTGGGGGCCAACATCTTATGGCCCGAGAACACAGCGAAGTCGACGTCCAGGTCCTTGACGTCAATGGGCATGTGAGGCACTGACTGGCAAGCATCCAGGACCACCAACGCCCCCGCGCGTCGGGCGAGAGCCACGAGTTCGGCAACGGGGTTGATGGTGCCCAGAACGTTGGAGGCGTGGGTGAAAGCCAGCAGGCGGGTGCGCTCCCCCACGATCTCTGCTGCGGCGTCCAGGCGAAGGGTGCCATCGTCAGTGATGGGAATGTACTTGAGTGTGGCTCCGGTCCGGAAGGCGAGCTCCTGCCAGGGGATCAGGTTGGCGTGGTGCTCCATCTCCGTGACCACGATTTCGTCGCCGGGGCCGATCCCCAGCTCCTTCAACGCTGAGCTGCCACGGCCCTGCGCAGCCCACAAAGCGGCGTTGGACAGAGCGTAGCTAATGAGGTTCAGGCCCTCCGTCGCATTGGACGTCCACACGGTTTCCTCGTACTGGGCGCCGATAAAGTCCGCCACCGTCTGGCGGGCATCCTCAAAGGCCTCAGTCGCGCTCACCGCAAGTTGGTGTGCACCACGGTGGACTGCGGCGTTGCGTTGCTCGTAGAACTCCTGCTCGGCCTCGATCACGCTCAAGGGGTTCTGGGACGTAGCCCCGGAATCGAGATAGATCAACGGCTTGCCGTTGACCAGTTGGTCCAGGACGGGGAAGTCGTTCCGGATCCGCAACACCTCCGCATTGTCCATGGCAGGAACCACGGACTGCTGCAATGAGGCGGGAGTTGATACGACTGTCAAGGGGCACTCCTTGGAAATCCTTCGGGGACACTCAATTATCCCACGGCCCGACGTCCCCGGAGATGTGCCGTACAGCACGTCAGTGGCCTGCATTATTTCAGTCTCCAGCAGTCCTTCAATGGCCTGCAGTACGTCAATGGCCTGCAGTACCGGGCAGCCATCCCAGTGGCGGAGCAACATCGCTGTCGAAAGCCCCGTGCAGCCGCTCCATCAAGGTCCAGGCGCGGCGGCTCGCCGCACTGCGGGTCCTTGCTTCATAGCCGCTGGCCGCCCGCGCGTAACAGAGGGCCGCCTCTGCGAATTGCCGGTCTGCAGACAGACTCTTGCCGGCGGACTCAAGCAGCTTGGGATCATTGCCCAGCAAGGCCGATGCGAAGGTTCCCATCGCCGCCGCCCGGGCCCCCTGCAACGAGGCGGCAAGCTCACCAAGGCGGCGCTGCACCACGAGGTCCTCGACGGCGGACTTGCTTGCGTTAAGCGTCATGAGGGTCAACGCCTCGGCTTCCATCAAAGGACTTTGCTGGTCATGGAATGCCTCGGCTACCGCAAACAAGTGCCTCGGTTTGCGCGAAACCTTATCCTGTGCAGCCGCCACGAGCAGAGCGCTCAGCTGGGGCAACAGACCTTCGTCAGAAAAGCCTTCACGAGTTGGGCCGGCGTGGGCGGGACTGTTGTGCGCTGGGCTGGCGGGGGTTTCGCCGGCTGCGTCCTTTCCCGCCACCAAGCTTTGCTGCACCCTTGCCATGGCCTGCTCCGAATCACCGCACAGCGCAGCGGAGTAGGCCAGCATCGCCGATGCCAGCTGAAGAACCGGCGGCAGGCCGGCGTCGTGCAGTTCAGCCACAACGGGTTCCAGCGTTCGCAAGGCGGCCCGGGGAAGGCCCTGGCTGAGCTGCGCATATCCCCGCGCTACTTCCAGGCACCACGCGAGGTGCGCTGGTACCGCGTAGGCCCACGGGCAATCCAGGAGGGCGTCCACCTGGCTCCATGACAGGTTGTGCCGCAGGTGGAAAACGTGGCGGAGGAGGACCCCTGGCCGGAACATTTCCAGCGCCGGATCGGCGTTGATGGCGGCCAAGGCAGCAGAAGACTTTTCCAACGCTTGTGGAGCGTCACCGGACAGCAGGAGCTGTTCGGCCTCATGGACATTCCACATGACCCGGGCGGCTGGATCTGAGGGTTCCTCCAGCCCTTGCGCCCCGCCGTCGGGCTTTGGCGGCATGGGTGAGGCCGCTCCCAAAAGGCTGAGGCCCATCAAGCGGGAAGCAGCCTCGGCCTGCACCTCCGCCGGCACTCCTGCGCCCACCAACTCACGCAGCTCCGGTGCTGCTTCTTTGAGCTGTCCTTCGGCAATGAGTGCCCTGGCACGGAGCAGTCTGGCTTCATCTCGGTGACTTGAACCGTTGATGCCCACGGAAGCCCGGATAGCCAGCTCAGCGGTGGACGGTTTATCAGCGGCAGGCGCTGCGGCGAGGATGAGTTCGTCGGAGAGGCTCAGCCCGCAATCGAGGGTCCACGTCATCCACCGCAGCATGGCGGGTGCAGAATCCGCCGTGAGTGCCGGCTCCTCGATGCCAAGTCGGAGCGCCGTGCTGCGCGAGTGGGGAACGGACAGCCGGATGCCCTCGCCCCTCAGCCAGGAACTCGTACGGACAAGCGGCGGCCTTCCAGGCAGCACCCGGATGTCGTGTGAGTCAAGAAGGTGTTCCACGGCTTTCTGGCCGAAGTGGTGCTCAACAACATCCAAGGCCAGGGGCTCGGCGAGCGCAATAACCTCCAACGCCTTCAGTTCTTCCGCAGCATGCTGGGAGATGTCGGCCCGGACATGCTCAACCACCCCTGGCCATTGGCAATGTGCCCGTACGTCCATGGTCCAGTAACCGTCGCGCTCCACCAGGAGGTGGGCGTTGCGTGCATCCTGGATGGCGAGGCAAAGGAGTCCTACGTTGAATCCGCACATCGACGCCAGAAGACTGCTGGCGCGCCTTTGAACCTTTCCGCCCAGTACGTCCTCGGACAGGGCCTGTGCCTCGCTGAACGTAAAGGGAGCCAGGAAGTACTGCTCGAGAAATCCTTCTTCCCACAATTGGTACAGATCCGGCGGAAGCGGGCGGCGGCTGTCCGCCGTCGCCACCAAGGTGGCTCCGAATCCCGGCATCAGCTGCAGCAAAACCGCCAGGGATGCAGGATCAACGAAGTGGATGTCGTCCACGAGGAGGACCAGTGGAGGCCGTTTAGGCTCAGGGTGACGCTTGCCTCGACGCCGCGCAAACGGTGGTGTGTACAGGTATTCCGCTGGACCCAGGCTTTGGGTGAGCGCCCGCAGGACATGAAGTCCGGGGAGGGCCGTTTGTTCGCCGGAGGGCTCTACCGGTGCGCTCAAAGCACCGTAGACGATTGTCTGGAGTTCCGGTTTGCCGGCGAATGTGCGAACGTCCACGGAGTCCGGGAGTCCTGCTTTGATGGAGAGCAACAAATGGCTCTTTCCAGATCCCCTGTCGCCGGTCACAACTATGCCGTTGCTGGAAGGAGATGGTACTGCCGAAAGGATCAGATCCAGGATCTGCTTCCGGTCCGGGAATGTTGGCGGCCTCAGCCCGACTGTGACAGTGTCTTGGTCCAGCCAGGGGTCCGGCAACATGCGCACTCCAATAGCAGCAGTCCCTTGGTCCGGGAGAATTTAGGCTTCCGCGAGTTTGCGGGATCCCTGGCCTAGAAGCCGGCGACGGCTGGGGGGAGAGTCTCGGTCTCAGAAGACTCTGTCGCCGCCGGCTTCGTCCAGGGCCGGACCGCCTCTCGACGGCCGGAGCACCGGCTAAAAGAGACCACCGATGCGGTATTTCGATATGGAATTCGGGGGATGCTTGGGGCTTTCCTTCCTTCCAAGATCAGTTAACCGCGTGCCGGAAATCAGAACACCAGTAATCGGTACTCGATTAGTAGGGCGGTTTCCAGGCCCCGATACTCTGTTGTACTCAGTACCTTGGAGGGGCACTACTTGGTCCCGTCGGGGATAGGGCCCGGGTTACTCCATTGATTGGTGGTAATAGGTGCAATACCGCGTCCACGTGGTGCTCGCGGGCGTCGGAGGCTACTCAAATTGCCGTGCGTCAATTGCGGACAGCAGCCCCAAGGTCCTCGCGCCGGCGGATGCCCAGCTTGGCATAGCTGCGGTACAAGTGGCCCTCCACCGTGCGGACGGAGACCATGAGTTTCTCTGCGATCTGACGGTCAGTGAGTCCGGAAACGGCCAGCGCCACAATATCCTGCTCCCGCCGGGTCAGGGGCACGGACCGGTCTACCTCGGTGTGGGGGTCGTGGAGCTGTGTGTCCCCAAGGCTGGCCTCGCTGACGTCGCGCAGCACGGCCGCCTGCCGCGCCTCCGGGCGCTTGCCCTCGGCATCAAAGGCGATGGCGGCCTTGTCGAAAGCTGTGGCCGCTGGCCCTGGCATGCCTCCAGCGGCCAGCAGATTGCCCGCGTTAACGAAAGCATCGCCGGCGCCGTCCACCTGGGCGGTCGCCAGCATGTGCCAGCCGCCTGCCCATGCCCCAGCCATTGACGAGGCAGTCTCCCGGATCGGGTCCATTACGTGCTGGTCCCCCAGCTCTGCCCTGAGGACCAGGTTCTGGAGCAGGACGCCCGGAAGTTGATGCAAATGCGTGGAATCAGGGAGGCTCCGCAGCTTCTCCAGCCCTGTTCCTTTATTCAAATGCTCCTTGGCAGCAAGGGTAAAGATCTCAGCCAGGGCTTCAACATAGGCGCCACCGGCAGCCGGGACCACTACCGTATCCACGGACAGGCGTTGGGCCAGTTCGTTATTTCCCGACCTGGCGGCAGCATAAAACGCAAGCGCGTTGCCCAGACGGCGCAACCTCTGCGGGTCCTTCACACGGAGGGCCTCCACCGCGGGCGTCAGCACAGCGCTGGCTTGTTCCAAACGTCCCTGCCGGAGCAAGGACACTCCTTTGAGCGCCTGGATGTCGCCGCCGAACGTTATAAGCCCCATGGCGGAGCTGGCGGCATAGCGGTTCAGCGCGGCTTCGGCTGCCGCCCAGTCACCGGATTCCAACGCGGCCAAGGCATAGCGGACCAGGATGAAGTCAGTGAAGTACAGGAGGTCGTCATGGTGTTCATCCAGCAACACCAGCGCTTCCCTGCCCATCTCCAATGCCTGCACCGCCTGGCCCTCCACCATGAGCAACTCGCACTGCATGGCCAGCAGGAAAAGCTGGTTCATGACGAAATCCGGCTCGTCCACGGCAAGACCGGCCGGGAACGTGGCAAGTCCCTCGCGCAGCTCCCCATAGCGGCCGTCATGGGCCAGCGCCGCCAATTCCAAAGCTGCAGCATGCCGGCGAATTTGCTGGACCACAGGGTCCTGGGCGTTGTGGCCCGCCACTAGCGCGTCAGCGGCCGAGTGAGCGTCCGCCAGGATGTCACCCGAGCTGTCCCCCATTGCGGACCTTGCAGCCCCCCACAGCAGTCCGGCACCCAAGGGCCCGGACGGATCGGCGTCCAGGAACCCTGCATCTTCCCCGAGCAACTGCACGGCACTGCGGTAGTCGCCGTCGTTGTATTTGACCATTGCCATGACGGCACGGGCACGGGGACGCAGCGCTTCGGAGCGAACCTTGGCAGCGGCCTGCAGCGCGAGTGGATTCTGCAGGAGTTTTGCGGCGAGGAACGCCGCCCGCAGCAACTGTTCGTCCTCGACGTCGGCACCACAGTCCAGCGCCCAACTCACCATTCGAAGCAGACCCTCCGCCGTGGAGGGTTCCGCGGGCAGGTGCTGGACCATACGCTGGCGGATCTGGAGGCTGCGGGCGGGCGAAACGATGTGGCGAAGCGCCTCACCATACATCGGGTGCCACATTTTCACCGGGCTACCGGCGCCATTACTGGAAGTCACGAGCCTGTTGTCCATCAGCGACCGCAGCGTATCCCTGCCCACAAGCGCGTCGAGTACAGCGGCGGGCACGGGTTCGGAAAGGGCGATGATGTACATCGCCTCCCGTTCAGCCTCGCTGGTTCGCAGGACTTTGTTCCGAACCACTTCAGAGAGGCCCTCGCCGGCGCCGGAGAGGGCACTCGTGAGGAACCAGACGCCATTTCGGCGCACCAGGTTTCCGTCAGCCTTTGAGTCTTCCAGGAGGCAACGGAGCAGCAGGGGGTTGCCCTCCGAAACAGAATGCAAAACATCTGTGGTGCTTGCCATGACCGACCCACCCAGGGTTTTCCCTGCGAGCTCGGCCACTTCTTCCTTTTCCAGGGGATGGAGTTCGAAGCGCTCTGCCAAGCCGTCGTACCAGAGCTGGAGCAGGGCAGGAGGCAGTCCGGGCCGTGGCCTGCTGGTAGCCACGAGCCGCGCCCAGCCAGCCGTCACCAACTCGGCCAGAATCTGGCTGCTGGCCTCATCGAGGTCATGGGCATCGTCCACTACCAAAAGGAGCCTTGCACCTTCGCTTCCGCGCCTTTTCTCGAACTGGGACCAAAACTCGCGGAGGATAGCCACTGGCGACGTGGCCTGTTCCACGGGCAGGTCCAGGAGATACGGCGCCAGGACACCGAAAGGAACAGCGGACAGGGCGGGGCTGCCATGGATCCGCATCACCACCATTTCGCCTGCCAAGCGGGCGGCGATCTCTTCGGCCATGGCCGTTTTACCGATGCCGGGGTCGGCAAGGAGCAGGACGGCGCCCGCCCCCTCCTGCCTCAATATTTCAGTCGCCAGGTCCAACTCCGCGTCCCGGCCAACAAGGTACTCAGCCTGCATGGGCACGCACCCGGTTGACGGAAACTACACTCCTCAACTCACAGGAGACCATTGAGCTCGCCTCGCGATGAGACGCCGAGCTTGGTAAATACTTGGTACAGGTGTCCTTCAACGGTCCGCACAGACACCCCAATATCCATAGCGATTTCACGATTGCTGACACCCTTTCCGGCCAGTTTGGCAATTTGCCGTTCACGCTCGGTCAACACCGGTGCGTCGCTTCGTGGTTGGATGGGCAACGCCGAGACCGATTGTTCCAGACGCTCAAGCCTAAGCTGGGCGGTCCGGGCAGCCGTGGTTTCACCGGCATTGCGGGCAAAGTCCAAGGCCATGGCCACGCACCTGGCTTCCACCACCAACAAATCCAGTGCAGCTGCGGCGTCGGCGGCAGCCAGGAGAGAACGCGAACTCCGTTTCAGGGATCCCCGGGCAAGGTCGCGGGCGATCTGCGCCAAAGGGCCTTGACGGTTCTCGGCAATTTCCTCCAGCAATTTGTACTCGGCGTCCGTGCCCTCCACTGTGGCGCCAAAAAGGCAAATCCCGGCCGTTGTAAAGCGCCGCTTGTCGATGTCCTGCTGGACCCTGGCCAGCAGCCGCGGCTTGACGTCCGGGTCCCCCATCCATCGCCCTGCCATTTCAGCGCAGAACTCGGCAACGGACTCGGAGAAATATGTCCCAACACCCCGGCAAGTGCGGTACAGGTCAAGGTACCGTCCGGCTTCGAGTGAATTGCCCAGCTGTGCATAGGCAAAGGCGGTAGCAGCGTAGGCAACCTTGACCATGTTCATGGCCGGGCGAAGCTCAAGCTGGGCGGCGGCGGAGCGCAACGGTTCGATCGCGCTGGAGGGCTTCCCGGCGTAAGCGTAGGCAAGGCCCACGCCCAGTTCGGTGATTGCACCGCGATACTGCAGGCGCGAAGGTGTGGAGGGCGTCCGCCGCATGAGCTCGATGCATTTCCGCCATTGTCCGGAGAGCAACAGCACTCCGAAAGCCTCCCGGGCGAAGGACTCCTCCAACTGCGCCGGCCTGTCATTGTTCCCCAGCTGCCGGGACACGGTACGTGCCAGTTGCTGCGCTTCCAGTTCCCGGCCCATCACGCATCGGGTTTCCATGAGGCAGAACGCAGACTTCAGCCAGTGTTCCCGGTCACCGGCCGGGTCCTTGACCAGTTCCTTTTCCAGGTCCTCGGCCACAGCTGCGTACTCGCCCATATACGCCTGGTATTCGTAGTTGCAAAGAAGGAGCCTGTTCCGGGCCCGCGTGATCAGCTCCGGCGCGTAGGCCTCCGGATTCGAAACCATGGCCTCCAAGGTTTCACTTGCCGCCGTGATAACTCCGGGCACCATTGCCGAGCGGCCGTCAATCCATGTCATGGCCTGGCATTTCGCAGCTGTTACTTCTGCAAACTCCATGGGGTCCAAAGCTGCAATGTGCGCCTCTGACACCTCATCCAAGGCCTGGGCAGCGTGCAGGGGAAGATCCAGCATGAGGTAGGCAGCTGACTTCAGTCGCTGCCCCGCCACCCACTCGGGGTCCTTCGGATCCAGTGACAGYGTGCATTGGATGGCAAAGTTGGGATCGTAATCATCCAAGGCAGCCCGTCCTGCTGCCAGAGCATGCCCTGGTGACGGAGACGGTTCGTCCTCACAGGCGTGCATCCAAGCGGCGTAGCTCAGCAGATCCTGTGGAGCCAACCCACCCAGCTCCGGCTCCTTGGGTCCAAGAAGCATCAACCTCAGCTCGCGACGCCGCCGCGTACTCAGCCAGCCCCGGACAACCTCACCGACGTAAGCATCGCGAAGGGAAACCCAGTGTTCGCCGTTCCGATCAACGGTGAGCAGCCCGGATTCCTCCATCTCCACAAGCACTTCAGTGCCAAAGATTGCAGCCAGATCCACCAGTGTCGCGCGCTGCGCGCAGGCCAGGACCTCGACGACGGTCCGGTTGGCCTGCGGTTCGCGCGCCAACCTGGAACGGACAAAGTCCTCCACAACGGTGGCGCCTTCAAGCTTGATACGGTCCCTGAGCGTCCACACGGAATCGTTCAGGACGAGGTTGCCGGAATGGCGTTGCTCATCCAACAGCGCGTGCAGGAGCATCGGATTCCCACCGACGGCGGAGTGGAGTGAGCCCACCAGCGTGGAGGAGACGTAGTGGCCCAGTACCGAACCGAGAACCTGCTTCGTCTGTTCTTCACTAAGCGTATTCAGGTGGACCTCGCCCAGTTGCTCCTCAAGCACCAGCCGATGAAAATCAGCGGGGAGATCGCTGGAGCGTTGAACAGTGGCGATCACCTTTGCCGTTCCAGTGGCCATCAGATTCAGCAGCACGCCTGTACTCATGGGATCCATACCGCCAGCATTGTCCACGATGAAGACAGTCTGGCGGCCCGCAGCTTCTGCACGGATCAGGGACGTAATCGCATGGAGAATGCCCGTGGGTGAACTGACGGCCTCGGACGGCAGTCTCGCCAGGAGGAATCCGAGGCACCCGTAGGGGGTCTGGCCATTGGCAACCGTGTTGCGCAATTGCAGGCTATGGATTTTGGGGCCAAGGGAAGAAATTACTGCCCGGGCCAAGCCCGACTTGCCAATTCCCCGTTCGCCCGTGAGCACCACGCCGTACGATTTCGGGGACTCAAGGTGCTTGGTGGCCCGGGAGAGATCCTGGCTCCTGGCCAGCAGTGACCATGTTTGCCGATCGGATGGACCGCCCACAAGGTCCGGAGCCGCAGCCCTCGCTGCGCCTCCACCGCCTCTGTTTAGCAACTCCGCCGACATTCGCATCCTTCGCTACAACATCCGCGACAGTCCCCCACCGCTTACCTGCGTACCATGCACACTACCTCCGGGCGCCGACAGTTTGGTAGGGCTAAGGGCGCCTCGAATCATCAGGCTTTCCTCAGGCTTTCCTCAAGATTTGCTCAAGTTCTTGCGGCATGATGCTTCTGCTGCGCCGCCAACAGCCCCTCATTGACCAGCAGTTCCACCGCGTCAGCCGCCTCGTCCAGCAGAAACGGCAATTCCTTCTTCTCGGCCGTTGCGAAATCCCGCAGCACAAAATCAGCGGTATCCATACGTCCCGGAGGCCTGCCCACCCCTACCCGCACGCGCAAATAGTCCTTTGTTGCCAGCGCCTTGGAGATGTCGCGGAGGCCGTTATGACCACCCTCACCGCCACCTATCTTGAGCTTGACCGTGTTGAAGGGAATGTCGATCTCATCATGGACGGCAATAACGTGGTCCGGCGCGATGTCGAAGAAATTGCTCAAGCCCGCCACAGGACCACCGGAAACGTTCATGTAGGTCATCGGCTTGGCCAGTACTACGCGGGGTCCGCCTATCCCCAGCCGACCCTCTACTACCTGGGCCCTGGCCTTGTGGGTCTTGAACTTGCCGCCCATCCGCGATGCCAGCTCGTCAAGCACCATCTGGCCCACGTTGTGCCGGTTGTTGCTGTACTCACTGCCGGGGTTGCCGAGGCCAACTATCAGCCAAGTGTCACTCATGGTCTCATCCTAGGGAGTCTTGTCAGGGAATCGGGTCAGCGATGGGGGTCCCGGAGTTGCGTGGGACGGAAGAAGAAAGTGGCCGGGACCCAAGGGGTACCCGGCCACTCAAAAGGCGTTTGCCTTACATAGTCAAAGACTACTCAGCTGCTGCCGTGGTTTCTTCTTCAGCTTCAGAAGCGGTCTCGGAGATACGGACCACCAGGGTGTCGCCTTCAGTGAGCAGGGTGGAACCCTTCGGCAGGACGAGGTCCGATGCGTGGATGTTCTCCCCAGCCTTGCGGCCTTCGATGTCAACCTCGACGGCGGTAGGCACGTGGGTTGCCTCGGCCTCAAGGGAAACCGTGGTGGCTTCGAGGCTGGCAACAGCACCCGGAGCAACTTCACCGGAAACGTGGATGGCGATGTCAACGGTAACCTTCTCGCCAGCCTGGACGGTCTGGAGGTCAACGTGCTCGATGATCTGCTTAACCGGGTCGCGCTGGATGTCCTTGACGAGCGTCAGGTGCTGCTCGCCGTCGACGTCGATCGCCAGCAGGGCGTTGGAAACGCGGACAGCCAGCGTGGTGGCGCGGCCGGGCAGGTTGATGTGGATCGGCTCTGCGCCGTGGCCGTAGATGACAGCCGGGATCTGGCCGGCCATGCGTGCACGGCGGGCAAAACCCTTGCCGAATTCGGTGCGCAGTTCTGCGGTGAGCTTCTGCTCAGACATGTGTACTCCTTGATTACTGTGGCGTCCGGGAAATTCCGGACAAGTCGATCAGCAAGGGCGGAGGTCTGTGGACCTTCTACGCCCGGCGATCGTTGCTGTCCAGCAGCAAAGCCCGCCTGTGTCGAAGGAGATGCAGACCCAGTCGATAACGGAGACCCGCAATTCCGGTTCAAAACGCGCACCGGATGTGCTCTCCCTCGCCAAGGTATCCCCAAGAGTTTACCAGCGGATGCCTGCATTACTGAAAACGGGCCATCCGCACGCCCTGGAGGCAGCGGATGACCCGTGATGTCAGCAGTCCGGCGTCAGGCTTTGCCGTCGAACAGGCTGGTGACGGAACCGTCGTCGAACACTTCACGAATGGCGCGCGCGATCAACGGTGCGATGGACAGCACCGTGAGCTGCGGGAAGCGCTTCTCTGCCGGGATGGGCAGGGTGTTGGTGACAACAACTTCGCGTGCGCCGGAATCAGCGAGGCGCTGCGCTGCGGGGTCCGAGAAAACGGCGTGCGTGCACGCGATGATGACATCCTTGGCGCCAGCGTTCTTCAGGACCTGGACGGCGCCGGAGATGGTTCCACCGGTGTCGATCATGTCGTCAATAAGCACGCAGGTGCGGCCTTCAACCTGGCCAACAACGGTCTTGGAGACGGCCTGGTTGGGCACCGTGAGGTCGCGGCTCTTGTGAACGAATGCCAGCGGGGCACCGCCCAGTCGTTCCGCCCACTGTTCGGCCACGCGGACGCGGCCGGTGTCCGGCGAAACAACGGTGATGTTGTCCGCCTCCACCTTGGTGCGAATGTAGTCGGCAAGCAGCGGGATCGCCATCAGGTGGTCAACGGGGCCATCGAAGAAGCCCTGGATCTGGGAGGTGTGCAGGTCCACGGACATGATGCGGTCCGCACCGGCGGTCTTGTACAGGTCCGCTACCAGGCGGGCGGAAATGGGCTCGCGGCCGCGGCCCTTCTTGTCCTGGCGGGAGTACGGGTAGAACGGTGAAACAACCGTAATCCTCTTGGCAGAGGCGCGCTTGAGGGAGTCGATCATGATCAACTGCTCCATGAGCCAGTTGTTCAACGGGGCCGGGTGGGCCTGGATGACGAAGGCATCCGTGCCACGCACGCTCTCGGCTGAACGGACATAGATTTCCCCATTGGCGAAGTCATAGGCGTCGATGGGCAGGAGCTCGGTCTCCAGCTCCTTCGCGATTTCCTGCGCCAGCTCCGGATGTGCCCTTCCGGCGGCGAGAATCAATTTCTTCTCGCCGTGTGCGGTAATTTCGCTCATGCCTGTTTGCCCTCTTCTGTGGTTGCTGGAGATTGTGAGGATGTGGGGGCGGGGGTCAGCAGGGAGTCCTGCGCGGCCTGCGCCAGCTTCGCGGAGACAGTGCCCGGGCGGTTGTCTTGCACCCAACCTTCGACGTTTCGTTGTGCGGCCAGGCTAAGGGCGAGGGCTCCCGGCGGGACGTCTTTGCGGACGACGGCACCGGCGCCGCTGTAGGCGCCATCACCCACAGTCACCGGAGCCACGAAGACAGTGTTTGAACCAGTCCGCACACCCGAGCCGATCACCGTGCGGTGCTTCTTCTCGCCGTCGTAATTCGCGGTGATGTTGCCACAGCCGATGTTGGTGTCCTCGCCGATTTCAGCGTCACCTGCGTACCCGAGGTGGGAGAGCTTGGAACCACGGCCGATGGTCACGTTCTTGGTTTCGTAGAAGGCGCCGATCTTGCCTGTCTCCCCCAGTACCGTGCCGGGGCGGAGGTACGTGAACGGTCCAACGCTTGCTTTGGCGCCGATAGTGGAACCTGAGCCATGCGTGCGGGTCACTTTGGCCCCTTCGCCAACGTTGACGTCCGTCAGCGTCGTATCGGGACCCACGACGGCGTCCCTCGCCACCGTGGTGGAACCGTGCAGTTGCGTATTGGGCAGCAAGCGGACGTCTTCATCGAGCGTCACCGTGGAATCGATCCAGATGGTGGAAGGATCCACCACGGTCACGCCCGCCCGCATCCAGGACTCGATGATGCGGCGATTCAGCTCGGCGCCTAGCGCGGAAAGCTGGATGCGGTCGTTGGCGCCCTCAACCTGCCAGCGGTCCTGGGTGACGACGGCGGCAACCCGACCACCGGCGTCGCGCGCCAGGCCGAGGACATCGGTGAGGTACATCTCGCCCTGCGCGTTGTCAGTGGTGACCTGCTTCAGCGCGTTGCGGAGCACAGCGGCGTCGAAGGCGTAAATACCAGAGTTGACCTCAAGGATGGTGTGCTCGGCTTCGCTGGCATCCTTGTGCTCGCGGATGCCGGTGACTGTGCCGTCTTCGGCGCGAAGGATGCGGCCGTAGCCCGAGGCGTCGTCCAATACTGCGGTGAGCACCGTAACGGCGTTGCTCTGGGCTTCATGCGTGGCCACGAGTTCGCCCAGCAATTCGCCGGTCAGGAGGGGCACATCCCCGTAGGTGACAACCACAGTGCCGGTGAGCTCCGCTTCGGCGTCGAGGGCCTTGAGGGCAACCTCCACCGCGCGTCCCGTACCGGGGATCTCGTCCTGGTCAACGATCACGGCTTCCGGATCCAGCGCGGAGACGTGTTCTGCGACGCGATCGCGCTCGTGTCGGACAACTAGGGCCAGCTTCAGGGGCTTGATGGAACGGGCGGCGAGGAGCGCGTGACCCACCATGGAGAGGCCGCCGATTTCGTGGAGAATTTTGGGAGTCCGCGACTTCATTCGCGTTCCGGCACCTGCAGCCAAGACGATGACTGCTGCGGGACCGGTGGTTTCGGGGCTCACGTACTGGCTCTCCTTGCTCGGTTTTGTCCCGGGTAACCCGGCTTCGGAATGCTGCCATTCCAACTATGGACCCAGGCACCGTTCGAGCTGTTCCAGGTACAGAGTGGAGCGCATTTTCCGACCGTTCCGCCCATAGGATTCGAACCTATACTCCACGGCTCCAAAGGCCGGGGTGCTGCCATTACACCAGAGCGGACCGCGCATGCTTGCACCCCCAGGCGGCAGGGCCTGACGGTTTCCCGGATCACCGGGATGCACACACAAGAATCTAGTTTGCCATGACCTTTGCATGGTTCGCGACTTGACCCGCTGCGACGGGTCTCCAGATGCCCTGTTACGGCGCTTCCCGACCAGCCGTGCGGCGGGTTAGGGCATGATGGACACGTGAGCAAGCGCACTGAACTTTCCCGGCCCCCAGCCGGCCTCAAGCCCCTGGGAGACCGCCCTGTACGGTTGCGGATGACGGGACAACAGCGCCGCTCCCAGCTCATCGGCATTGGCCGGGCGCTCTTCGCAGCGAAGGGCCTGGACGGCACCACAATTGAAGAAATTGCCGCCAGTGCGGGCGTCTCCAAGCCCGTGATCTACGAGCACTTTGGGTCCAAGGAAGGCCTCTACCGGCAGGTTGTCGAAACCGAATTCCGGATCCTACTGGACTCCATCACCGAGGCACTGAGCACGGAGGCCAAACCCCGCGTCCTGGTGGAGCGGGCAGCATTGGCACTCCTTGGCTACATCGAAGACCGCACCGACGGCTTCCGGATCCTCATGCGCGACGCACCGCCTTCCCAGCCCGAAGGCGCCTTCTCCACGTTGCTCTCCCACGTCACCGCCCGGGTGGAACACCTGCTCTCCGACGAATTCGCCCGCCGCGGATTCAGCGCTGCCGACGGCGCAATGTACGCTCAGATGCTCGTGGGAATGGTCGCGATGACAGGCCAATGGTGGCTGGACAGCCGTGTGCCGGACAAACGCGCGGTGGCAGCTCACCTGGTGAACCTGGCGTGGAACGGACTGACGGGGCTGCAGAAGGAGCCCGAGCTCCGCTCCGACGGCTGACCCCCATCCCTCTCTCACATCCTGCGGCGTTTTTCCCCACGCTCTCTCACATCCCCACGTCTTTCGCCCCACGCTCTCTCACAACCCCACCCGTCTCCCCCCACGCTCTCTCACATCCCCACCCGTCTCCCCCCACGCTCTCCCACATCCCCACCCGTCTCCCCCCACGCTCTCTCACATCCCCACCCGGGGCCGCTGCGGTCGGACTCTCGTCGCTGGCTTGGGGAGTGTCGGATAAACGGTGGATCCAGGGGTTGGCAGAGGCAGGCCCTATGCGGGAAATGAAAGAGCATCCGCCAAAAATGGGCAGGACGTGAGAGAGCATCCGCCAAAAATGGGCAGGACGTGAGAGAACGTTCAGGGGCGGGGCGGCGGGTATCCGGAAGCGTGCGTCAAAGCGGGGTACGAACCAGCCCAATACCCCCCCAACCCCCGCCGCATCTGAACCGACGGCGGGCAGCATCGGCGGCTGTAAACATCCGGCAGCGTGCGTCAAAGCGACGAAGGAGCAGCACGCAGAGGATGTTTACAGCCGGCCCCGCGCTACGAAACTACTCGCCGAGGGTTTCGGCGGCCTCCAGCCATTCGAGCTCCAGGCCTTCTTTCTCCCCCAGGAGTTCCTGGAGCTTTGCGTTGAGTTCGCTCAGCGCGTCGAAGTCGCCGGATTCGGACTTCGCGGCCATTTGGGTGTGCAGCTTTTCCTCCTGCTGTGCGATCTTGCCGAGCTGGCGGTCGATCCTGTTGAGGTCCTTGCGGGCTTCACGCTTTTCGGCTTCGCTGGCGCCCGAAGCAACAGGTGCAGAAGCACCGCCACTCGCAGAAGTGGGAGCACCCGAGCCGCCGCCAACGGCGCCGGAAGCCAGCGCCGCCTCGCGCAGTTCGAGGTACTGGTCCACACCGCCGGGCAAGCCGCGGAGTTTGGCATCGCCAAGGAGGGCCATCTGGTTGTCCGTGACGCGCTCCAGAAGGTACCGGTCGTGGCTGACCACCACCAGCGTTCCGGGCCAACCGTCCAGGACATCTTCGACGGCGGCCAGGGTGTCGGTGTCGAGGTCATTGGTCGGCTCGTCGAGCATCAGTACGTTGGGCTCGCCTACCAGAAGCCGCAGGAGTTGGAGTCGACGGCGTTCACCACCGGAGAGGTCGCTGACGGGTGTCCACTGCTTTTCCTTGGTGAACCCGAGCTGCTCCACGAGCTGGCCGGCGGTGAATTCCTTACCGCCTACGCTGAAGGAGCGTTTTTCCCGCTCAATGACCTCAATAACGCGCAGGTCCGAGACGTCGTCGAGCTCCTTCACGTCCTGGGTGAGCACGGCGGTGACCACGGTCTTACCGCGTTTGACTTTCCCGGACGTGGGCTGGATTTCGCCGTTGAGAAGCTTGAGCAGCGTGGACTTGCCAGCCCCGTTGACGCCCACCAAACCAAGTCGTTCGCCAGGGGCGAGCCGCAGGGTGATGTTGTCGAAGAGTTTCTGCCCGTCCGCCCCGTCGACAAAATCAAGGGTCACGTTCTCGAGGTCCAGCACATCCTTGCCCAGCCGCGCGGTTGCCATCTTGCTGAGGGCGACGGAGTCCCGGGGATCCGGTACGTCTGCAATGAGGTCGTTGGCGGCTTCGATCCGGAACTTGGGCTTGGCAGTCCGGGCCGGGGCGCCGCGCCTGAGCCACGCCAGTTCCTTTTTGACGAGCTGCTGGCGTTTACCTTCGACGACGGCGGCCGTCCGGTCGCGCTCTGCGCGCGCCAAAACGTAAGCGGCGTATCCGCCGTCGAACATGTCCACCATGGCGTCGTGGACTTCCCAGGTGTAGTTGCAAACTTCGTCAAGGAACCAGCGATCGTGGGTGACCACCAGGAACGCGCCTTGGTTGGCGCGCCAGCGCGTCTTGAGGTGCTTTGCCAGCCAGGCCACGCCCTCGACGTCGAGGTGGTTGGTGGGTTCGTCCAGCATGATGACGTCGTGGTCTTCGATGAGGAGCTTGGCCAGCGCGACACGGCGTTTCTGCCCGCCGGAGAGGGCATGGACGTTGGCGTGCCAGTCGACATCCCCTACCAGTCCGCCCATGACTTCGCGGATCTTGGGGTTGGCCGCCCATTCGTGGTCCGCGCGGTCGCCGACGATCGCAGCGCCGACTGTCAGGTCGCCGTCGAGCACGTCGCCTTGGTCGAGGTAGCCGACGTTGACGTCCCCGCGTTTGGTGACGCGGCCGGAGTCGGGCGTCGAGCGCAAGGCGAGCAAACGCATGAGGGTTGATTTTCCGTCACCGTTGCGGCCGACCATGCCGATGCGGTCGCCATCCTCCAAACCGAGGGTGACGCCGTCGAGGACAGTGCGGGTCGCGAACGAAACGGTGAGGTTTTCGCCGCCAAGCAGGTGGGCCAATGGGTACTACTTTCTACTGCTGGAATGCGGGAGCTACTAAAGGAGGGTATCGGAGATGATCCGGGCGCCGGGCACGGGTCCGTGGACGGCGACTGCTGTGTGGCCTCGATGGGTCAGCTCTTCAGCGAGGACGCTGGCGGACACCGAGTCCCTGGCAAGCAGTGCGATGGTGGGCCCGGACCCGGACACCATGCCTGCCAGGGCGCCGCGAGCTTCGCCCAGGCCGATGGTGTCCCGGAGCTGTGGGGCCAGGGCGATGGATGCCCGCTGGAGATCGTTGATCAGCACCCGGCTGAGGGTCTCGGGATCGCCGTGGCGCAGGGCCTGGAGGATTGTGGGGTCAACGTCTACGGGTTCGGGGATTTCCACGCCTTCGGAGTCGCGGAGTCCGTCCAGCGTGTGAAAAACGTCGGGCGTGGAGAGGCCGTAGTCGGCAAATACCAGCACCCAATCCATTTGTGCCTTCGCAAGCGCGGGTGACAATTTGTCGCCAACACCGAGTCCGACGGCGGTCCCGCCCAGGAGCGAGAACGGAACGTCCGCGCCCAGTTCGGCTGCCAGGTGGGCAAGTTCCTCGCGGGAAAGGCCGCTGTTCCACAGGGCATCGCAGGCAAGCAACGTAGCGGCGGCGTCGGCGGAGCCCCCACCCATACCTCCGGCAACCGGCACGCGTTTGGTGATTTCAAGGTGGACGCCGGTTGGTTTCTCGGACAGCTCTGCCATGATGGCTGCGGCCTTGTAGGCCAAGTTGCTTTCGTCCAGGGGAATGTCGACGCCGTCCAGGTCCAGCGTGCTTTTGGGGCTGATGCTGACGGTAATTCCCTCAGCTTCGGTGCTGGTGGCCGCCACTTCCTCGTACAAGGAAACGGCCAGGTAGACGCTTGCCACGGAGTGGTAGCCGTCAGGGCGCAACGGACCAACGCTCAGGGAAACGTTGATCTTCCCCGGCGCTTTGACCCGGACAGTTCGGGCATGGAAGCGATCGCCTGCGTATGGCAGGCCGCTGGGTTTGCGGGTGTTCGGACTCATGCGTCCGCTGGGTGGCGGGCTTCGGCGATCCGGACGTAGGCAGCGATGTCCAGGACCTCGCCCCGGGCTGTGGGATCAACGCCTGCGGCAACGAGGCACCGTTCGGCCTCTGCCGCACTGCCTGCCCATCCAGCCAAAGCGGCACGGAGGGTCTTACGACGCTGGGCAAACGCGGCGTCAATGACAGCAAACACTTGCTCCCGGGTGGCGTGGGTGGCGGGTGGGTCATGACGCGTAAAAGCAACGAGTCCTGAGTGGATCTTCGGAGCGGGCCAAAACACGTTCATGCCGATCACGCCGGCCTTGCGCATGTGCCCGTACCATGCGGCCTTGACCGAGGGCACGCCGTAGATCTTGCTTCCAGGAGTTGCTGCCAGGCGGTCTGCGACCTCATCCTGCACCATGACCAGGCCATGCTGCAGGCTCGGGAAGTGTTGCAGCAAGTGAAGCACCACAGGGACGGCCACGTTATACGGGAGGTTGGCCACCAGTGCTGTCGGTTGCACTGGCAGTTCCGTGACCCTCATGGCGTCCGAGAGGACCAGGTGGAAGTTGTCTTCAGCCTCGGGCCGCCATGCACGAACAGTTTCGGGGAGCTTCCTGGCGAGCACGGGATCGATTTCGACTGCAACAACAGTGCGCGCCGCGTCCAGCAGGCCCAGCGTCAGGGAGCCCAGACCTGGACCCACCTCAAGGACGGTTTCCCCGGCGTCGATATTGGCGGCTGAGACAATCCTGCGGATCGTATTACCGTCAATGACAAAGTTCTGGCCCAAGGTCTTGGTAGGGCGGACACCGATTTCCTCGGCTAACCGTCGGATGTCTGTGGCGCCCATCAAAGGCACGACGGCGGCGGGTTCGGAATTCGGTTCAGTCACCTAGGTATCGTATCGCCTGTGCGGGGTCAGGCTGCGTGCGCGCAGCCCCAGTCGCTGAGGCCGTTCCTGGCGTAGAGGCGGTTGGCGATATCAATCTGCTGTGCTTTGGTCGCAAGGTTGGCGGTGGGGGCGTAGGCGCCGCCCCCATTGGCCAACCACGTGGGGCTGGAGAACTGCAGCCCGCCATAGTATCCGTTGCCGGAGTTGATGGACCAGTTCCCGCCGGACTCACACTGGGCGATCCTGTCCCACATGGCTTCGTTCGGGGCGCCGGTGGGACCACTGGAAGTGGCAACCTTGGCAGCGACGGGGCGGGCCTTGGTTCCGACCGCGATCTTTTCGGTGACAGGCTGGGTGGTGACATTGCTGGATACAAGGGTGCGGGAAGCTTCCCGGCCATCCACCAGGACCAGCTTGAACGTCTTCACAACGGAACCTGCAACGCCCTTTTGGGTCACTTTCTCGTCGCCCTTGTAGAGATCGGCACTATCGGTGCTGACGCTTTCGAACGGCACTTCCTCAGTGGCGTCGGCGGTCTTGCTGGTGTCCACGCGGGAGACCTTGATCACCATGTCCTGGATGACCGGTGCGTTGCCGGGCTGGGAGACGCGGTCGCTGGCACCCAAGGTGACTCCGGCGTCCTTCAGGACGGTTGCGACGTCGGGCGCCGTCGTGGTGGTGCTGGTGTCCTTGCCGTCAGCTACCAAGCTGATCGTCTTGGGCGTGGAGATGGAAACGAAGGAGCCGGTAACAGCCAGGGAGGCGTCCTTCGGCTGGGAGATTTCGGAGGAGCTGGCGACTCCCAGTTCACTCACCAGGCCGGCGACGTCCGGCGCGTTGGTGTTGACGGTCTTGCGGGCGCCGTCCAATTCGATGGAGACGGCCTTGGCGAGGTTGATATTGACCACCGAGCCGTTTTCCACCTGGCTATCAAGGTCCGGTGAAACACGGTCTGCGTCCTTCAGCTCGACCTTGGCTGCTTTGACCACTTGGTCAACTGTGCCGCCGAAGGTCTGGATGGAGCTCACCTTGCCATCAACATTCAAGGTGATTGTCTTGTTGTTGCCGACGAAGGCGACTACACCGACCACCAGTGCTACAACAACCAGCAACTGGGCACCGACTTTGAGAAAGCTGAACTTGCCATCCGTTGTGAAGAACTTGATCACGATTGCCCATAACTCTCAGACCATCCGGGCACGGGGAAAAGCGCAAAAAATAATGCCAGCCGCAAAACTGAGGGGCCAGGCAAAAAAGCCTGGTCCCACCCTCTGCTGCCGGCATCTGCGCCGCCAAATACATTCAACTAAAGAGCCCGGACGGATCCGGGCCAGTTGTCCGAAGGCCTTCCCCGACCCCGGCTACTTGTTGTACACAGTAACCGATCCGTTATAAACGGACCAAGAATTCTACATACCGGGTATTCATCGCCGTCAGTCCCAGAGGGATTCGAACAGCCCGTTTCAGCCCCACGATCCGTAGGCATTTACGGTATTTTGAGCAAGCCTGGCGCAAAGTTCTGAAAGGTCATCTTCTGTCACTTCCGCCATCGAGCGAACGGTGTATGGCACCATGTAGCTCGCATTTGGCCGGCCACGGTACGGGTGTGGCGTGAGGAATGGCGAATCTGTTTCCACCAGGATCCGGCTGGGCTCGGCAATAGCCAACGCTGCCCTGAGGTTGCCCGCATTCT
The DNA here is from genome assembly GCF_056394745.1 of Paenarthrobacter sp. 10N417. Classification (NCBI taxonomy): domain Bacteria; kingdom Bacillati; phylum Actinomycetota; class Actinomycetes; order Micrococcales; family Micrococcaceae; genus Paenarthrobacter; species Paenarthrobacter sp. 10N417. The sequence goes on from NZ_JBFTIL010000023.1 coordinate 78,844, forward strand.
TGAACGTCATGGTCCCCGCAAAAGACATGTACCAGCCATTGTCATTGCAGATGCGGGCCAGTTCCTCGTCGCCGGAGAAGCAGTGGAAAACCACCCGCTCAGGGGCGCCTTCCTCGTTCAGCACCTGCACCACGTCATCGTGGGCGTCGCGGTCGTGGATCTGCAGCGTGAGGCCAAGCCGCTTGGCGATGTCGATGTGCCTCCGGAAGGAATACCGCTGATGTGTCAGGCCCTCACCGTGGGTTCGGAAGAAGTCCAATCCTGTCTCGCCGATGGCACGGATCCGTGGGTGGCCGGCCAGTTCCTCGATCTCTGCCAGCGCCGATTCCAGTTCCCCCCGCCCCGCGTAGGCGGGTGCGTCGTTGGGGTGGATGGCAACGGCTCCCAACAAGCGGGCATCGGCCTGGACAGCTTGCACTGTGAAGCGGGACGATTCCAGGTCGCAGCCAACCTGGATGGCCCCTTGGACACCAACAGCCTCGGCGGCATCCATGGCATCCGCAACGCCGACTTCGATCAATCCATGCCGGAAGTCCAAGTGCGTGTGATTGTCCATCACCGGTACGGGAAGCGGTTCCGGGGGTGGCGGGTACTCTTTGCGGGAATCCGATGCTTCTGTTGCACCAGAGGACGCGCGGTAGGGAGCGGGGGCGAGGGAATTGCACATGTTCCCACCTTAATCGGACCGCGGTCCCCCATGCTTGGAGACAAATTCCAGTTGGCACATAAATTCCCGGAGCACTATGTCAGGGACGGCCAAAGTCTGGGTAGTCTGGAACGGACAGACGGCCGACACCGGCGTTGGCCACGGCTGAAGGGCAATCCATGGAGTCCAAGCGACAAGTCACCGTTGAACCTACCCGACTTCAGGGCGAGGCGTACAGTGCGCTGCCCCGGGACGCCGCGGCGCTCAACGGACACAAGCCGCAGGTCATGGACGCGGAACGTTTCCACGATGCCAGCGAGCGCATCCTGGCATCCATCAGCAAGGTCATCGATGGCAAGGCAGATGCAGCAAAGCTTGCACTGACGGTTCTCCTGGCCCAGGGCCATCTCCTGCTGGAGGATGTGCCCGGGGTTGGCAAGACCCTGCTGGCAAAGACACTGGCCCGGACCGTGGACTGCACAGTGTCCCGTATCCAGTTCACCCCGGACCTTTTGCCCTCTGATGTGACGGGCGTGTCCATCTACAATCAGTCTTCGCGGCAGTTCGAGTTCCGGCCAGGTGCCGTGTTCGCGAACATCGTGATCGGCGACGAAATCAACCGTGCCTCGGCCAAGACCCAGTCCGCGCTCCTGGAGTGCATGGAAGAGCATCAGGTGACTGTGGACGGGCACTCGTACCAGCTGGGATTGCCGTTCATGGTGGTGGCAACGCAGAATCCCATCGAAATGGAGGGCACCTATCCGCTGCCCGAGGCCCAGCGCGACCGCTTCATGGCCAGGATTTCCATGGGCTATCCGGATAGGGATGCCGAGATCGAGATGCTGGAAACGCATCAGGCGTCCTCTCCTTTGATCAACGTAACCCCGGTGGTCACAGCGGCCGATGTGGCAGCCATGATTGCAGCCGTCCAGCAGGTTTACGTGTCCACGGCCATCAAGGAATACACGGTTGCCATTGGCCGGGCCACCCGTGAAAGTGTCCGCCTTCGACTCGGCGCCAGTCCCCGCTCCTTGCTGCAGTTGCTGCGCGCCGCGAAGGCCACGGCAGCGTTGGATGGACGCGATTTTGTTCTTCCCGACGACGTCGTGGACGTTGCCGAATCGGTACTCGCCCACCGCATCATCCTGGACCGGAAGGCCGCGAGTTCCGGCGATACTCCCCAAACCGTCCTGCGGGGCATCCTCGCTTCCCTCCCGGTCGCCCAGGAACCGCCTGGCGCGTGGCGCAGGGACAAGCAAAGCGCATAGGAGACAGCGGGCATGGCACTCGTGGATCGGCTCCCCAAGCATTTGTTTACCAGCCGCGGATGGGGATTGCTCGCCGCCGGGGTCCTCTCGCTCGTATGTGCGTACATTATGGGCAGGCGCGATCTCCTGACTCTGGCCGTATTTTTGTTGATACTTCCCTTGGTTGCGCTGGCCGGAGTCCGGGTGCTGAAACCCAAGTTCCAGGTGTACCGGGAATTCAATCCCTCCACCGTGGAAACGTCCACCGCCACCACCGTTCGCCTGGCTGTTGCCAGGTCCACGTTCTCCACAGGCCACGTGATCATGGAGGAACAGTTGCCTCCACGGTTCGGCGATCCGCCGGCTTTCCGCTTCCCGGCGCGGACTGCAACAGGCGGCACCAGCCGCTACGAATACCATCTGCGGTCCGGCAAGCGGGGACAGTTCCGCATAGGTCCTGTTACTGCCGAGTTCAGCGACCCCTTCGGCTTGTCGTTGCGGCGTCATGCCATCGACGACGGCGACCTCCTCACTGTGACGCCGGCCGCCGTCGAACTTCCCGTAACGGGACTCGCCGGGGCGCGTGGGAACGATGGCGTAACGGCCACCCGTATCAGGGCGAATCCCAGCGACGACGACATCATGACGCGCGAATACCGGCATGGGGATCCCATGCGCCGCGTCCACTGGCCCGCCACGGCGCGGCACGGACAGCTCATGGTCCGCCAGGAGGAATCGGTCACCACTCCGGAAGCCACCATCATCCTTGACCAACGTTTCGCGGCCTTCGCCTCCGGCAGTAGCTCGGTTTTCAGCTCGCACGACGACGACTCCGACCTCGTGACCAGCCCGAATTTTGAGTGGGTTGTAACAGCGGCGATGTCCATCAGCGCGCACTTGGCCGAACGGAACTACTCGCTGCGCGTCCTGGACGCCTTCGGTAGCCCGGCCTTCATTCGCTCGCCGTCGGCACCGGACCCGGGCGTGGAAGAGTTCAGTGGCGTCGCCGGCCTTCATGCCATTGCCGAAGGCTTGGCCGCCATTGAGTTGAGCGGACCAAAACACCACTGGGTTGACCACCACAGGGCTGAACACCACCGCACGGGAGAAGGTAGTCCGGAGCATGAACAGCGCTCCCGTGAACCCTCTGGTTCTACGGTTCACCGTCTAAATGGGGCAGCGGAGGTACCGGGCCAGGAAAACGTTGATTCCGTCTTCGACGACCGCCTGATGGACAAGCTCGCCGCACATCGTTTGCGCGGCCCGCTCCTTGCCTTGCTTGGCAACCTGACCCTGGCCGAGGCCAAGGCCCTTGCTCCCGCGGCCGGCTATGGCGCCAATGCCTTCGCGATAGTAGTCACGGACCCTCAAAGCAATAACGAGTCCCGCAACCCGGACTCCCGCAACCATGACTCCCGCAACAAGGACGATGTCCTGGAAACCTTGAGGCAAGGCGGCTGGAAAGCTGTCTCCGTCACGTCGAAGACGCCACTGACGGCGGCCTGGTCCGGCTTCGACGAAGGCGGAATAGTCCTAGCCGCCAGTGCGGCAATGGACGTACGGCGCGGAGCGGCGGTGCCACGATGACCGCCACGTCCCATCGTGGGTCCCCCTCAACGTACCCGCGAGGCCTACCGCAACAGGGGGCTGGCGGAGACGCCCCCACTCCTCCCCCACAGCGAGCCCAGCCGCCCGGCCTCTACCCGTGGATCATGGCCGGTTCGGTGGCCGTGGCCGTTCTCGGTTCAGCTCTATCACTGAATGGAGTGTTCAGGGGTTGGGCCTGGTTCATGCCCCTGATCACCACCGTTGTGGCTGTGGCCCTGACGCTGGCCATCCTCAGGACCCTCCGGATCCAGCCTCTGCTTACCACGTTGGGCTCCTTGGCCGCGTTGGCCGGGATACTCAGTTTCACCTTCTGCCGGCAGGACAGCTTCCTGGGCTTTGTCCCCACCACCGGGACGTTTACCGCGGTAGGCCGGCTCATCAAGCGCGCCGCAGAGACAGTTGTGTCGGAGAGTGCTCCAGTGGCACCCAACGCTGGGATTGTCTTCGTCACCTGCGCCTGCCTGGGACTGCTGGTGATCCTGATTGACGCTCTGGCAGTGCCGCTATCGATGCCGGCAGCCAGTGGAATCGGCCTCCTCGCCGTCATGGTGGTTCCGGCAACCATCAAGCCGCAAAGCGTAGGTGTCGCAGGTTTTGTTGGGGCCACCGTGGGATATCTGCTGGTTCTTGGTTGCAGCCATTGGTTCGCCCCTGATGCGAGGCTGCAGTCCGGAGCACCACGAAGTTCCGGCCAGATCAGGCGCTCCCTGGTGACGGGCGCACTGGCACTGGGTTTGGCGTTGGTTGTTCCATTGGCGATTCCAGGGTTTGAAACCGGCACCTTCCCGCAAGGTTCGCGGCTAAGCCCCTGGGGTACCTCGAACGGCCTGAATCCGATGATCACCCTGGGTAACAGCCTGCGGAGTCCCACGGGGGCAGGACGCATCACGTACTCCACTAGTTCCAGCGCCGCCACTTACCTGAGGTCCGTCACCATTGACCACTTCGACGGCGAAACCTGGGCTCCCGATGACCGCTCCGCGTCAAGGCGGAGCGGGGTGGACCGGATAGAGCCGGGCTACTCCATCCAGGGAGAAGTCGTGAATGCGGTGACGTCCATCAACGCGGGTTTGTTCACCAGCCCTTACTTACCGGCACCGTTCGCCCCCGTCTCCGTTAATGGGCTGAACGGCCGTTGGACCTGGGATCCAGCCACCCTGAGCATCATGAGCACCGAGACCAGCACACTGGCACAACGGTATGTGGTCTTCTCGGCCGCACCCAAGATCACGGCACAGGCACTGTCCCAAGCCACGGGTAAGCCAAAGTCCATTTCGGAGGATTTCCTCCGCGTTCCAGGGAACCTGCCAAGCATTGTGCGCCAGACTGCGGAGCAAGTGACGTCTTCAGCAGGCAACAACTACGCCAAGGCGCTGGCCATCCAGAAATACTTGCGCTCCAGTGAATTCACGTACTCCCTTCAGGCTCCGGTCCAAAACGGCTATGACGGCAACGGGCTGTCTGTGCTGGCGGACTTCCTGGCGGTCAAGAGCGGCTATTGCGTCCACTTCGCCTCCGCCATGGCGGTCATGGCCCGAGTGGAGGGCATCCCCAGCCGCATCGCAGTGGGATACGCGCCCGGCCGGCTTACGGGCGAAACTGTCGCCTTGGTAGGTCAGGGATCGTTCCCGGAGTATGAGGTAGACGCCCGTGACGCCCATGCATGGCCCGAGCTCTATTTTGAAGGACTGGGGTGGGTACCCTTTGAGCCGACCCCATCGCGCGGCGTTGTTCCGGAGTATGCCACCGAGTCCTCAGTCCCGGGCGGCCTGAGCACCAATGCTGACGAGAAGGACGTTCCAGGCACCGCAGTGACGCCTCCTCCGACCACTGTTCCGCTGCCGGGAGGCGACGCGCAAACTGCCGGCTCTGCTCCAAGTGACCCCCTGCCAACGGTTATTGCCACGATTTCGTCAGTGCTGTTGCTCGCGGCTTTCCTTGGCTCGCCGAGGCTGAGCAGGGTAATCCTGCGACGCCGCCGGCTAAATCCCAAGGAACCAGCGGATCGGGCATCACGGGGTCACCATGATTCCGCTGCCCTCGCATGGGCAGAGTTGCAGGACCTCGCCACGGATTATGGTGTGCCGTCCACGCCCAGTGAGACGCCAAGGCACTTTTCCGCCCGGCTCCGTTCAAGTTCCATTCTGGGTGAGGCCGGAGGTCTCGACGACGCCGCCCATGCCGCCGTCGCTTCACTCACCGCGGACTTCGAACGGCAACGTTATGGTCGCCCGATGAAGGCGGCCTCGCCGGCGGCGGCCAGGATCGCCGTCGTGCGTGAATCGTTGCGGAACAATACCAGCTGGCTGGTTCGCTTCCGCGCCAACTGGCTGCCGCCGTCGCTCATGCGCCGGTGGTTCCACGCACTCGGTGCCCCCTTCCGCGCTGTGGGGTCCCTGTTCCGGCGGACGGGGCGAGGGATTGCCAGATCCGGCCGCGCAGTCAGGGGACTTCTTCCGCAACGCCGCTAAGACCGCAAACACCACAACGGCTCGCCCGCGAACAGCAAAGGGCCCGACTCCGGAACTTATGGTTGGCGGTTTCTAGGGGTCGTTGCAACACCTGTTGGTTAGGTGGTTAGTAGTAAATCACGTAAACGCTCGGCGGGAGTTTTCCAGCCGAGCGTTTTGCGTGGGCGGCCGTTGAGTTCCTGGGCAACGTGTTCGAGGTCTTCCGGACCGTGG